>CAYUQE010000049.1:0-13640 GCA_964446805.1 uncultured Proteiniphilum sp. | reverse complement strand
TAATCCTGCTGAAAGATCCGCCAGCCATCCCAGGTCGTAGATACCCTGAATGACACCGGGTGTAGCATAATAGCCCGATATGTTCATTTTCAGGTCTGGCTTGGCAGAGAGGCGTATGTCTGAGTTGAGCTGGATAAAGCCGACCACTGTTTTCCGGTCGAAAGGGATATCGTAGAAGCTGTCGTCCTTCTCGTGGCGATACATACTGTTGATGACAAGACGAGAGGAGACTTTCTTCCCTAAATGGAAAGGGAGTACCATCAGCAAGCCCACTGTCTGCTGATAGTTGAAGTTCTGCATCACAAACTCCTGCCGCAATTGGTCCCGCGACTGGTAGGGCAGCTGTGTGTAGTAGTCGGTAATATGATTGAAGAAGGGACGGATCACATATGTCTGTTTGTAGATATAGGTCAATCCGGCACTGTACACTTTGAGAGGCCGCAACAGCGGGTTTCCGTAGGCCACACCATAGGCCCCGAAATGGTAAACCGACGGATTGAGGCTCCAGTAAGGAGGGTATGTTTTATCGGAAGAAAGCTCCAGCTGCAGGATATGATTGGCAGAATGGTTATAGCTTATATTAAGTGTGGGAAACCATGCCATATCGTTCCATAGTCTCTTTTTAATCTCTCCCCTCTGCTCCGTAGAATTATAAAACTCAGCTGCCAGTGATGCCTGCAGAGAGAGCTTCGGTGAGAGTGTTTTGGAGAAGCCGGCAAAGATATTCCATATACCTTCATTTTGTGCTGTGTCGAAGGTGGCCTCTTCGTAGGGTTCATCGTTTTTCTCCGCATCCGCTTTGTTAAGTGTCTGTGCCAGGGAGTAGTTTAACCCGTAGTTGAGCTGCCAGCTTTTTTTAAGTGTAACAGTCTGGTGGGCATAGAAGAAGGTACGGTGGATGGTCTGCGAGGAGGAGGATTCTATCCTTTCCGGCAGGGAGGAGGATTCAGGTTGCGCATTGAGAAGGGTGTAATCCGACCGGTCGTGATACCATGTATAGTCCGCACCCGCGTTGAGTCCGATATGAGAGGAGTAGTCTGCTTTGATATTGTGCATGGTGTTGGGCCCTTCGGAGCCGATATCTGATCCGATAATGGTTCCGGAGATTGCAGTGGTGGCAGTCTGGTCTAAATGGCTCCGTCCGTACTGACCTGTGTAGGAGATGCTTGCCACATCCCTGTTCTTCAGCTTGTGGTCGGCAGCCAGCCTGAGGTTATGGGTGCTTATATGATTCACTCCTTCGCTCTGCTGGTCGATCAGATAACGTTGCTCCTGCAGCAGATGGTTGGCCTTGAGACGCTCCGAGGAGAGGATCGTATAACGATTGTATCCGTACAGCAGATCGACGGTTGTCTGCTTACCTACATAGTATAGGTTCGCCCTTCCGTTCTCACTTCCATAAACTCTTTGGGTATAGCCGCCCGACAGTTCACCCTGCCAGGGTGTATGTAGCGATTCACCACTCTCCTGTTTCAGGATGACATTGATTGCAGCACCGCGTATATTGTATTGAGGTGGGGCGCTGTACATGATTTCCACATCCTCAAGGCGTGAGACAGGGATACTCCTGAGCAGTGTCATCAGCTGCTCATAAGTCATGGAGGTTTTCTGACCATTCAACAGCACGGTTATGCCACTGGCACCGATGAGTGTCAGCTGTTCATCCTGTTCCATCACACCCGGTATCTCTTTCAACGCATCATAGGCGTTGGTGACCGGCTTATTGCGAACCAGGGGTAAGATATGGTAGATGAGGCGTCCTGCTTCGGCTTTCATCACGGGACGTTCTCCCTCCACCACCAGCTCCTGTAACATTTTTTCGTCCGTTTCAAGGGTTAAATGACGCACCACGGGAGTCACCTCATCGGTGATCACCGATAGTCCGGGCTTAAATCCTACCATGGTCACTTTTATGAGGCTGTTTTTCACACGGTCGGTGGTGATGGTGTAAATCCCCAGGCTGTCAGTTACGGCACCGGTGATGAAGGTGGTGTCGGGCAAAGCGTATAACGCTACATTTACGAACTCAATGGGTTTGTGTTGGTTGTCGGTGATTGTTCCCTTAATCTGTGCAGTGAGAGGGAAGGATGTGCAGAGAACAAGAAGGAACAGAACTGTCTTCAAGAGATTCCCGCGCTTGGTCATTTTTGTTTTTTGAGTGATAGAAAAGCGAATTGAGACGAATACTATCAATAGTACCGGTAGGCGTTTGAAATCGCTCTACCGTGGTATCAGCGCGAAGGTATAACCTTCGTCTTGCAGCCATTCGATGGCGCGTGGCAGGGCGTACTTCATATTCTTTTCCGCCTTCAGTGAGTCATGGAACACGATGATGGAGCCGTCGCGTGTATATTTCTTTACATTTTCCAGTACCTGTGCGGGTGTCATAAAGCGACTGTAGTCGCGGGTGACCACATCCCACATCACCACACTGTAACCTGCCTGATGCAATGCCCGGTTCTGATGCACACGCATATGACCGTGGGGGGGACGGAACAGACCTGAATGGATCAGCTCCGCTGCTTTGGCGGTATTAGCCAGCAATGAAGAGGTTTTGCTCTTCCAGCCCTGCAGATGGTGAAAGGTATGATTGCCGGTTGCATGTCCTCGTTCCAACAGCTGCCGGTATACTTCGGGATACTTATGTACATTGTCACCCACGCAGAAGAAGGTGGCTTTCACCCAGTAGATGTCAAGCAGGTCGAGCACCCAGGGCGTGACTTCAGGTATGGGACCATCATCAAAAGTGAGATAGACCGTTTTCTGCGCAGGTACCCTTATCCGCCAGAGAGATTCAGGAAACAGTAACCTGTAAAGAATAGGAGGTTGTTCAATAAGCATAAGTGCAAGTTGTCTGGTTGCGCATTGACATAGGTATGCGACCCTGTACTCAAACAGGGTCGTATGCTTATGCTGATGATTATTCTGTGGATGTACTGTACTGTTCCAGCAAGCGGGGACTGAACTGTTGCATCATCTGCAGTGCTTTTTGCATTGTCTCTTCCTCCGAGGCACGTGCCAGCGTGTCTTCAGGATTGATTGAATAGTATCCGCGTACGGCCGTATCGGTGATCTCCTTCAGGATCACGTCACCCACGTAGGCGATTCCCTGGGCGTAGAAGAACGCTGCTCGTTGCAACAGGTCATCGGTCATCACCTTGTATCTCTCCTTGTCATACTGCTGATAAATGGAGGTGATGAGCAGGGAGGGGTTGATGTTGTTATACACCACATCGGAGAGCGTGCCGGATATCTGCATTGGTTTCAGCCGTGCAAACCAGTCGAGGTTACCGTTGATCCGTTCACTGATCTCCGTGATAATCGCCTCGGCTTTCGCTTTCTCACCCAGACGGTAGTAGGCTCTTGCGAAGTGGACTCCGTCGGTACCGTAGGGTACGGCACTGGCGGGCATCATCGTGTTGGCTTTGTCGAGGGCTGCCAGTGCCTTATCGTTCTGCCCCTCTTCTATCAGTGCATTGACAAGATGGGTGAAGTAGAGCCGGAAGGTGGAGATCATTCTCCTGCTTGTTTCATCGAGATAGATATCGGGATCACGTTCCAATCCACCCCAGCGGAACTTGTTCATCATATTGTCGTAGGCCGCTTCGGTGTTGACACCACTGCTGAGCGGTGTGCCGGGCACCACCTGGTAGGTGAGTCCGTTGAGTGAGAAGTTGCTTTCCTGCAGGTTCAAGTAGAGATTGGGCGTGATGGTGGTGGCAAAATGGATCGATCGCTGCCAGTTGTCATCGTTGATATTGCTGAGCATCTCCAGTATCATTAGCTCCTGACGGTAGACAGATGATTTATCTTTCAGGTTGATATACATCCTGTTGCCCGGTTTAGCATGGAGTGCTTCCCAATCCACACCGGCAGTATCTACATCGAGCACGAGCACATTTCCCGGGATGATCTGTGTCTCCCCCGTACTGAACGGGTTGTTGGGCCTGCTGTTTTGACCTGTTCTCAGGTTCTCCATCGTCTGCTTCAGCGAGAGCGTGTCTCTGAATGCACTGGCGTCGTAGTAGGTACCGAACGATACCGGAGGAATATTGTTCTGTCGCAGCACGTTTTCAATCTCTTCTTTGGTGAGGACGAAGGCGGCCGATCCCATCTCACCGTAATAGGCGGGTTGTGACCACCTGATGGGCAGCGGCTCCGATTCGTAGGCGGGGCGCAGTAGCTGATCGATGTACCATTCGGTCTGCAGGAAGCTGAGGTTAGTCACCCGCACATCGGTGCGGAAGCCTTCGGTCTCCTGCACGTACCAGAGAGGGTAGGTGTCGTTGTCGCCGTTGGTGAAGACGATGCCGTTGGGGCCGACGCTGCTGAGGTAGTTCATGCCGGTATCACGTGCCAGCGTCCTGCCTGAGCGGTCATGGTCGTCCCAGTTCTGTGATGCCATCTGTAGCGGTACCAGGAGTGCTGCTGCCGTAGCCATGGCAGTGGCGGCGGTAGTGTTTTTGATATATTTCCGCAGGAAGAGGCTGATGCCGGCCACACCCATGCCCACCCAGATGGAGAAGGCATAGAACGAGCCCGAATAGGCATAATCGCGCTCACGCGGTTCAAATGGCGTCTGATTCAGATAGAGGATGATGGCCAATCCCGTCATGAAGAAGAGCAGGAAGACGATTGCAAAGCTCCTGTATCCCTTCTCCTTCATCCGCAGTTGATAGAGGATGCCGATGATACCCAGCAGCAGCGGCAGCATGAAATACTTGTTCCTTCCCTTGTTGTTGACAATGTCGGGAGCAATATTGTCCTGGGGGCCGAGACCGAGCAGATGCTCATCGATAAGGGAGATGCCGGTGATCCAGTTGCCGGTAGTGATTCCCCCGTCACCCTGTATGTCGTTCTGGCGACCGGAGAAGTTCCACATGAAGTAACGCCAGTACATGTAATTGAGCTGATAGCTGAACATGAACCTCATATTCTGCAAGAAGGTGGGTTTCAGCGTCTGGTCGGTGACCCCTCCCCATCGTTCGTAACCAAGGATATGATTCCTGAAGCTGGGGTTATTGGGATTGGAATGCATTCTGGGAAGAAGCATCGTGTTGGTATACTTATAGCTGCCTGAGGTGGTCTTCTCATAGCGGTCTTTCTGATCGGGAGAGGTTTTCAGTATACGGCTATAGACGGTGGTTTCGTTATCAATGATGGCCGACCCGTCCGCATTTCTAGCTATCTTGGAGGCATAGGTAGAGCCGTGAATGACTGGTGTCTGCCCGTACTGTTCGCGGTTGAGATACTTGCCCAGCGAGAACACATCCTCGGGTGAGTTGAGGTCGAGTGGGGTGTTGGCCCCCGAACGGATGGGAATCAGGGTGTAAGCGGAGAAGCCTACGAGGATGACCATCAGGCTCGACATGACCAGGTTGATGAACTGGACGTTCAACTTTTTATATTTAAATGAAAACCAGCCCCCCAGGGCGATTAACAGCAGCCAAAGCCAAACCTTGCCGCCGATGAAAAAGATGCCGGCGAGACCTACACTCAGAAAGAGTGCCGTTCGTGCCCTGGAATCGTTCTTTTTCTCTGATAGCGTCTCAAACAGCCCCCAGGCTAAACTTGCCACCAGCAGTATCAGGTAGACAAATAGCCCTGTATTGTAGCCCATGCCGAGGCTGTTCACGAAGAAGAGCTCGAACCAACCACCCACCTTGGTAAATCCGGGAATGATGCCCCACATTAATACAACGATAAGGCCGAAGGAGACCAGTAATGAGAGCAATGCCCCTTTCCAGGTGGCATTCTCATTTTTCCTGAAATAGTATACCAGCACGATGGCAGGGATACAGAGCAGGTTGAGCAGGTGCACGCCGATGGATAATCCCATGATATAGGCAATAAGCACGAGCCATTTGTCGGAGTGAGCCTTGTCAGCATTGTCTTCCCACTTGAGAATAAGCCAGAATACCAGTGCTGTGAGCATGGAGGAGAAGGCATATACCTCACCCTCCGTGGCTGAGAACCAGAAGGTGTCGGAGAATGTGTAGATCAATGCTCCCACCAGTCCGCTGCCGATCACGGCGATCGATTGTCCCCTTGTCAGCTCGGGCTCATCCCTGCTGATCAGTAGTTTACGGGTGAGGTGCGTGATGGTCCAGAAAAGAAAGAGAATGGTGAAGGCGCTCATCAGTGCCGACATGCCGTTGACCATTTTGGCCACCTGCGACGGATCCTGTGCAAGCTGCGTAAACAGATTGGCCACCAACATGAAGATGGGGGCACCGGGGGGATGTCCTACTTCCAGTTTATAGGCAGAGGTGATAAATTCGCCGCAATCCCAGAAACTGGCAGTGGGTTCAATGGTAAGCAGATAAACGATGGCTGCTGTGGCAAACACGATCCAACCGGTGATGTTGTTGATTAGCTTGTATTTAAACATTCTTTCTTAGTGATTTAAAAGATATGGCATTTGCCTGAACCCTACAGATTTAATCCGAAATTGGGGCAAAGATACTGAAAACTCTTTATTCTTATTCGGTTTTTCAATCCATTTTATGATCGGGATATTAAAAATTGCAAAAAGTGATAATATGACTTGCTTTTCCATCACTTTTCCACTTCTCACTGCAATATTGTTAATGAATGGTTAATAAATGCATATGGTGTTTAAAATCAGTGATATATGTTTTATAACATATTTGTATCTAACACGCTGGATAGCAGTATTATGCGCTAATTTTACACCATTTGCTCCCTTAAGGTCTCTAAAAAATCAGGTCGATAATTTGGAGAAGAAATAATTAAAAGTTTACTTTGAATACAATTAGGGAAAAAAATCAGTAATTAAAAGGTCGTTTTCTTAATATTTAATTATTCATGGAGGTTACTTTAGTAATTCTAAAACCATCAGCAGTTCAACGAATGATCCTGGGAGAAGTGATTTCCCGCTTCGAAAAGAAAGGATTACAGATTGTGGGTTTAAAGATGATGCAATTAACCGATGAGACGCTCGAAGCACATTACGCACATTTAAAGGATAAACCCTTTTTCGGTCGGATAAAAGATTCAATGCAGGCTGCTCCCGTGATAATCATGGCACTGAAAGGCCTTGATGCAGTGAATGTGGTACGAAAGCTGGCAGGTGTTACGAATGGAAGAGATGCACTGCCCGGAACCATAAGAGGTGATTTTGGTATGAGTGTACAGGAAAACATAGTACACGCTTCTGATACTTTAGACGCAGCAGCCATTGAGTTGAAACGTTTTTTTACAGGAGATGAGATTTTCACCTATACTTCCTGTTTACTTCCCTATTTATACGCAAACGATGAACTGTAAACAGCGCATTACAATTGGAAAATTATTAATAAACAAGAGTCAGGAGAAAATGAATAAGAAACATTTTTCAGCAAAAGCAAGCTTATTATTGCCCGCGACCTTGATGTTCTTCACATTGACCGCATTTTCGCAATCTACCCCACAAGCTTCCGACAAAAACAGGTCTGAAGTGATTCATAAACAACTACACAGTAACAGCTTAAGTGACCAGACCGGATTATTTGCCGACGGATTGAAGCTGAAGATGGATTTGTCCCAGCTGGAGGAGGCTGAGGTGAGCAGGGAGATCTTCGATCCCAGTGAGATCCCTGCCGACGATATTTACGGAGGCATGTGGATGAACAATAATGTAAATATTTATGGCAGTCTGAAAAATGCCCCCGATACCTTTATTGTTGATCTTGACAATTTCTCCATGCCTGCCGTAGGTCACATGACTTCCAATTTCGGCAGAAGGGGCAGTCGCCGTTATCACTACGGCATCGACATCAAGGCGCATACAGGAGATACGATTTACGCAGCATTCGACGGGAAGATCCGCGTGAAGCAATTTGAACGCCGCGGTTATGGTTATTATGTGGTGATCCGGCACGTGAATGGTCTGGAGACCGTTTATGGTCATCTTTCCAAGTTTCTGGTGGCAGAGAATGATTTTGTACTGTCGGGACAGCCTATCGGTCTGGCCGGTAATACCGGTCGCTCATTCGGTTCGCATCTGCACTTTGAAACACGTTTCCTGGGCAAGCCCATCAACCCCAACTTCATCATCGATTTTGAGAACAAGGTTACGCACCGTGATGAGTATCTGGTGACCAATTCGAGTTACAAGAAGACCACCAGAAGCAGCTCGGTGAGGGTGTCAAGCAGCTCATCCAGCTATAAGGAAGCATCCAACAGTACCAACAAGTATGTTTCGGGTGATGTGAAGCATCACAGGATCAAGAAGGGCGATACGCTGGGAGCTATCTCCAGACGTTACGGCGTTTCAGTGAGCAAGATCTGCTCGATGAACAATATCACCTCTAAAACGACTTTGCGTGTAGGTAAGTCGATCCGTATTTCCTGAAAACATACCACCGCTACAGAGAGAAAAGGTACAAGATCCAAGTCTTGTACCTTTTTTTTATCTATCTTTGCACCTCAGTGATGTTAAACAGATTATTTAATTTCAGAATGGACGTTACCAGCAAACAAGTTGATGAAGTTATCACTCTCTGCCGCGAAATATTTGTCAAGAAGCTCTCCGATTACGGTGCCTCATGGCGCATACTCCGCCCCGAATCGGTGACCGATCAGATTCTCATCAAGGCTAAACGCATCCGTTCTCTTGAATTGAAAAAAGAGAGGAGGGTGGATGAGGGTATCTTCCCCGAATTTGTTGGCATCGTGAACTACGGTATCATCGGGCTGATTCAATTGCAGTCGGGTTTTGCCGACACAGTCGATATCACAGCAGAGAAGGCGTTGACGATGTATGACGGTTTCATGGCAGAAACCAAGGCGTTGATGAGCGACAAGAATCATGATTACGATGAGGCATGGCGGAGCATGCGTGTAAGCTCGTACACCGATCTGATATTGACTAAGATCTACCGCACGAAAGAGATCGAGAGCCACAACGGTGAGACACTTATCTCGGAGGGTGTGGATGCCAATTATAAGGATATGATCAATTATGCCATCTTTGGTTTGATAAAACTGCATTTCGACGCATAATGAGAATGAGCTCAACAGGTAAAACGGTGAAACTGCTGCTGTTGTTGTCCCGCATTATTGTGGGGACGACCTTTCTCTTCTCCGGCATGGTGAAAGCAGTTGATCCGCTGGGATTCACCTATAAGATTCAGGATTACCTTATTGTAACAGGACTGACGCAGCTGTTCCCCCTGGCGTTGCCCCTGGCCCTGCTTATGGTGGTGGCCGAGTTTTCACTCGGTCTGTTTCTTCTGCTCGGTATCTACCGGCGAGAGACCACACGGATGATCCTGCTGTTCATGCTCATCTTCACACCACTCACATTGTGGATCGCCCTGACCAACCCGGTGGCCGATTGTGGCTGTTTTGGTGATGCGTTGATCATCAGCAACTGGCATACATTCTTCAAGAACCTCATCCTCCTCGCCGGAAGCTTGCTATTGCTTGTCGGATGGGAGAAGATCAAACCGCTCTTCTCATTGAGGATGGCACCTGTGGCCGCACTCTTCACGCTGCTTTTCATACTGCTTTTTGCACTGCATAATCTCTACAGGCTGCCGCTGTTCGACTTTCGTCCCTACAAGATCGGAGCAAACATAACCCGCCAGATGGTTGTTGATCCCCAGAAAGCCGATGTGCTGGAGACGCTCTTCATCTATGCCAAGGATGGTGAAGAGAAGGCGTTCACTGAAGAGAACTACCCCTGGAACGATTCCACCTGGACATTCGTGGATATGAGGACGGTACTGGTAAAGAAGGGAGAGAAGCCTGCCATTGAGGATTTTGCGATCGAATCGCTGTACTTCGATGCAGCTGACGGTACATGGCAAACAGGAGGTGAGATCACTGACATCATCCTGAATGAACCTTCCTATATGTTTCTGATGATTGCTTACTCCCTCGACGAGACGAGTGAGCGGTATCTGGATCGTTTTAAGGAGGTAGGGAAGTATGCCCGGAAGCAGGGATATCCTTTTTATCTTGTCACCTCCACAGCTGCCGATCAGGTGGGGTTATGGGAGGAGGAGCATCAGACAGGTTTTCAGTTCACGCATGCCGATGAGCGGGTGCTCAAGACGATGATTCGGTCCAACCCCGGGTTGATGCTGTTGAAAAACGGTGATGTGATCAATAAATGGGACGACAGCAGCCTGCCCCGTATCGACAGGTTGCCTTCTTCACTGGATGAGTCCGGACTGATCAAAAGGAGCGATCCGGAGAAAAGGGCCGTGCTTCATCTCATACTCCTCATTGCGCTCCTTATCTTGCCGCTGTGGCTCATCAAATGGATCGATAGGAAGAAAATCAACGAAGGGGGATCCCATATAAAGCATAAAGCATAAAGTATCACTAATTATTAATATATTTTTTTATGAGAAAGAACATTGTAGCAGGTAACTGGAAAATGAATATGAACCTGCAGGAAGGGCTTGCACTGGCGCAAGAGTTGAACGAGGCACTGAAAGGCAAAACGGTGAACTGTGATGTGGTTATCGGCACACCGTTCATCCATCTGGCAGGCGTTGCCGCCAGTATCGACACCTCCAGAATAGGTGTTGCAGCGCAGAATTGTGCCGACAAGGTGTCCGGAGCCTACACCGGTGAGATCTCAGCAGCAATGATTGCATCTACAGGAGCGCAGTATGTGATCCTGGGACACAGCGAACGCAGGGCTTATTACCACGAGACTGCAGCCACACTGAAGGAAAAAGTGACACTGGCTCTTGCCAACGGGCTTACTCCCATATTCTGTGTGGGAGAGGTGTTGGACGAGAGAGAGTCGGAACAGCATTTCGAGGTGGTGCAATCACAGATCGCAGCCTCCCTTTTTGATCTCTCCGCAGATGATTTCGGCAAGATTGTGCTGGCCTATGAGCCGGTGTGGGCTATCGGTACCGGCAAGACAGCCACGGCAGCGCAGGCACAGGAGATGCATGCTTTTATTCGCAGGACGCTGGCAGAGAAGTATGGTCAGGCAGTGGCCGATGATACATCTATCCTTTATGGCGGCAGTGCCAATGCCTCTAACGCGAAAGAGCTCTTCTCCAACCCTGACGTGGATGGTGGTCTTATCGGTGGTGCTTCACTGGCGGTGGATAAGTTCATGCCGATCATTGAGGCATTTTAACCTGTTAACAGAAATTCACCACAGATTCAACCTGAGTCTGTGGTAATTCTTTATCTTTGCATAAAAAAAGATGAAATTCTCACCCTGCCTCATCGCTCTTCTCTTGTTGTCTGTTATTTCGGTCACAGTCTTTTCGCAGGAAGCAGCACAAAGGAATGAAATTCTAAATGAGCTTACATCGGTTGTTCCGGGAAAAGGTCGTGTGGCGATCTACGAAGACGAAAGCATCAAAAATGTATTGGGCCGTTCCATGGCACCTCCCAGAAGAATCTATTCCACTACCGACGGGTCGGTGCAATACCATAAGATGCGCGGTTACAAGATACAGGCCTTCTCCGGTAATAACCAGCGTACCTCCAAGAATGAAGCCTACTACAAGCAAAGTCTCCTCAACAACTCTTTCCCTCAGCATGAAACGGCGGTACTGTTTGAATCACCCTTCTGGCGGTTGCGTGTAGGCAATTTTCAAGGGAGAGAAGAGGCGGAGAGTGTATTGGCTGAAATCAGAAGATCGTTCCCCTCATTTGGCAAAGAGATGTATATTGTGGTGGATGAAGTAAAGATACCTATTAATCAGACCCCCAGTAATGGGGACTAGGACATAAAACTGAAATGAAAAGCGATGTCTCCTAAAGAACTAGAGCAGAACAGAGCCCTGATGGCAGATCATATGAGAGATGTGCTCTCATTGTTGGGTGAAGATACGGGTCGTGAGGGACTGGCGAAAACACCCGATCGTGTGGCCAAGGCAATGCAGTATCTGACCAAGGGATACTGGCAGGATCCTGAAGAGATCCTTCGTTCCGCCCTGTTCAGGGAAAACTACCGTCAGATGGTGATCGTGAAGGATATCGATCTTTTCTCGATGTGTGAGCATCACCTGCTGCCCTTCTTCGGTAAGGCCCATGTAGCCTATATACCCGATGGATATATCACCGGACTGAGTAAGATTGCACGTGTGGTGGATGTGTTCGCGCGTCGTTTGCAGGTGCAGGAGCGTCTCACCACTCAGATTAAAGAGTGCATTCAGAATACACTCAACCCCATGGGGGTGATGGTGGTGATTGAAGCACAACATATGTGTATGCAAATGCGGGGAGTGGAGAAGCAACACTCAATCACCACCACCTCCGATTTCACAGGTGTTTTCCGCGAACAGAGAACCCGTGAAGAGTTCATCACGCTCATAAAGTAAGACGCCAGGAGAGACTACATCTCGTTTTCATCAAGCGTTCATTTTGTCCGCTCTTTCACACGAATATTTCGAAACTTAACAACCGAGTTGTGTCCCAGGAATACAATAGGCCCTTTCTCGTAAAACAGAGAAGCCGGAATATGTTCTGGAGGACTATTTTTCGTGGCCTCTCTTAAATTACCGTCAAGTATAACTGTTCCGTTAAGTTTCACTGTAATATGATCCCCATCCGCTATCACTTCCTGATAATTCCATTCACCCACGGGTTTCAGAAAGCCCCTTTTTGCGGGTATCCATCCATATACCGACCCATGGTATTGATAGGGCTTTAAATCTTTATAGATAGGCGCTTCATTATCAAGTATCTGTAGTTCCATTCCATCATATCCGCTTTGCGTGGTGATCATCTTGTGCCGCAATCCTAGTCCGCTGTTCGCTTCAGGTGTCAGTAAAAACTCAAAACGCAGGACAAAATTGTCAAACGCTTGTTTCGTGTATAAATTCCCATGTCCGGTTTTCGGATACATGACAATAGTACCGTTTTCCAAAACATATTCATCCGTGTTTCCTGTCCATTGCGACATGGATGTACCGTCGAAAAGTACCTTATATCCCTCTTTCTTCTCTTCTTTTGAGAGGCGAGAGGTCGTTCCTTTACCCATTGGCGTCTGTTGTGTACCGCTGTTTTTCGATACATTACAAGAGACAATTGTCAGTAAAAGGACAAGAATAATTCCTCCATGTTTCATCTTGTTTATTTTTTTATTTTGAGTTTCAGGGCATCCCATTTAATTGCTTCATTGCGTAAATAGCTCTCATAACTTAACAGTGCCGGGGCAGCCGTTCTGACAGCGAAAAGGAGATCTGCCGTCAAAGGTGTGTTGTTCCTGATACCATTAAAAAAATTAAAATGATGATCATAATGCCCTCCTCTATACCCTTTCTCCGCATGAAAAACAAACTCCCGGGGAGATACTTTTTCGGGAACATCCATCCCTTGCCCCAATTGTTCCAATACCTCAAAATCCTTCGTATTCACATCTTCGATTGTTTTCAAGACCACTTTATCCCAGCCAACATCCAACGAACCTTTCGAGCCAACAATCCTGAAATCCATACTTCCCCACTTCTTGGATACACCGTCCACATAATTGGCTCCTAACTGTACTGTAAAGGCTCCCAGATTATTCCTGTCTGGATAATCAAAATATCCCAACATAATATCTGGTGTATCACATGAACCATCTGTATAATGACGTATTCCCCCGGTAGTATACACCTTCTCCGGACCTATGGCATCCATGATATAATGAATACTTGAGAGGACATGCA
>CAYUQE010000048.1:0-14258 GCA_964446805.1 uncultured Proteiniphilum sp. | reverse complement strand
ATCTATAAGTGTTTTATCCGAATTGGTTGAAGAAATAAAAAATAGCCGTTTTTTGTTGAAAAAGTGGGAGAATAATGTCATAATTCTAAATTAATCTATACCTTTGTCAGATAAATTCCCTAAATAACCTATATTATATGAAAGTGAATGACATAATGACACAGCTTGAGGCCAAGCATCCGGGCGAGTCGGAATACCTACAAGCCGTGAGAGAAGTGCTGGTTTCTATCGAGGATGTCTACAACCAGCATCCTGAATTTGAGAAAGAGGGTATCATTGAACGCATTGTTGAGCCCGATCGTGTTTTTACCTTTCGAGTTCCCTGGGTAGATGACAATGGGAAAGTACATGTGAATATCGGTTACCGTGTACAGTTCAATGGTGCCATAGGTCCCTACAAGGGAGGTATTCGTTTCCATCCCTCAGTGACACTCTCCTCTCTAAAGTTTTTAGGTTTTGAGCAGACCTTCAAGAACGCGCTCACTACACTCCCTATGGGAGGTGGTAAGGGTGGGTCGGACTTTGCCCCTAAAGGTCGTTCACAGGCGGAGATCATGCGTTTCTGCCAGGCATTTGTGATGGAGCTCTGGAGAAACATTGGTCCTGACACTGATGTGCCAGCCGGTGATATCGGTGTGGGCGGTCGTGAGGTGGGATACATGTTCGGCATGTATAAGAAGCTGGCCCGCGAACATACCGGCACCTTCACCGGAAAAGGGATGTCGTTTGGCGGTTCACGCCTGCGCCCTGAAGCAACCGGCTTTGGTGCCCTCTACTTCGTGGAGAAAATGTGTGAAGCACATCAAATAAGCCTCCTCGGTAAGACCGTTGCCGTCTCCGGTTTCGGAAACGTGGCTTGGGGTGCCGTGACCAAGGCCTCCGAGCTGGGAGCAAAAGTGGTGGCAATCTCCGGACCTGACGGATATATCTACGATGCTGAAGGTGTTAACACACCCGAGAAAATTGAGTATATGCTGGAGCTGCGCAACTCGGGCAATGATGAGGTGGCCCCCTATGCCGATGAATTCCCCAATGCTGTTTTCTATCCGGGCAAGAAACCATGGGAGTGCAAGGTGGACATCGCGCTGCCCTGTGCCATTCAGAACGAACTCAATCTGGAAGATGCCATCAAGTTGAAAGAGAATGGTGTGATACTCGTTGCCGAGGTATCCAACATGGGCTGTACGGCCGAAGCAGTGGACTTCTTCATGGAACAAAAGATGCTCTTTGCTCCCGGCAAGGCGGTGAATGCCGGAGGTGTCGCCTGCTCGGGACTGGAGATGACGCAGAATGCCATGCATATCTCCTGGAGTAATGAAGAGGTAGACCGCTGGCTGCATCAGATCATGAGCGATATTCACGCGCAGTGTGTCGCGCATGGAAAGAGCGGACAATTTGTCAACTACGTGAAGGGTGCGAATATCGCCGGCTTCATGAAGGTGGCCGACGCCATGATGGCACAGGGTGTGGTCTGAGATCATTATCTATACCTATCACGATAAAACCTGAAAGCCGTAGGGATTCATCCCTGCGGCTTTTTCTATCCTTCATGGTTCATATATTTTTCTTACTTTTGTGCTTCACATATGCTGCAAACCATGGTACCATTTCTACATAGCATCGCTGAACAGTTTTATGCACAACTGGGTAATGCGCTCTACAAGCATACGTTCGTCTTTCCTAACCGACGTGCGGGCATCTTCTTTCAGAAATACCTGACCGAGATCGCCGACAAGCCGCTCTTCTCACCTTCAGTCATCACCATCCAGGAGCTTTTCGCCACTCTTTCCGACCATCAGCCGGCCGACAGGATAGAGATGCTGGTGATGCTGTATGATCATTTCTGCAGGATCAGCGGTTCGGATGAGACGTTCGACGATTTTCTCTACTGGGGGGAGATGCTGCTGAATGATTTTGACGATGTGGATAAATATATGGTCGATGCGCGACAGCTCTTTCGCAATGTACATGATTTCAGGTCGCTTGACGACGATATGTCTCATCTCACCGAGCCACAGATCGATGCCATCCGCCGCTTTTGGACCCACTTTATGCCGGTGGAGGGAAATGAGACCAAGCAACGGTTTCAAGAGACATGGAAAGTGCTGCACGAGCTATACAGCTCCTTCAGGACTGAGCTGAGTGGAAAAGGGCATGCATACGAGGGGATGATGTTCCGCGAGGTGGCCGAGCGTGCCAGAAGAAAAGAGGTGCAGGAGTGGGGTACCGAGAGTTATGTTTTTGTAGGGTTGAATGCACTCACCCCTGCAGAGACAGTGTTGATGGAACATCTCAAGAACATGGGGATGGCCGATTTCTACTGGGACTACGACTCGCCCTTCATGGATGACAAACATAATCTGGCTTCACTCAGGGTGAAGGAGAATCTCTCACGTTTTCCCTCACGATACACTATTGAGAAGCCCGATGAGGCTACATCGAAGACCAAGATCGAGCTGATTGGCATCTCCTCGGGGGTGGGTCAGGCGAAGCATCTGACGCAGATACTGTCGGAACTGATTGCAACAGGAGAGATTGCCGATCCCAATGAAGCGATCAACACGGCTATTGTGCTGCCCGATGAGCACCTGCTGCTGCCGGTACTCTATTCGATACCTGCCCAGATAGGCAAGATTAACGTGACCATGGGCTATGGCCTGTCACACGCTTCAGTCTCCAGTCTGGTGGAGCATATTGCACTGTTACAATTGCACCTGCGCAGCTGGAACGGGGAGACCGCTTTTTTTCATCGTTATGTAAAAGCGTTGTTGCAACATCCGCTGGTGATGATGGCTGCTAAAGAGGAGGCAGGAATATTGAAGGAGCATATGCTTACCTTTAACCGTATCGTGGTACCTCACTCCGAAATACCTCCCCATCCATTGTTGCAGCTGCTATTTACACCTATAACCCGGTGGGAGGAGATCGCCGGTTACCTGCAGGCGATCCTCTCCTATCTCTACAACCGTCTCACGGAGGTGAAGCAGGAGGGAGAGATGAGCGTGGGCAGCACCCGCTCCATCGACCTGGAGAGAGAGTTCATCGTACAGTATTACAAGACCGTGACCCGTCTGCAGGACAAGCTGAGAGAGGCGAAGGTGATGACTGTGGACACTCTCTTCCGGCTGCTGAAAAAACTGGCACACAGCATCAGCGTCACATTCAGTGGTGAACCTTTGTCGGGATTGCAGGTGATGGGTGTGCTTGAGACCCGTGCCATCGATTTTGAAAACCTGATCATCCTCTCCATGAACGAGGGTGTGTTCCCGTTGCGCAACCCATCCAACTCATTTATACCCTACACGCTCAGGAAAGGGTTTGGCCTGCCCACCTATGAACATCAGGACAGCACCTATGCCTATCATTTCTACCGGATGATCAGTCGCGCCAAAAGGGTCTTTATGCTTTACGATACACGCACCGAAGAGATGCAGACAGGTGAGGTGAGCCGCTATTTCTACCAGTTGAAGTATCTCTATCGCAACACTTTCGATATCACTGAACGGGTGGCTACCTATGATGTCTCCATTCCAGTGGTGATGCCAGTTGCAGTAACAAAAACAGCCGAGGTGATGCGCCGTCTTGATGCGTTCAGGGTAGGGAACGGGAAATCATTGTCGGCATCGTTGCTCAATAATTATATCGATTGTCCCCTGAAGTTCTACTTTACCGCGGTGGAGGGCCTCACCGAAACCGCTGACGTGCAGGAGTCGGTGGAGGCAGATGTCTTTGGCTCCATCTTTCACCGCCTGATGGAGACCATCTACAACCGGTACAAAGGCACCAGCGTGACACCGGATGTGTTGAACGAGATCGCGAAGAATGAAGGATACCTGACAGAAATACTCAAAGATGCGTTTGCCCGCTACTATTTCAAGGACGAGAAGAACCCTCGTCCCTTGTTGGGACAGCATTACCTTATCGGCGAGATACTTCGCAGCTATGTGAAGCAGACACTGGAGGTGGACAAGCAGTTCACCCCGTTCACCTACATCGGTTCTGAATATCGCTTCAACAGACCCTATCGTGTGAACGAGCTGCTGGAGGTCAATTTTAAAGGAAGTATCGACCGCATCGACAAGGTGGGAGCGTCCGTTCGTATCATAGATTACAAGACCGGTACGGGGGAAACTAACTTCACCGATATTGCTTTGCTGTTTGACGCCTCTAAGGACAAACGTCCTTATCAGATCCTGCAGGTGTTTGTATACGGGTTATTCTATCTCCTGGAGAATCCCGGCACAAAAATAGCACCAGCTGTCTATTATTTACGGTCCGTGTTTGAACAATTTGATCCTACCATCCACCATGATAAACATTCCATCGAGGATATCTCTCTCTTTATGCGGCAGTTCAGTGAGCGTTTCGATTCCATCCTTGAAGAGATCTTCAATAAGGATGTTCCCTTCACGCAGACACTGAACAGTAAGAACTGCAAGTGGTGCGCCTTCAAGGAGCTCTGTAATAGATAACCGGAGGATATCCGGAAAAGCTATTTCCCTGTACCGGTGAAATCGGCAGGGTAGGTCACGCGCTGTGAGATGGTGCCGTCCAGCCAACGAATCCATGTGTCGAACTCCCGCTTCTGTTCCCTGAGCAGCACCACGCGTGCGCCATTGCTCTCAGGTGTGTAGGTCGTTTTCCAGCCGCTGAAACATCCATAGGCAAGGGCGATATCATGATGGTGCACGATGTAGTCGTTCACATGGTCATGTCCCACGAAAGTAGCCATCACATCGCGCATCTCCCGCATGGCAAGGAACATGCCTGAATTGAGGGCAGGGGAACATTCATCTTCCTTTCTTACACCATAGTGGCGGTTTTTCTCCTCGTTGAAAGCCAGTCGATATTCAGGCAGTGGAATATGAAAGTAGGCCAAAGCCGGTAATGGCGTGAAGTTATTCTGAATGGTATAATACATGCTCTGTTCCCTGTACCATGCAATCTGATCGGTCGTGATCCATCCGTAACCTTTCACACCATCTATAGTGGAGTATGCTCCCGAGTCGAAACAATAAACGAGTGCAGCCTCCTTCAAATGATCTTTACTGCTGTATACAGGGATGACATTGTCCATCACCCTGCCCGGAGTTAGGGCCGACAAGCTGTTGATATTAAAGGGGTAGGAGGTGACAAGCTCCATGATCGTGGCACGTGTTACACCCTGCTCATGATCATGATTGCCCAGTGTTACGGCAAACGGTATCTTTCTTTCAATCACATGTCGGGTTACAGCATCCCACCCTTGTTGTACAGGACCTGTGACAATGTCACCGGTGAAGACCACCATGTCGGGCTTTTCAGCATCCAGCACCCTCGATATGAGCAGCAGGGTAGTGTCCGACCGTGGGTCTCCATGCTTGTAATGCATGTCGGTGAACTGTACGATCTTAAAAGTACCCTCTTTACTGAAGGAGAGTTTCTGTGCATGCAGGTTTAGCACAGAAGAGGTAAAAATAAAGATAATAACTGTGCGTAGAATCATAACCTCATTTATTTATCGCGTTACAGGATAGGGTCGTTAATGGGGCGTTTTTCGTTGTTGGTGAGAACGGTAAAACGTTTTGTAAATCAGAAAGATTGCTGTCAATAGCATGATAGCTAAGGCAAAATAAGCAACCGTGTCGGTTATTTTCACACTTTGCGGATCAAACCGGAACAGGATAGTGTGCTTCCCTGCAGGCACAGGCAACGCGCGCAGGGTGTAGTTCACACGCATCATCTCTGCCGGCTCACCGTCGATGGTGATCTGCCACCCCCTGGGGTAGTAGATCTCGGAGAAGACGGCCAGTTCCTCTTTTTTCGCATCCACACTATATGTCAGATAGTCAGAGTCATATTCAGTAAGAAGGATGGTGGAAGCAGTGTCGGCGGGTGTCGGTTTGTACCCCGCCAGCAGCGGCTCGTACTGCCTGTCGGCTACAGCCACCTTCCGAAGATCAAGAGAGCTCAATGCTTCAATCTCCTCATCGGCACTATCCACGTACACCACTTCATCCACAAACCAGGCGTTACCCATGGCATGCGGGTTCAACACGGGCAGGGTGGACCCATCCTGCGCCGGCATGATGATCCATCGGGTGTTCAGCATATTCAGCACTTTGAAGCCCTCGCTGTCCACTGAATCGAGTCTCCCCTGACTGTTGATGATCTCCTGCTGTAGGCTTGACATCTCAGCGGTGAGGTGGAGATCAATCAGATCCTGGTAGCGGCGTAGCTTTGCTGCATGATAGCCGCCGACCACCTTATGCCGGTAGGGAGTGACACCATCGTTGAAGGTGCTGGTAGCCATATTCAGTACACGGTAATATTGGGTGGTGTCCTGCAGAATCCGTTCATCGGCGGGCGATGGGGTGAAGAGCTGCTGCTGGTTGTTCACCGCCACAAAGTCGGAATCGTTCAGGTAGCGTTTGTTTACGCCCCACAGGTCGAAAAGAGAGAGCAGCAGAATCCCCGCCACGGCCCACTCAGCCCTGATTTTTTTGCTGATGAACAACCATACCATGGCTGTACCTGCGACAATGATAAAGAAGCTGCGCCATGCGTCGGCAGTGAACAGGGCGATCCGCATATCGGTCAGGTTGGTGATAATGGGCTGGAGATGTTCAGGCGGGAGCGACTGCAGCGCCATCATCTCTGATGAGGAGACAAAGGAGGAGAAGAACAGCCGGGGTGCGACAGCAAACAGCAATGCGATGCCCCCTGTCAGCCCCAGGCTGATGTAGAGTGCGCGCATGTTGTGCTTCAGCGCTTCAGGTTTCTCAACGATCTCTTTCACCGCCAGTGCTGCCAGCAGGGGGATAGAGAACTCAGCGACCACCAGGATGGAGGAGACAGCACGGAATTTATTGTACATCGGCACATAATCGATAAAGAAATCGGTCAGCCCCATGAAGTTTCTCCCCCACGAGAGCAGGATGGAGAAGAGTGTGGCTGCCAGCAGTGCCCATTTGAGGGGACCCTTCACGAGGAAGAGGCCGAGGATGAACAGCATCAGCACGAATGCACCCACGTAGACCGGCCCCGAGGTGCCGGGCTGATCACCCCAGTATTGTCCCAGCTGCTGGTAGATCTGCTGGTATTCGGGACGTGCTTTGCTCATCGCCCGCTCATTCTCAGCTATTGGCACCGAGGCTCCACCCTTGGTGTTGGGCACCAGCAGCGTCCAGGTCTCGCCGATGCCGTAACTCCATGCAGTGATATAATCACGCTCAAGGCCATCGTTAGTTTTGTTCTCTGCGCCGTGATGTGTCAGCTCCGATTTGCCGCGCATGGTCTCTTTCGAATATTCGTAGGTGTGATAGAGGCTGCTGGCATTGGCTGCCACCCCGATAAGGCCGGCGACAACAACTACAGCAGTCGACTTCAAAAAATCGCGCAGCTGTTTTGTGCTGAACGCCTCCACAAGAAAGGCCATCACGATGAAGAGCATCATGAAGAGAAAGTAATAGCTCATCTGGATATGGTTGGCCGATATCTGAAAAGCGGTGAAGAGCATGAGGAGCAATCCTCCCAACAGGTATTTTTTGTGGTATACATAGACCAGCCCTGCGATCGTGGGCGGAATATAGGCCAGGGTGATGAACTTCCAGATGTGGCCTGCGGCGACAAGGATGAAGAAGTAGGATGAAAAAGCCCATACAACAGCTCCCAGCATACTGATCAGCGGTGATGCCTTCAGGGAGCGCATCAGGATGTAAAAGCCCAACAGCATGATAAAGAGTAGATAGACATAATTGGGCAGGAAGAGTGAGTAGATCTTTTTCGCCATATCCTGCGGCCTTGAGGAGTCGTAGGTGGGACTCATCTGGTAGGATGGCATGCCACTGAACATGGAGATATTCCATCGTGTGCGCTCACCATCGTGCCGCTCCATATAATCACGTTGCTCCTGGCCTTGTCCGATCGCCGCCAGTGAGTCGTGCTGAGCGATCACGCGACCGTCCATCACTGCCGGGGCAAAGTAGAGGAACGAGACAAGTATGAACGCCATGATCACGATCAGATCGGGGAGAAATTTTTTTAGACCTGCAGATATTTTCATTGTTGATCCTTTATTTTTAGCTGTTGAATGCACAAATTTACATTATATTATCCGAATTAACTATACCGCTCTTCCCTCTTTGTGGCGATGACCACAAAAAAAAATGAGAGAAATTGCTTCCTCTCATTGTCAGATATATGTTGATCGTCTCTTCAGAAACGTTTGCCGACAGTGATACCCATGCGGGGATAGGCGCCATCATTTACAAAATCACGCCCTGCTCCGAAATAGAACTCACCCACCCAGTTGTTCCGGGTCAGGTACTTCCATCCGAGTGCCACACCCAGGCCGGCACCCAGTTTGTCTTCCGAGCTGTAGACATATGATCCGTTGATATAATCCTCCCCTGACGTCTCCTGAGAAAATAAACCTCCATTGGCTTCAATAAAGAAGCCGGCACCATACTTCTGCAGATTCTCGGCACTTCCCCCGAAAAACCAGCGTACATAGGGTGTAATGGCGAAGTCAACAGGATAAAGATCTTCATCCAATGCGAAGCCTGCCGATGCTCCCACGCTGATATCGGAGTCCAGGAGTCTCTCATAAGTGATCTCGGGAAATGAGGTGAAGATGGTGGTTCCCAGATTCAGCTTCAGTTCATTTTGTGGAATATCTTTCGAGATCTTC
The DNA here is from genome assembly GCA_964446805.1 of uncultured Proteiniphilum sp. Lineage (GTDB taxonomy): Bacteria > Bacteroidota > Bacteroidia > Bacteroidales > Dysgonomonadaceae > Proteiniphilum. Next base: position 5,587 of record CAYUQE010000048.1, on the reverse strand, counting down.
CAACCCATCACGCGATGTGTCTCTTGGGAAAAAGCAGTAAGACTCACCAGTAACACGACAACAAGCACCATTTGTTTCTTCATACGATTGTTATTAAGTTAATTCCTGTTTTATCTATAGATGAACAAACCAGGAAAAAGTTACAACGATAATGTTAAAGTAAGCAAATCATATTACCTGACTTCCCGGCGCCACCTCTTTTGTGGGTTGAACCAACACCAGCGAACCATCGGCATTCTCGGCCGAGAGAATCATCCCCTCTGAGAGGATACCCCTTAGTTTGCGCGGTTCAAGGTTGGCAATAAAGCATACCTGCCTGCCCACCAGCTCTTCCGCGTTGGGATAGTATGCCGCTATTCCCGAGAGGATGGTACGCTGCTGCAACCCGTCGTCGAGCAGAAAGCGGAGCAGCTTGTCAGCCTTGGGCACCTTCTCGCATTCCAGCACGGTGCCTACACGTATGTCCAGTTGCTCAAAGGTGTCGAACAGGATATTCTCTTTCACGGGCTTTGCACGATATCCATTCTCTTTGTTGGCCTTCTTCGTGTCGAGTAGCTTTTGCACCTGTTGCTCGATCACTTCATCCTCGATCTTCTCAAACAGCAGCTCCGCTTTGCCAAGCATATGTCCTTCAGTAAGCAGATCAAAAGCGCCCAGTTGACTCCACTGCAGACCTTCTGCCTGCAAGAACGTACGTAGTTTTATTGTTGAGAAAGGGAGGAAGGGTTCAAAGACGATGGAGAGATTGGCCGTGATCTGCAGTGCGATGTTGAGGATGGTGGCAGTACGCTCCATATCTGTCTTCGCTGTCTTCCATGGCTCCGCATCGGCGAGGTACTTGTTGCCTATACGTGCGAGGTTCATGGCCTCTTTCTGCGCTTCACGGAAATGATAGGTCTCCAGCAGCTGTTCAACTGCCTCTTTCACCTTCTGTGCGTCGGCGATGGTGTCGCGGTCGTAGTCGGTCAGCACCCCCGCGGCAGGAACCTTGTTGTCGAAATATTTCTGCGTGAGTACTAGCGCCCGGTTGACGAAGTTGCCGAAAACAGCCACCAGCTCATTGTTATTGCGTGCCTGGAAATCTTTCCAGGTGAAGTCATTGTCTTTGGTCTCCGGCGCGTTGGCGGTGAGCACGTAACGCAGCACATCCTGTTTTCCGGGGAACTCCTCCAGGTACTCATGCAACCACACCGCCCAGTTGCGTGATGTGGAGATCTTATCTCCTTCGAGATTCAGGAATTCGTTCGAGGGGACGTTCTCCGGCAGGATAAATGATCCTTCCGCCTTCAACATCGCCGGGAAGACGATGCAGTGGAACACGATGTTATCCTTGCCGATGAAATGCACCAGCCTGGTATCATCCTCTTTCCACCACCTCTCCCAGTCGTCGGGTAGCAGCTCGCGGGTGTTGGAGATATAACCGATGGGTGCATCGAACCAGACGTAAAGCACTTTTCCCTCTGCGCCCTCCACCGGAACTGGTACACCCCAGTCGAGATCGCGGCTCACGGCACGTGGCTGCAGACCCAGGTCGAGCCACGACTTGCACTGACCGTAGACGTTACTCTTCCACTCTTTATGCTCTTCCAGGATCCACTGGCGCAGCCATGCCTCATGCTGGTCGAGAGGCAGGTACCAGTGTTTTGTCGTCCGCATCACCGGCACGGCACCGCTGAGTGCTGATTTAGGGTTGATCAGGTCGGTGGGGCTGAGCGAGGTGCCGCACTGCTCGCACTGGTCACCATAGGCCTTCTCGTTCCCACAGTGGGGACAGCCGCCAGTGATATAACGGTCGGCAAGGTACTGCCCTGCCTCCTCATCGTAATACTGCTCGCTCTCCTGCTCGGTGAACGCCCCCTTATCATATAAAGTGCGAAAGAAATCGGACGCTGTCTTCTTGTGGATCTCCGACGTGGTACGTGAATAGATATCGAAGGTGATGCCAAACTCCTCGAACGATCGTTTGATCATTCCATGGTATCGGTCTACGATATCTTGGGGTGTAACACCCTCTTTACGTGCTTTAATGGTGATGGGTATCCCATGCTCATCGGAGCCGCCGATAAAGAGAACCTCCTCACCTTTCAACCGCAGATAGCGGGCGTAGATGTCGGCAGGTACATATACCCCTGCCAGGTGTCCGATATGTACAGGGCCGTTTGCATAAGGCAAGGCCGACGTGATCAATGTACGTGTAAATTCTTTTGACATAATTCTTTCAGAAATAGGATGCAAAGATAGGAAAAAACGCTCTTTTTAACGTATGATTCGCAGAAATATCGTCCACCGAAAAACAACCGTTCATTTTTCATTGTTATAGAGATACAAACGAAAACAACATGCAGTTCAACTTACGGAAAAAGACAGCGATCATTGGGGGGAGCAGCAAGGGTCTGGGCAGGGCCTGTGCCGTGGCACTGGCACGTGAAGGTGTGAATATTGTGTTATGTGCCAGAAACGTGGAAGCATTGAGAGATACGCAGCAGGAGATCGCGTTGTTAGGCGTGCAGACGCTTGCGCTCACGGTAGACATGGCCAATGGTGATGATAATGCACGCATTGTGCGTGAAACCATAGCCCGGTTCGGAAGGATCGATATCCTGGTAAACAACTCCGGAGGCCCTAAGCCGGGTACCTTCCGTGATATCACTGAAGATGATCTGGATGAGGCCTATGTATCGGTGCTGAAATATACTATCAGGATGATACGGCTCTGTTTGCCCTACATGGAGAAGAACGGCTGGGGACGGATCGTGAACATCACCTCAGTCACCGTCAAGGAGCCCGCCCCTGGCATGGTGTTGTCCAATATCTTCAGGGCGGCGGTGGTGAGTTATGCCAAGAGCATCAGTAAGGAGCTTATCGCTAAGGGTATCACCATTAATAATGTATCTCCCGGTTACTTCATGACCGACCGTGTGACACAATTGATGCAGGTACGAGCTCAGGAGGAAGGGATGACGGTGGAAGAATATGAGCAAAAGGCGATAGCCGCTTTTCCCCACAAGCGATATATGGATCCGCAGGAGCTGGGTGACTTGGTCTGTTACCTCTGTTCCGATCAGGCCCGTTCAGTGAACGGCACCACACTGCAGATCGATGGCGGAACGCTGAATGGTTTGTTATGAGGAATACTCATCCCTGAATCCTTTCCAGTAGTCACGGATGGTTGTTTTCACCTCCTTGTGAAGTACCAGCAGCCCTATAAGGTTGGGTATCGCCATAAAAGCAACCGTGAGCAGCGACAGATTCCAGATGATGGTGGTATCAGTGAAGGAGGCCAGAAAAAAACCAACCACAAAAATAATCCTGTAAAATTGCACATATCTTGTCCCGATCAGGTAGGTGACAGCCCTGTCACCATAATAAGACCAGGCAATGGCCGTGGAGAAAGCAAACAGTAACAACCCAATGGCGACAATGTACTTTCCGAAATCACCCAGGAAGCTTCTGGTATAGGCTGCGGTGGTGAGCGGCGCACTATGGATAAGAGAGAATCCCGTGAAGATGACGTCATTGGATGTATTCGTCACTTTACCTCTAATCACTGTGATCTCCCCGGTGTACGGCTGTTTTCCCGCAAGGATCTCCATATTTTCTGCCAATGAACGGGCATGAAGAATGGAGTAATCTTCATCAACCTTGCCATTCAACACATGCAACACACCCGAGAAGAGTGGTAGGGAAGCAGTGTTGTTCAGATGGTTCTTCAACAGTGCTGCATCTGCGGCGTCACCCTCGTCATACCTGTTTGCCAACACCTCTATATCTGTCTTCTGAAACTGATTGGGTAGCTTCTCGTTCCACACACCCGACGACAAGAGCACCATGCCTGTGAGAAAACAGATGATGATGGTGTCAATGAAAGGTTCTAAAATAGCCACCATCCCCTCCGATACAGGTTCGTGTGCTTTGGCTGCCGCATGTGCGATGGGTGCCGAGCCCTGTCCTGCCTCGTTCGAGAAGAGTCCGCGGTTTACACCATTGTTGAAGGCAAATGAAAACCCGGCACCCAGAAAACCGCCTATGGCGGAGGTACCAGTGAATAGATCCCTCATGATCGATACGAGGGAGGGGATGATATGCTGATAGTTGAAAAGTATGACTGCTATCGCACCCGCAAAATAGATGATGGCCATGATGGGTACCAGCCTCGCGGTGACCATCGCTATCCGTTTGATGCCGCCAATAATGATTAATCCCAGAAGGAGAGAGAGCACAGCCCCAGTGATGATGTGACTGACACCGAAGGTGGCGAAGAGGGAGTTGGAGATGCTGTTTATCTGCGGCAGGCTTCCCGAGCCAAATGAAGAGAGGATGGTAGTCACAGCAAAGAATCCTCCCAGCCAATAGCCTGTTTTAATCTGTTTGCCGTTTCTCAGATGGATGTTGAGCCGCTTCTTCATGTAGTACATCGGCCCACCGGCTACCAGCCCCTTCTCATCGAAATCACGATACTTGTGCGAGAGGGTCACCTCAACGAACTTGGTGCACATACCCAAAAAGGCGGTTACCAGCATCCAGAACAGTGCGGCAGGACCTCCCAGATGTACGGCCAGCGCCACGCCTGCAATATTGCCAGTGCCTACCGTCCCCGAGAGGGCTGTGGCCAACGCCTGGAAATGGGAGGTGTCTCCCTTGTCACTCTTCTTGTCGTACTTCCCCTTTACAATACGTAGAGCGTGCCTGAAATAGCGGATTTGAGGAAATCGAAGGTAGATAGTGAAAAACACGCCTGTGCCTAACAGTAAGAAGATAAACCAGTTATTTCCTCCGATATAGGGATGTAGCCAGTTGAAAAATTCGTTCAGTTGCTGCATAATAGTAAGTTGCAATGTGAAAATAAAAAACGCCCATACTTCTGTCAGTATGGGTTTATGGTGCCTGCATTACGGCCGATGATAGCTTGATTCATTGGAATGAATATTGCGCCGGAATAACTTTTGTTCGTTTTAATCATTATTTTCATTACAATGTGAAGGTGAAATGTCTTATTTGTTTACAAATATATACATTCCTATGAGATACAGCCTAAGAAACTAAAAAATATATCGGGGTGATTCATTATAAACTTTATTATCTTTGTGTTTCAGTATAACGAATAGAATACGATGATGGACAGACGCAATTTCTTGAAAAAATCAGTCATTTCAGCTACAGGTTTAAGTTTAACCCCACTAATAGGGAGCACAAACAGTGCTGTTCACGGCCATAGATCTCCTGGCAATAAGATTAAAATAGGGCTCATCGGATGCCGCAATCAGGGATGGAGTAATCTGAAAGCTTTTCTTCAGTATCCCGATGTAGAGTGTGTCTCCCTGTGCGATGTGGATGATCAGTGGCTCTATCAGCGAGCCTCTGACCTGGAGGAGATGACAGGCAAAAAACCTCCGCAGCTGGTGAAAGACTGGCGCAGGGTGATCGATAACAAAGATGTGGATATGGTGATTATCGGTACCCCCGATCACTGGCACTGTCTGCAGCTGATCGCTGCCTGTGAAGCAGGAAAAGATGTCTATGTGGAGAAGCCGCTGGCCAACAGCATCGAAGAGTGTGATCTGATGGTGAAAGCTACCCGCAAATATAA
>CAYUQE010000047.1:0-14774 GCA_964446805.1 uncultured Proteiniphilum sp. | reverse complement strand
GACCAGTTCTTTAAAGATCCGCAGATCTCTTTCACCATGGCCGTCGGTTCGCTCATCATCCTCGGCATTATCGGCACATTCGCAGGATATATCCCTGCGCAGCGGGCAATGCTGATCAAACCGGTGGAGGCGATTAGTGAAGAGTAAAAAAAGCGGAGAGCTGATAACTAAAAAATATACAACCAACTAAAATAATAACTACATGAAACGAATTCTTAGAATTGCAGGCTTTGCACTATTAGGTCTTTTGGTAATATCCACCTTCGTGTTTCTCTGGCAGAAATCGCGACCCAAGGTGGTGAACTACAAAATCGAGACAGCTAAAACAGACACGATCGTAAAGAGGACCGTGGCCACAGGAAAGGTGGAACCACGCAACGAGATCCTCATCAAACCACAGATGTCGGGTATCATCGCTGAGGTATACAAGGAAGCAGGTGATGCGGTACAGGCAGGTGATATCATTGCGAAGATACAGGTGGTGCCCGACATGGTGAACCTGAGCAGCGCCGAATCACGCGTGCAGCGGGCACAGCTGGCTGCCGACCAGAGCCGCAGCAACTATGATCGTGATCGCAAGCTGTTTGAGAACCTGGTGATCTCGAAGGAGGAGTTCGAAAAGGTGCAGCTGCAATACAAGAACGATCAGGAGGAGCTGCGTGCAGCCAACGACAACCTGAGCCTGGTGCAGACGGGAATCACAAAAAGTTCTGCCAAGACCAGCAACACGCTGGTACGCTCCACCGTGAGCGGCACCATCCTCGATGTACCGGTGAAGGTGGGCAACTCGGTGATCCAGTCCAACAACTTCAACGATGGCACTACGGTGGCTTCAGTAGCCAACCTGAGCGACATGCTCTTCGTCGGGAAGATCGACGAGACGGAGGTGGGCAAACTGTCGGTGGGGATGCCCATGGAGATCACCATCGGCGCCGTGCAGGACCGTAAGATCCCAGCCGCACTGGAGTACGTATCTCCTAAAGGTGTGGAAGAGAGCGGTGCCATCCTCTTTGAGATGAAAGCAGCCATGAAGTTGCCGACCGATGTCTTTATCCGTGCAGGTTACAGTGCCAACGCCGACATTATTCTCGACAAGCGCACCGATGTGCTCACCATCCCTGAGAGTGCCGTAGAGTTCAGCGGTGACTCAGCCTTTGTCTATCTTGTGAAGAACGAGAAGCCACAGGAGTTTGATCGCCATCCTGTGAAAATCGGCCTCTCGGACGGCATCAATATTGAAGTGACGGAAGGCTTAAAGGTGAACGACAAGATACGGGGTACGGAGATCATCGAAGAAAAGAAATAATAAATCGTTATGAACAGTATCAAATACAGCATCCTCCTCCTGCTGACAGCCTTTACATTCTCTTCGGTGCAGGCACAACAAAACTACACGCTGATGGATTGTATCGAGATTGCGCTGGAAAACAACCGCAACATCAAACAGCAGAATCTGAACAGGCAACAAAGGGAAATCGCTTACAGCCAGGCACGTACCGACCTGTTGCCAGGCGTGAATGCATCTGCCGGACAAAACTTTGTGTTCGGTCGCTCCATCGGTCTCGACAACACCTATCAGAACACCAACTCATCGCAGACCAGTTTTAATATCGGAGCTGACATCACCCTCTTCGATGGGTTGCGTATGAAGCACAACATTGATGCCCGCAAGGCTGAGATGTATGCCTCCGAAGCTGATCTGGAGAAGATGCAGGACGATATCGTGATGAGCGTCTCCACCGCTTTCCTGCAGGTGCTCCTCAACAAGGAGCTGCTGCAGATTGCGCAAACACAGCTTGAGACCACCCGTGCCGACCTGAAGCGACGTGCCGAGCTGGTGAACAGCGGCAAGATTGCTCAGGGTGAGCTCTATGAGCAGGAGGCACAACAGGCCAAAGAGGAGTTGAACAGGGTACGTGCAGAGAGCAACCTCAAGCTGGCGCTGCTCGATCTGGCACAGATCATGGAGCTGGAGTCGTTCACTGATTTTGACATCACGGCACCACCGGCAGAATCACTGATCAGCGAGACACCACTGCTGGCATCGGAGGCAGTCTACGAGAGCGCACTGGTGAACCGTCCCCAGGTACGCAGCATGCGCTACCGGCTCGAGAGCAGTGAGAAGGAGCTGTTGATGGCCAGGTCGCAATACTACCCGTCACTTTCCTTCGGTGCCAACATGGGCACAGGTTATTACAAGATGAACGGGAGAGACAACGCCTCTTTCAGTACACAGTTACGTAACAACATCAGCAACTCACTTGGTTTCAACCTGCGTATCCCTATTTTTAATAAATTTCAGGTCAGGAATAATGTTCACAGCGCCGAGTTGGCCATTGCCAACAGCCGTCTGGAGATGGACAAGACTACATTCGAACTCCGCAAGAACATTGAACAGGCCTATTATAATGCCCTGGGTGCGAAGAGCAGATGGGAGGCAGCAGAGAAATCGATCACTGCCAGCAATGAAGCGTATCGTTTCGCGGAACAGAAGTATGAGAACGGTCGAGCTAACGCCTATGAGCTTTTCCTTGCCAAGAACAACCTCACCCAGGCACTGGGTGAAGAGGCACAGGCCAAGTATGAGTATGCATTCCGTTTGAAAATACTGGCGTTATTAAAAGATTGATTGATTGATAGTTGGCTCTTTCCTGCGATAGCTGTCGTGGTATACATTGGTAAAGATGGGTCTGCCCGGATAAAAAGAAAGCATACGTCTCGGGAGATGTTCGGGTAAATTTGTTCTTTCTTGTAACCGGGAACAGACTTTTGATGTCAAACAAGTAAAAATGATTAAAATATGAAGACAACAACTTTCCTCGCAGCCGTGATTGTGCTTTTAACTGTAAGCAGCGCCTCCTGTGCGCAGACACATATTGCCAACGACCAATTCGAGGTTGATGACTTCGCCGCCATCGAAGCCTCCGTGGTAGGCAATGTAGTGATCACCCAGTCAAACACCACCAGCGTCACTGCCGAAGGCAGTGAAGAGATGCTCGACAAGCTTGAGGTGCGTGTGAACAACGGCAAGTTGATCCTCGAGATGGATAACCGTCACCGGAATCTATTCAAAAAGAACGCGGGTAAGCTGACCATCCGGATAGCCACCCCCACCCTTACGGAGATCGACTTTGAAGGGGTCGGCAACATCAATATCGAAGGAACATTCCACACCCCGCAACTGGTGATCAACAGCCAGGGTGTGGGCAACCTCACCGCGTACAACCTGGTAAGTGAATATGTGAAGATCAGCTCCGAGGGAGTGGGCAACACCATCGTGGGCGGCAAGGCCGGCAAGGTGGAGATCGACTCAGAAGGAGTGGGCAACGTGGAAGCGGATAAACTGATAGCCCGTGAGGCCATCGTCTCCTCCGAAGGGGTAGGCAATGTAAGCTGTTATGCCTCCGAATACCTCAAAGCCAATTCTCAAGGTATCGGTAACGTAAAATATTACGGTAAACCGAAAGAGACCGTTCTCTCTAAAGATGGAATAGGAAAAATAAGAGCAGGCAACTAAATCCTGCATACTGAAAATACTCTACTTCTAATTTACATAAAATTCCGAAGGCGGGGGCTTGCGAAAGTCCCCGTTTTTATTCACTTTTCAATCATATCGATATCACGCAACCAAGAGAGCACCCTGAAAGGCCACTCGTTCACCGTATGGCCGGTATTGCGCAGCCCGTAACCATGACCGCCGGAGGGATAGAGATGCATCGCTCCCGGCACCTTTGCCTCCTTGAGTGCATAGTAATAAAACAGACTACTATCAAGATAATTCCTGTCGTCCTCCATCTGGATCAGGATGGTGGGAGGTGTGTTTTGATCGACCTTCAGTTCGGGAGAAATGGTGAAATGCTCTCCAGAAAGATAAGCCGGATAGACCAGGATAGTGAAATCGGGACGGAGGCTCACCTCATCAAAAGAATGCTTCATAGCTCACCTTTTTGAATAATAGAAGGCAAAGATACTGTTTTCAATACAATTTCCCCAAAACAGCCTATCGTTTTAATGGTATGTAAGAGATTCCTCCGGGAGATAAGCGTCAATCAAATGAGGGTATTCTATGGATAAAAAATCGATTCCGGTAACGAAGCAACTGTGAAAGAGTAACTATTATGACGATTCCCGTGAAAGGTTTGAAAATGTTGGACAAGGGGGAATTAAAGCTTCTTAGTCCAGAAGTGCATCATAGGTTCGCTTTCCTGGAAACCCAGCTTACTGTATAAGCTCTTGGCCCTTGCGTTATCTTCCCGCACTTCCAAAGTAAGTTTGCAATAACCTCTTTGTGTTGAGATCTCAATCAATTTGCTGATTAACTCCTTCCCCAGACCCAGGCCTCTCGTCTCGTTCAGGATCACCACATCATGAATGTACAGATAGGGTTTCAGATTAAATGTGGAATAGTTGGTAAATGTGGTTGCCATCCCTACATAACGGTCGTCATGGATGACAAAAAGAACTTCGGCTGTCGGATGTTCTTTCAGGTCCTTTATAAGACGTGTCTGTTCCTGAGTGCTCAATAGCGGATGATCACCCATGGGATCGCTCATATAGTGATTGAGCAAAGTGCTGAGCGCGAGCGTATGCACCGGATTATTGAAGTCGCAAAATGTGAAGTGGATCATAAATAGATATCTTGTAAATAAAAGAGTAATCTTCAACGTTACCCGAGGCCTGTCAAGCCATCATACCGGGATTATTTGCAGACAAATGTAGTCAAAAAAGACAAAACATCTCTCTGCAAATTATCATTCATCGGGTTTGCATCTCTTTGGTTCAACAGGTTTTCTTTTTTATCCCTGGCAATCGTTCGATAAACACTTCCTATTCTCCCATTTTTCTGCAATTCCTCCGCAGTGATTTACGATGAAGCGTTTGATAACCATGTTTTTAGTAGAAGATAATCATTTTGTGCAACACCGATGAAGTAAAAACGATGGATTGGTATTATCTTTGTACACTGGAAATTAAACAAAATGGATCAAAAACTACATTTGCTCGGTATGACGCTCGCCGAAATCACTGAAAGCGTTATGGAGCTGAAGCTTCCTCAATTTACCTCCAAACAGATTGCCGACTGGGTTTATCTAAAGCGGGTGAGGAGCATCGACGAGATGAGCAATATCTCCCTGAAGAACAGGGAGATCCTCAATGAATCGTTCGATGTGGGCAGATCAGCGCCGCTCGATGTGAAGACATCCGCCGACGGTACAATGAAAATGCTGTTCAAAACCGATAGTGGGAAATTTATCGAGACGGTCACCATCCCTGAGTTCGACCGCCTCACCATCTGCGTCTCCTCACAGGTGGGATGCCGGATGAACTGCGACTTCTGCATGACCGGCAAACAGGGATTCCACGACAACCTCACCGTGACAGAGATACTGAACCAGGTCTACTCGGTACCCGACTCGGGCGCAATCACCAACCTGGTCTTCATGGGCATGGGAGAACCACTCGACAACTACAAGAATGTGAAGAAAGCATGTGAGCTGCTGATGGCAGATTATGGGCTGGCATGGAGCCCCAGGCGCATCACCCTCTCCACCATCGGACTCAAGTCTAACCTGAAGCGGTTCCTCGATGAAAGCAAGTGCCACCTGGCTGTCAGCCTTCATAATCCAATCCCGGAACAACGCCTCGCCATCATGCCCATCGAGAAGTCGGCACCCGTCACCTCGGTCATTGAGATGCTGCGCGAGTATGACTGGAGCCACCAGCGGCGCTTATCGTTTGAATATATCATGTTCGATGGTATCAACGACTCACTGCTCTATGCACGTGCGTTGACAAAGCTGTTGGCCAACCTCGATTGCCGCATCAACCTGATAAGGTTCCACGTGATCCCGATGAGTAAACTACGACCCTCCACGGAAGAGAACATGATCAAGTTCCGCGATTTCCTCACCGCCAAAGGATTCATCAGCACCATTCGCGCCTCGAGGGGAGAAGATATCTTCGCTGCCTGTGGTATGCTCTCCACCGCCAAAATAGGAGAATAATAGGAGCGTGCAGTGAAAAATGAAGAGGCACCGTTTCATTTCCACGCAAATAATCGTATATTTGCTTGATGAATGTGATAAAGTCTCATCCCTTAAAATATGAACCTATGAAGCATTTCGGAATTTTACTCTCATTTCTGGCTGCCACACTGCTCCTTACCTCCTGCAACGGCGCAGGTAGTTTTATGAACGCGTCAGGAGCAAACAACGAAGTAATGGTACTGATGGAAGATAGTGCTTGGGAAGGAGAGGCCGGAAGAGCGCTGTTCAACGCTCTCAACTCCCATGCGAAAGCGCTGCCACAGCCTGAGCCCAACTTCAGGATACTGCAGATCATGCCCGAGAATTTCACCCGATCGATAAAGATGGCCAGGAATGTGGTTATTCCCGACATATCCGGTATTTATAGTAGTCCCAAGATCACATCGGAGATCGACAAGTATGCCCTGGGACAGGTCATCATGACCATACAGGCACCCGACACCGCCACTTTCGTGAAGTTTGTAAATGAAAATGAAGCGAGTATTGTCGATTATTTTATCACCAAGGAGCTTGAGCGGAATGGTCTCTGGCTGAAGAGTCAGGTCTCCGCTCCGTTATCACGTGCACAACAGGTGTTCGGCATCAACATTCATTTTCCGAAGGGGCTGACAAACGTCACCGAGCATCCTGACTTCTACTGGGCGACCAACAATGCACCCAGCTCGCGTCAGGATATTGTTATATACCAGATACCCTACACCTCTGAGACCATTTTCGAGAAAGATTCGCTTATTGCATTGCGAAATGAGGTCCTGGGCAAATATATCAAGGGATCGTTCGACTCGCAGATGATCACAGCGATGGTATATCCACCCGATTATCGCAGGATTGAAGTGGACGGTATCTTCCGTGCCGAACTGCGTGGTCTGTGGGAGATGACCACCGATATGATGGGAGGTCCCTTTGTGATGCATGCATTCGTGAATGAAAACACAGGCATGGTGGTGATCGTGGAGACAATGGTCTATGCACCCGAGAAGAACAAACGCAATCTGATGCGTAATCTGGAAGCTACGCTCTATACGATCAGCATGCCACAGCCTGAAGGGGTGGAAATTGTCTCCTAAACAAAAAATGAAGTTCGTTAAAAATTGATACATGTCAGATTTATTAAAAGTGGGCATCACACATGGTGATGTCAATGGTGTTGGATACGAGATACTGTTGAAAGCGTTCTCCGACGTACGACTGCTCGAGTTGTGCCATCCCGTGATTTACGGTTCCTCAAAATCGGCTTCCTATCACCGCAAGGTGGTGGATGGCGACACTGCCAACTTTCATATTATCTCCCGTGTAGAAGAGGCACAAGAGGGTAAGGTCAATCTTGTGAACTGTGTGAAAGAAGAGATCAAGATTGAGCTGGGTATAGCAAGTGCCGAAGCAGGTGAATCGGCTTATATTGCACTGGATCATGCCACCCGCGATCTTGCAAGCGGGAAGATTGATTTGTTGGTTACCCTCCCCATCAATAAGGATTCAATACAGAACGAACATTTTCAATTCCCCGGACATACCGAGTTTCTGGAAGCGCATTTTGCAAAAAACGGGGAGAAGGCACTGATGATCATGGCGTCGGAGATGATGCATGTCGCCCTGGCAACAGCACACACACCCCTCTCCGAGGTACCGTCAAAGATAACCAAAGAGCTTATACTTAAAAAACTGAGAGCCTTCGATCTCTCACTGAAGCGTGACTTCCGGCTGGAGCTGCCGCGTATTGCAGTGCTGGGCCTCAATCCGCATGCTGGCGAGAACGGCCTGCTGGGTAAGGAAGAGATCGAGATCATCGCTCCCGCCGTGAAAGAGGCGCAGGATGAGTGGATCCTCTGCGCGGGTCCTTTCGCGGCTGATGGTTTCTTTGGCTCGGGACGCTTCAAGGAGTTCGACGGTATACTGGCGATGTATCACGACCAGGGACTGATTCCATTCAAGACGCTTGCCATGAACTCGGGCGTGAACTTCACTGCAGGCCTTCCCATCGTGCGTACCTCACCCGATCATGGTACCGCCTATAATATCGCCGGGAAAAACCAGGCTTCCGAAGAATCATTCCGCCAAGCCATCTATATGGCGATGGATATCAGCCGGAACCGTGCCGCCTACGATGAGGCACGCAAGAACCCGCTGAAAAAAATGTTCTTCGACCGCGGCAGGGACGATGAAAAGCTTGATCTGAGCAGGGAAGAGGTTTAATTCACTCCGCTTTCGGCAAAGACTATGGCAAGGGCTTTCCTAAAGAGCTGTGTCAGGCACCTCGTGGTTTTACATTGTTTTCCTCCTATATAGATTTTGTATCCAAAAGCTTGTTTACAAACATCATTTTACCGTTGCTCTGTTCTGCGATCCTACTGTAGGAAGATGGATGAAAGTTCTTTTAATCTGTTGATGACGGTAGCATTATCACTGTTTTTTCGTTTTCCTGGGCAAGCAACTGCTGCGCAAAATATTGAATATCTACCGGCTTGATGGCGTTCAGCGTATCAAGATAATGTGTGTGGCGGTCCCAGTCGTATAAATATTTATTGGTCAACTGGTTTAACCAGTACCTATTCTCCCTAATATTTTCATTGTACGATTTGAGCATATATTCTTTTACTTTGGAGAAATCTTCAGCACGGGGACCGTTCTCAGCTATTGCATTCAATTCACTTTTCACGAGGTCATTCAGAGACCGTGCTTTATCAGGATCGGTATCGAAATTTATCTGCAGTATAGTCTGTCCTATGGGATAGCGGGCTATAGAGCCACTGGTGGCAACCCCGTAGGTACCCCCTTCTTCTTCCCGTATTTTCTCAGTGTACACAATATCCAAAATCTGCTGGAGCATGCTTATGACGATATTGTTTTTGTGGGTAAATTCACTCTGACCACTAAATATGTTAAAAACCGATGCTTTGGGATTCTCCATTTTGCGATTAAAAACCGTTTCACTATTACCTTTGGCTATATCCATCGGTAATTCTACATAACTGTTACGTATATGTTTCCCCGGTATGGAACCCAAGTATTGCAATAGGATGGGTTTAATGGCCGCCTCATCTATATTACCTACAAAGGTAAAAACAAAACTACCCGGGTTGGAAAAACATTGCTTGAACATCTCCATTATACGATCATAATTGATTTTCTCAAGATCCTCTCTCTTCAAGCGGTCAAATAGAGGATTACCATGATAGAGCTTGCTCGTGATTGTATCCTGAAACGCAACTGATGGCTCGGCTTCCACATTTTTTAATTGTATTTCGGCCCGTTGCAAGAATGATTTGAAAGCATCCAGGTCGGATCGCGGAGAAGTAAAATAGAGATAAACCAGTTGAAGCAATGTCTCGAAATCTCTCTGCGAAGAAGTACCGTTGAATCCCTGTTTCATGATCCCGAGCACGGGGGAGATAGAGACGTTTTTGCCCGCCAGCACCTTAGACAGTTCCGTGAGGCTAAAATCTCCCACACCTCCCAACGGGGCTACCTGTCCGGCCATTATACTATTAACCGGATCTTTCAAAGCATAAGAGGAGGTGCCTTCATGGCTCGAGGCAGCCATCAGTATCTGATCATCTTTGAATTCCGTTTTTTTAAGGATCACAGTCACACCATTTGATAATTTCCAAACCGTAGCATCAAAATCTTCATCCTTCCATGCTTCAACAATGGTGCCAGCCTCAGGAAGAGTGTCAATGAGCGGCCTGTTGATTATCTCTTCAACATAAGGTTCCACTTCATCTTTTCTGATGGTGAGCAGTAACTGTAACAGTTCTTCATTCTCCGGATAGAGGAGACCCTCTTTGTCTGGACCGGTAATTGCCAATACAATATTCTTGTCGCCGATGAGTAATCCTATTGCCTCATTCACCATCTCCACTGTGATCTGGGGAGCAATCGATTGTAAAAGCTGATATTCGTATTCAATGCCTGGTATAGGTTTTCCATCGGTAAAGTGACGTACATATTTATGTGAATAATAACTGTTTTTTTGCTTGTCTCGATTATTGTACGCGTTCTCAGTCCCATTCAATATGTTGGTGCGTGCGCGATCGTATTCCGATATCGTGAAGCCATGACGCTTCACTCTTTCGGTCTCCGTAGCGATGGTACGCACCGCGTCTGTGATTTTATCTTCTGCCGAGCCGGCTGCCACCGTCCATGCATCTTTTGTTTTCGCAATAAAATAATTGTCGTCATAAGCAAAAGCAGAGGTAAAAGGAGCATCCGGTTTCTGGCTAATCTCTCTGAAACGTTCGTTCATCATCATAGAAGCCACGGTGGTAATGTAGCTTTGTATATATCCCGCTTGTGTATTCCTAATTTCAAAAGGGAGAGGATCATGTTTGTAATACAAATGAATGCCAGTGCTCTGCGCTTCCTTGTCGGTTGCTATTACAGCAATAGGTTCTTCGTTGTCTGGTACGGGAAAATAGGCATGTTGGGCTCTCACCTCATCTATAGGGATACTCCCGAAAATAGCGATGACTTTTCTCTCGGTGGCCTCTACATCTATGTCGCCCACAATGATAATTCCCTGTAAGTCGGGACGATACCACTGACGGTAATAGGCTCTGATCTCTTCCGGCTTAAAATTGTTAATCACGTCAATATTGCCGATAGGCATCCTTTCAGCATATTTACTACCTCTGAACAGTTCCGGGAGCAGCTTCTCAGTCAGCCGTTGCTGTGCACCGCCCCTGGTACGCCATTCTTCACGAATAACACCCCGTTCCTTATCCAATTCTTCGGCTTCAAGCAAAATACCGCAAGACCAGTCATACAATACCAGCAGACATGAATCCAGCAGATTTTGATTTGTCGTGGGCACATTACTCATGTAATAGACCGTTTCATCGAACGAAGTATAGGCATTGATGTTTGTCCCGAACTTGATACCGTTATTTTCCAGGTAATTCAACATCGTCTTACCGGGAAAGTTCTTTGTTCCGTTAAAAGCCATGTGTTCCAGAAAGTGAGCGAGGCCGGCCTGTGCATCTTCTTCCTGCATAGAGCCTACATTTTGGGCAATAAACAAATCCACTCTGTTTTCAGGCGTTTTATTATTTTGAATATAGTAGGTCAGTCCATTATCCAGTTTGCCTGTCTTTAAAGCCGGATCGGCCGGCAATACCGGATTTTGTTGTGCCATAATGCCACAACCGATTATAATAAATAGAAGGAAGAATATTTTTTTCATTAGTTTATTTTTTTTCCAGGATGTCTAATATTTGCTCGTTACGGATGATCATCATCCCGTGCCTGTCATCCGTTATGCCAGGTGACAAGGTATAAGTATAACGGGGAACGCCGTTCTTCAGAGTGGTAGGCAGGTAGAGAAAAGAAATATTTTCGCACCTCTCTTTCAATATATCTGCCGATTCAATGATATGGGTAGAGATGATAAAAATACTGTTCTTGTTCATCGCAAACGCCTCAGTGACAGCAATGGTCGCATCGTATGCATCCTTCACATTGGTACCTCTGAACAACTCATCAAAGATCACAACCATATTCTTTGCATGGTTGATACTGTTTGCGATCTTCTTCAGCCGCAGCACTTCCGCGTAGAAATGGCTGTATCCCTGGTTCAGATTATCCGGCAGATTGATAGTTGTATACAAGCCACTACGCACTGAGAAGGTCATCTCGCGGGCAGGTACGGGAAACCCCAGGTGTGCTAGATAGAGAGCAATGCCGAAAGATTTCATGAAGGTAGATTTCCCCGCCATATTGGCTCCGGTAAGAAAGATCACGTTGTTTTCCGCTGTCACCTCTATCGTGTTCGCCACAGGATCAACCAACAAAGGATGAAACAATTGCTCTAACTTTAAAATATTGAATTCGGAAGGCTGTACATTGGCAAATGAGAACTTTTTTTCACGCGCTACATGGGCCAGCGAGATATAGATATCCAATTGATAGATAAAAGAGAGCATCTTATGCAGCTCGTTGTTGTATACATAGCGCAGCTCATTATCATATTTGCTCGCTTTCTCAAGCGAGAGTTTTTTCGTTTCCCGCTCCTCCTTTACAAACCGGAGCCGCTCGTCTGAAACAATATTTTTCACCTCTTCCATCTCCGGTATCTCCGGCAGGCTTCGTTCGTCGTTTTCAATATCCTCGAAAAAATCGTGAAGCGTGTTGATGATGTAGATAAGCCCTAAAATGCTTTTATGGATCATCTGGAATTCTGAGTCTGTCTTCATCATTCGTTGGAAACGTTTTCTTAGCTTGTCGTCATGTGCGTCGATCCGGGTACGCGTATCAGTATTACGCAAATAATAGGTTACTGCATCGAAGACCGACCCCTCGAAGGGGAAATCCGTTCTTTTGTGATAAAAATAGTGAATGATATCTTGCCTTTTTTTAATTCTTTCAAAGTTGTCAAGCGGGTAACGGAACATCTCTTCAAGTAAAATACCCCCACCACGCGTGCGGGTATGATTATAGATGCTGAAAACCGAATTCTTCCCCTGCTTGCCAAAGATATTCAAGTCATCCAATGTCTGTTTGTCAATTATAAAACTCATTGTCCTAATTGTATTTTCCCCTGTTTGTCGCCAGAGTAAGTTTGTTCATTGCTTTCTTCACGAATTTTGAGGTGCTTGTGAACCGTAAACTATTCCGTGCCTGCATTTTTCACTATTGTCTCCACGATTCGTTCGTTGTGAATGATCCTCATACCGTGTCGATCGCCTGAAATCCCCGGCTCTATCTTGTAGGTATATACCGGCATGTTATGATCCAATCTAGTAGGCAAATAGAGAAATTGCATGTTGTTGTTGTCTCGGAGCATCTCACCGGCTTCCACGATATGTGTTGAGATGATGAATTGACTGTTATCCCATTTGCCGAATGCCTGCGTTACAGCCACTGTGGCGTCAAAGGCGTCTTTCACGTTGGTCCCCTTGAACAATTCGTCAAATATAACAAGCATGTCTTTCGGCATCCCCACTTCCTTCGCTGCCTGTTTAACCCGTAACACCTCCGCATAAAAATGACTATAACCCAGCGAGAGGTTATCGGGCAGATTGATGGAAGTATACATCCCTTCCAACACCGAGAAGGTCATCTCCGTGGCAGGTACGGGGAATCCCATATGAGCCAGGTAAACGGCAATACCATATGATTTCATAAAGGTGGATTTACCAGCCATGTTAGCTCCGGTTAGGAAAATCACGTTCCTGTCGCGGTCAATGGATATAGAATTGGGAACGGGAGATGGAAGGCTGGGGTGAAACAACCCCTCTACCCGGGTTGAATGAGTCTCCCTATGGGATGCGGTTGCATAATTTAACTTTTTTTCCCGTGCAACATCCGCAACCGAGATATAGACGTCAATCTCACTCATCACCTGAATTAAGCGATCAAGCTGCCTTCTATAGGTATATCTGAACAGGCTGTCGTAGTAAAGTGTGCTGAAAAACGACAAGTTCGATCGCACCGGTTTTTTCAACCGTTCAGATAACTTTTTATCAAACAGGCCCTTTAATTCATCTAACTGTTTCCTGTAAGGAGAGTCTGGTTCATCGATTTTTTTTACAAACTCCTTTACGATACCCAGCATTTCTATCAGCGATAAAATCCCCTTGCAAACGATTTCATAGCCATAGTCCCCTATGGCCAGGAAGCTAATTTTTCTATAGATGGTGCCGGTGATGGTTCCTAATCTACTCCCCGAAGAGCTCTCCAGGTAGGAGATTACGTCACCGTATAATGCAGGGGGTACGGGAAATTCAGTGTTGACCCTTTGAAAATATTGGATAATACTGCTCCTCTTGTTTATTTCATCGGGATCTGTTAGGGGCAGGAGAAACATTCTCTCTAACAGAAGCTCCCCTTTGCGTGTGCGTGTCCGGTTAAACAGGTTGATAATGGAATTTTTCTTGAATTTACCAAGTAAATTCAAATCTTCCTGTGTCTGTTTATCAATTGTAAAACTCATTTTTATCCGTTATTTGAAATGATGCAGTTCGCTATTGATCAATGGTTTTTCCGCCGTACGATCAGTATCAACCCCATGAACGCGAGGACAGAGGGGATCACAAACCCGAACGCGGCCTTTATTCTCTTCCGATCTCTATTTTGCACATGCATGAGCGCATTGTCCGGGCTTTTTTCGCGGCTTGTATCAATGGGAAAAGCTCCCTGAGTAAACCAGCGGAACGACTCGGTGATGAGCGCGTAATTATTGGTCTCCATTCCCATTCGCTGCACGGCAAATTCACCGTTACTGATTCCATCTGCGCTACCCATCACGATGATGCGTTGAAGACGCTCGTTAATTACACGCTCCAGAGATAACATGAGCGGCACGGAAACCAGCAGCTTCTCTCCTGCATCGGGATTAAACTGAGGTACCTCGTCATTGAAATTTTGTGTCTCCAGTTCGTTCCAAGAGCGTGTGGAGTCAGTGACAACACCATCCGTAATGATCACCGGCTTCACAATAAAACCTTCATCGGTCTGGTACGTGAGCCCCGATACTCCAGGAAATGTTATTTTCGTATTCTGTCGCGACATCTCCCCATAGCTCTTGGCTAGCTCCGCCCCCTCTCTTGAAACATTCCCAAAAATGAGGTCGGGAGCAAAATTGACATTTTCCTGAACCATCGTGCCCGCGATAAATCCCACTCCCAATGGTTCCACAAGGGGCTGCAATAGATCTGCCCTGCCTGGCTTTGACGCAATCAGAAGATTTCTCCCAGAATGGATATATCTACTTATCTCTTCAATCTCAAGCCC
>CAYUQE010000046.1:13508-14838 GCA_964446805.1 uncultured Proteiniphilum sp. | reverse complement strand
TTACCAGAAAGATCCGGAAGGTAATATCATCCACAATAACGGGTTACCCCTCTACGCTCCCTATCCCTCCCTGTTTGGTTATGCCGATCCCGACTGGTTGTGGGGAATAAACAGTTCGTTACGTTTCAGGGACTTTACTTTTGGCATTTCACTCGACGGACGGGTGGGTGGTATTGCGCAGACAACCACAGAGATGTACATGTGGAGAGCCGGTTCGCATCCCAATTCGGTCGTCCCCGAGAGATTCCTCGATGCCAACGATCCCGGTTCACGAAATTATACCGGTGAAGGAGTCAAAGTGGTCTCCGGTGAAGCCACGTATGATACCTATGGCAACATCACCAGCGATAACAGGACCTACGCACCCAATGATGTGGCCGTCACCTATCAGACCTATATCAACAACCTGCACCGGGGAACGGCATGGGGAGGTTCTCCCTCTACGCTGGATGCCTATTCAACCACCTTCTTCAAGGTGCGGGAGATCTCACTCACCTACAACCTGCCGGCAAGTCTGAGCAGCCGGTTCAAAGCCAGGAGCGCTTCCATATCGGCGGTGGGACAGAATGTCCTGTTGTGGGCGAAGCAATTCAAGTATTCGGACCCGGATGGTGGGTATGAAAACTTTAGCGATCCCTCCATTCGTTACCTGGGATTCAATGTAAAAGTTGTGTTTTAATCATCGGTCAAACAGGTTTATAATAACAACAGATATGAAAAAAATAAACAAATATTTATACCGTGCGGGATTATCGCTTCTATCGCTCTTCCTGCTTGTGGGTTGCAACAATTTTGAAGAGATCAATACCAATCCGGATGACACGACATCAGTCAGTGCTTCGCTATTGGCAACCAACGTGATACTCCATTATACAAAATTTGCCGGCAGAGACGGAAAATCCTTGATCGCCGACAATGCCCTGCCAAAATATGTGGGATATGCGAACGAGGGACAAATGGATCAGCAATACAACAAGATCGGGAGCGGTTATTTTGATGCCATGACGATTCTGCCCAATATTCAGAAAATGATTGAATATGCCCAAGGCGGAGTGATGGAAGACTCCTATCGGGGTGTGGGAGCGTTTGCCAAGGCATACACCTTTTACACGCTCACCATGAAAATGGGAGATATCCCCTACAGTGAAGCAGGGTTGGGCGCCGATGGGTTGTACAAGGTGAAGTACGACACACAGGAACAGGTGCTGAAAGGGGTGCTGGATGAGCTTCAGGCAGCGGATCAGTATTTTGCCAATGGGAGAACATTTGACGGCGATCCCACCCCCTACAAGGGCGACCCGGTGAAGTGGCGAAAGGCGGTCAACGCATT
>CAYUQE010000046.1:0-13408 GCA_964446805.1 uncultured Proteiniphilum sp. | reverse complement strand
CGCTGCTCAACAAAAGGTATCTGCAGCAGGAGGCATGCGAACCATTGAGAGTGGTCACTTTTGCCGAACAACAGTTGATCATGGCTGAGGCCGTATTGAAAGGATGGATTACCGGTGACGCCAAAAGCTTTTACGAGTCCGGTGTGAAAGCAGCACTGACCGATGTCATGACGCAGGCAACGGCAAGCTACGCCCATGAGATGCCGGTTACCGCGGATTACATTGCCGGTTATTTCACCGGTGAGGCCGCCTTCAAAACCACAGCCGCCGAGCAGCTGAAACAGATCTGGATGCAGCGCTACATCCTTCAGTTCATGCAGGATGCAGAAACCAGTTTTTTCGAATACAGAAGGAACAAGTATCCCGTGTTTCCGATTAATCCGGCTACCAGTCTCAATGAGAACAACAGGAACGGTATCCCGATGCGCTGGTTGTATCCGGGAGCAGAATCAAACTACAACAGGGAGAATCTGGAAGAGGCACTGAATCGTCAGTATGACGGTTACGATGAGATCAATAAAATAATGTGGGTATTAAAATAAACTTTTCAATCCGTATCGCTTGTTGCCACTATGGCAACAAGCGATTTAATGACAAACCTATGAGAAATAAATTATGCTTGTTTATCCTGCTGGCCATTGGCATCACCAGCTGTAAAAATGGTGCATCGTACGAGACGATTACAACTCCCACGGGAACGTGGCAACTGGTGTGGGACGAAGAATTCGACTATACCGGACTACCCGACACCACCCGATGGAGCTACGACACGGAAGGGAACAGCTGGGGCTGGGGCAACAACGAAGCCCAGTATTATACGACCGGTGATTCAGCCAACGCCTATGTCAGGGATGGACTGCTAACCATCACGGCCCGTATCGACAGCATGGGAGGTAAGCGATATACATCAGCCAGGCTGATCACCAAGGAGAAAGGAGACTGGCTCTACGGCCGTTTTGAAATAAGGGCTAAGCTCCCCACAGGATTAGGAACATGGCCGGCTATCTGGATGCTTTCCACCGACTGGGAATACGGTGGCTGGCCTGCCAGCGGTGAAATAGACATCATGGAAAATGTGGGTTATGACCCCGACACCATTGTAGGCTCAGCACATACCCAAAGCTACAACCATGTGCAGGGGACACAGAAAAATGCAAATACCTACGTTCCCACCTCCTACACTGATTTTCACCTCTATGCACTCGAGTGGGAAGAAGATGCGTATCGGGTTTATGTGGATGAGAACCTCTTTTTCACTTTCGAAAATGAAGGCACCGGATTTGCCGAATGGCCATTCGACAAGCGATTCCATCTCCTGCTGAACCTGGCCATCGGAGGGAACTGGGGTGGACAGAAAGGTATCGATGATGCATTGTTCCCTCATCGTTTTCAGATTGACTACGTAAGGGTATATCAAAAAATGAATTAGCCGTACAACATACCGGTCATCCATCATCAAAAGCAGGCTGCAAGGATACAGAGCCTGCTTTTTTGTGCTCAGAAACCGCGCTGCCGCATCGCCTCGAAGGTGATGACAGCGGTGGAGACAGAGACATTCAGCGAATCAATCCTCCCCCGCATGGGTATTTTGATCCGCCGTGTGGCATGCTCCAGCCAGAAACGGGTCAGGCCGTCCGCTTCCGTGCCCATTACGATGGCTGAGGGTTGCCGGTAATCGATATCCTGATAAAAATCGGAGGCCTGCAGCTCCGCGGCATAGATCCTTATCCGCTGCTGCTGCAGCCACGCCAGTGCCTCTTCGGAGGTGCAGACAGCCGTCGGCACGGTAAAGAGGCCACCCACGCCGGAGCGGATCACGTTGGGATTATAGAGGTCGGTCTGTGGATCGCAGATGATCACGGCATCCACGGCGGCAGCATCGGCCGTGCGGAGAACAGCACCCAGGTTGCCTGGCTTTTCTACCGCTTCGAGGAGGATGAGAAAAGGATTCTCTGACAGTGTGATGTAACTCAGCCTGTGCGACTTTGGTGTGGCAAGTGCCACGATGCCGTCGGAGTTCTCTCGGTAGGCAACCTTTGCAAAAACAGCAGGGGAGATATCGAAAACAGCTGTCTCAGGCAATGTATCGAGCACACCGGGATATTTTGTTGTGCTGAACAATTCACGGCATACATAAACCGATTCTATTGGGTAACCGGTCTGCAGTGCCAGCGAGAGCTCACGCGCTCCCTCGATTACAAAAAGCTGCTGTTCTTCTCTCGCTTTGCTCTTCGATAACTTGACGATATTCTTGATGGCCGGATTTTGCAGGCTTGTGATCATACAGGGGTATAGTGTTAAAGCGCTTTCAGCTCCTCCTTATTAAGCAGGAAGGTGTCTATCGCCTCTTTGAACGATTTCCTGGGCAGGGCACCCATCGCTATCTGTGGTTGCTCGTTCATGGGAATAAAAAGAAACATAGGTATGCTTTGCACACCAAACATCCTTGCCAGCTCAGGCTCTTTGTCCACATCAATTTTATACACGTAAATTTCTTCTCCATATTCAGCGGCGAGATCCTTCAAAATGGGTGAGGTGACCCTGCAGGGGCCGCACCAGGTGGCATAAAAATCGACAATAGCCGGCTTGTCACCTAGATATTTCCACTCTTCGGGATTATTCTCATAATTGAACACCATCTCGAGGAAGGTTGCTTTTGTCAGTTCTATCGGTTTTACATTCTTATTGTGCTGTGGCTCAGTAGCGGCAACAGAGAGCACCATCAGCAGGGCCGCAAGGAGGGTCGTTATCTTCTTCATTGAACCTAATTGTTTACGTGTGATTATAAATGTCTCTTCTAAACAGTTGAGGGAGACGAATGTTTGCTGAAGCACTTACTTTCGTCCTTCCCGCTTAAAAAGAGCCATCTTTGTATTTTATCGCATTCTTGTTGGGAACACCGAATTCCCTTGCCGAGATCTTTTCTATCGCCACTTTCCATATCTTCACGTTCCTGACAGAAGGAGCCGAATAGGTGAACTCCCTGCCGGAATATTGCCGCATGATGATATGCAGTGCTTTTACCTTCTCATCGAAATCATCCTCGAAGGAGACTGTACCGTGGCAAATCACGCTGTCGGAGCGCATACGATAACTGCAAGCCACCTCTTCGTGCTGCCATACCAGCGTGGGATGGGTGCAGAAGGTGATGCAGAGGTGGGGGTTTTTTTCAAGGATGGAGATGGAATGGCCCTCCTGCGCCGAATGGAGATAAATGACCTCATCCTCATAGCCGAAGTTCATCGGCAGCACATAGGGTATCCCCTCTTCATCGGCCATTCCCACGTAGCACAAGGGACAGGATCGAATCAACCCCTCCACACGTTCCTGTTCCTCCACGGTATATGTCTTCATACAAAAATATTTTAAAGTTCTTTCTCCGTGGTGGATGGGCCGTCAACAGTGAGCACTCCCTTCTCATCGATCTTCACTTCATCGATAAACACCACCCGTTCGTCACCGCTCTTTGCAGTGCGTCCGTGGTAGACAGTGTACATTTTCTCTCCCTCTTTGAGCCATAGTACCATATTATGGCCTGTGCCGGTCACCTCGCCGCCGGCAGCGGTGTTCTTCTCCAGCACCGGATTGTTGGGTGCCTTGGTGAAAGGCCCCAGCGGATGATCGGAGGTGGCATAACCCACGGCGTAGTGCTGACCGCCGAAATAATTGGCAGAATACATCATATAAATCTTATCACCGTGTTCGAATGCAAAAGAGCCTTCGGTCCAGCGGCGGTTCACCTCACCGCTGGTGACGGAGCGGCTCTCCCACTCTGTCTGCGGATCACTCATTTCGGAGGGAGGTTGCAGCAGGAGGACCGGCTCACCGATGACGCTGGTGAAATCGTTTGCAATCTCCACACCATAGACCCAGCTCTCTTCAATCTCATCGAACAGCTTCTCTGCCCTCGCCCAGTCAGCCACTTCACTCTCTACAGGGTTCTTGTAACAACAGCGGGAATAGTAAAGATAGGTTTTGCCGTTATGCTGTAAGATATTGGCATCGATAACGGGATAACCAGGGTCGAATAACGGCTTGTCGGACATTTCCTTAAAGGGGCCTGTCGGTTGATCCGCTACGGCGACACCGATACGGAAGTTCTCCAGCTCATTGGTGGGATTCACCTTCCAGTCGGCGCTGAAGAACAGGTAATATTTACCGTCTATCTCGTACACTTCCGGTGCCCAGTAGTTTTTCAGGGTCCATGACTGCTGATGGTCACCGGAGTAAACCTCCCCCTCGTACTGCCAGTCGGCCAGGTTGTCGGAGCTATAGGCCCCGAAACCTTTCTCCACACCGCCCGTGCCGTACATGTAATACTTCCCGTCGCTGGCGTAGAGCACGAACGGATCACCCAATGCTACAGGCAGTGGGTTGGTGTAGGTGACGGGGTCTCCTGTTGACCGGTTCGATGAATTACACCCTGCTATTGCAGCTGATGATAGCAGAAGAATGACAGTCCGGAATAAGTACTTTATGTGCATACAACTTTATCTTAAGTGATTCAGGCTTTTGGCCTTGTTAAACCGATCAATGGTTTCCAGTGTGATCAGTCTGCTCTTACATAGACAACTGTCTCACTATTTGCACAAAGATAAATAAAAAAAGGAAGAACCCTGTGCAGATTCTCCCTTTCTATCTTTCATCAACGGACGATAAGCTTATTTTACTTTATCAACGATGGCCTTGAATGCTTCCGGATGGTTCATTGCCAAGTCGGCAAGCACTTTGCGGTTGATGTCAATTTCATTCTTGTGCAGTGCACCCATCAAACGGGAATAAGACATTCCGTTTTCACGGGCAGCAGCATTGATACGCTGAATCCACAAAGCGCGGAAGTTGCGTTTTTTGTTTTTACGGTCACGATAGGCATAGGTAAGTCCTTTCTCCCACGTGTTCTTGGCTACTGTCCACACATTCTTGCGGGCGCCGATGTAGCCTCTTGTTAATTTCAGAACTTTTTTTCTGCGGTTGCGCGATGCAACATGATTTACTGATCTTGGCATAATGTTACTTGTTTTGAATGATAGCGTCCCTGTCTCGCAGAGCTCTTTGGTGCTTACATCCTGTTAATCAATCTTTTTCTTGGAAACTGACTTTACTAATTATTTCAATGCTAACAGCATCTTGATATTTTTTAAGTCTGATTTATGCACAAGACCTGTCTGAGTAAGATTTCTCTTTCTCTTCTTGGACTTTTTCGTCAGAATATGACTTTTATACGCATGTTTCCGTTTGATTTTTCCTGTTCCGGTAAGGGTAAACCTTTTTTTGGCACCGGAATTAGTCTTCATTTTTGGCATTTTGCTTTCCTCGAATTTGTTAGTATAATAATTCCTTTCTTCTTCTTCGGTCAAGCGAAAAAGTTTGCAAAAGTAATGATATTATCTGAGTTACACAAACAAAATAAGACAAACTTCATTTGTAGGGCAGACAATCACTCTTTCATTTGACAAATAAGCGAAGAATGGTTATTTCGTTGACCGGAAGAAAAAAACCGGCTGATATAGCCGGCCCCATTCAACGAGAAGAAGTTACATGCGCACTTGTTACTCCTCCTTGTTTTCTTTAATTTCTTTGTTCTCTTTCTTGGATGCTGCTGCACTCTTCTTGGGAGTAAGCATCACCGACATGCGCTTGCCCTCCATGATGGGCATATGTTCCACTTTGGCGTACTCTTCCAGATCGTTGGCAAAACGTAACAACAACACTTCACCCTGCTCCTTGAAGAGTATGGAGCGTCCTCTGAAAAAAACATATGCTTTTACCTTTGAACCTTCACTCAGGAAATTCATCGCATGTTTCATCTTGAAATTGTAATCATGATCATCCGTCTGGGGACCAAATCGAATCTCCTTCACTGTAACCTTGACTGCTTTTGCCTTCTGCTCTTTCAGTTTTTTCTTTTGCTGATACACAAACTTCTTGTAGTCCATGATCCTGCACACTGGAGGCTTTGCCGTTGGAGCGATTTCAACAAGGTCCAATTCCTGGTCGTGAGCAATTTTTAATGCTTCTCTTGTGGCATAAATACCCTCTGTCACATTTTCGCCTACTAATCGGACTTCCGGTACCCGGATTCTATCATTGATCCGGTTTTTGTCTTTTGAGTCTTTTCCCATTCAGATGTTGTTAATGTTTTCTCTGTTGACTGTTTTATAGTTTAAGTTCGTTGTTTAATGGATGGCTCATTGCTTTTTACGCAGGGTTCATCATCTCTTCCACTTCTCGTGAAATTTCTTCTGCAAATGTAAGTAAATTTATGGTACCTTTATCTTCTCCTCCTTGTTTTCTTACAGAAACAGCTTCATCTTCTGCCTCTTTCTCTCCTACAATCAGCAGGTAAGGAATTCTTTTCAACTCATTATCACGTATCTTGCGACCCACCTTCTCATTGCGGTCATCCACCTCGGCACGGATATCAAACTGCTTCAGCTGTTTCACCACACTGTAGGCGTACTCGTTGTATTTCTCGCTCACCGGCAGAATCACTGCCTGTGTAGGTGCCAGCCAGAGCGGGAACTTGCCGGCAGTATGTTCAATGAGAACAGCCACAAATCGCTCCATGGATCCAAACGGCGCACGGTGTATCATCACCGGACGATGTTTCTGGTTATCTGCACCGGTGTACTCCAGCTCGAATCGTTCGGGCAGATTATAGTCTACCTGGATGGTACCCAGCTGCCAGCGTCTCCCGAGAGCATCTTTCACCATGAAATCGAGCTTGGGACCATAGAAGGCAGCCTCACCCGGCACCACCTTCGCTTTCAACCCTTTCTCATCACATGCTTCCACGATAGCACGTTCAGCTCTCTCCCAGTTCTCGTCGGATCCGATATATTTCTCCCTGTTATTGGGGTCACGAAGCGATATCTGTGCTTCAAAATGTTCAAAATCGAGTGCTTTGAAGATGATGAAGATGATATCTACCACCTTCAGAAACTCTTCCTTCACCTGGTCGGGTGTACAGAAGATATGTGCATCATCCTGCGTGAAACCGCGCACACGGGTAAGACCATGAAGCTCACCACTCTGCTCATAACGATAAACAGTGCCAAATTCGGCCAGCCGCAATGGCAGCTCTTTGTAGGAGCGGGGAAACGCTTTATAGATTTCACAGTGATGGGGACAGTTCATCGGTTTCAGCAGAAACTCTTCGCCCTCTTCTGGGGTATGTATCGGTTGAAATGAATCTTTTCCGTACTTGGCGTAATGTCCCGAGGTAACATACAACTGCTTGTGTCCGATATGCGGTGTGATCACCTGTTCATAGTCAAACTCACGCTGAATCTTTTTCAAGAAATCCTCAAGACGCATACGTAACTGTGTACCCTTGGGCAACCACAGGGGCAGACCTGCACCTACAGTCTGCGAGAAAGCAAATAGCTGGAGCTCTTTTCCTATCTTCCGGTGATCACGCTTCTTCGCCTCTTCGAGCATCACCAGATACTCGTCGAGCATCTTCCTTTTTGGGAAAGTGATACCGTAGAGACGGGTCAGCTGAGGACGTTTCTCATCGCCACGCCAGTAGGCTCCTGCCGATGATAACACCTTCACAGCCCTGATATAGGAAGTGTTGGGCAGATGAGGCCCGCGACAGAGGTCGGTAAAACGTCCCTGTGTGTAGGTGGTGATGGTACCATCCTCCAGCTCGCTTATAAGTTCCACTTTGTAATGTTCATCTCTTGCCGTAAACATCTGTACGGCATCCTTCTTGGAGATGCTTTTTCTTTGTATCTCCTCCTTCGCGGCAATCAGCTCCATCATCTTCTTTTCGATAGCAGGGAAATCTGCCTCTTTGATGGTGACACCCTCACCCGGATCCACATCGTAGTAGAAACCGTTCTCTATGGCCGGTCCGATTCCGAACTTGATGCCGGGATACAACTCCTGCAACGCCTCTGCCATGAGATGTGCCGAGGAGTGCCAATAGGCATGCTTTCCTTCTTCATCCTCCCATTTCAACAGGTTTACTGTGGCATCTTGCTCGATAGGACGTGTCAGATCCCATGTCTCGCCATTCACGTTTGCTGCCAGTACATCCTGTGCCAGGCGCTGACTGATGCTCTGTGCAATTTCCAGTCCCGTTACTCCTTTTTCATATTCCCTAACTGATGCGTCGGGAAATGTAATTTTGATCATGCTATATGGTGCTTTATTACTCTTTTTGCTTATTGAAATGCAAATGTAGTGATTTTGTGATATATGAAGACGCAAAAGATGTGGAAATTTACAAAATCATGGTCATTATGAAGGCCACTACTTCATTCTTTTGATGATACTGTACGACTGTACAATGCCCAGTTCCCCTGCTTTGCGAAGGTCATCAAGTCCTTGTACCGTCTCGCCGATGGAGAGGCGAGAAATGGCACGATTGAAATAAGCTTCCGCAAATTGAGGCTCCAGCTCTATGGCCTTCGTATAATCGGCGATGGCTGCACGGTAATCTTTCTCCATGCTGAAGATCTCTGCCCGGTTATAATAAGCATAGATGAACTCCGGATTCAGGCGGATGATCTCTTCATACTCCTTCAGTATCTCGTCATACTCGATTGACTTCGTGGAGATCTCGGGCAGCTTTATCTTCCCCGGGATGTTGGCCAATTCAGGTAGGTCAATTGCGGTACCTCTATCCATCATCAGTGATTCATCCTGCAAACGATCATACTCCAGCTGTTTGGAACGTACAACCGCACGTGCAAAATGAGCCACCAGCATATCAGGTTTCAATGCAAGCACCCTGTTTATATCCTTTAATGCGTTCTCATAATCCTGTATAAGCATAAAATCTATGCCCCTTCCGAAGTAGAGTGCCGCATTGGCGGGCTCCTCCTCAAGCCTCCTCGAATAGTTGTCGATAGAGCGGAAGTGCGTTTGAATCTGCAGCTCATTCAAGGGAGCTTCAAGGGTTGTCATCTTCAGCATCCAGGTCAGACCAAGTTCATTGTTGGCCTGCTCCATCGTTTCGGAGAAATATACCGGGCGACGTACTTCATACTCACTCTCGTAATAGGTGAGCACAAACCTAGGCTCCAGGGCTATCGGCGCGTTCATATTCTGCACCTTCCCGCGGCTCTGACGCTGGTATTTGGTCTTTTCAGCTTGCTCGTCATCGGCTACCACCAGCAGGTTGAACTTGTCAATATTCTGGTCGGTCTCCTCCCGTGTATCTTTCAACTCACCCTTTTCACCCTGCTTGAATGGCTCGGGATTCTCAGTAGCTATCCTGCGTGCTTTTGACTCTTCGGCACGAGCAAGCAGGTAGTCGCTTTCGGCACCGCGAAGATCGTTCAGCTCACGCTTCAACTGCGACCGCATATAATAACCTGTGAAATATTCGGGATGAGCTCTCAGCACTACGTTCAGATCGTTCAGTGCACCGGCCTTGTTGCCTGTCTCATTTTGTAGCATGGCCCTGTTCAGGTAGGCAATGATGTTCTCAGGCTCCAGCTCAATCACCTTGTCAAAGTCGCGTATGGCACGGTTATTGTCAGCTACCTGGGCACGTAACAATCCACGGTTAAAAAGGGCAATAAGGTTGTTCTCCTCCATCTCGATCACCCTGTCATAGTCGGCCATGGCACCACGCAGGTCATTCAGGTTGTACTTCACCAGTCCCCTGTTAATATAGTTACCGCTGAAATAGGGATCGAGGCGGATGGATTCATCCAGGTCGGCGAGAGCCTTGTTAAACTCCTTCTGCTGAAAATAGAGCAGCCCACGGGCGGAGAACGACTGGGCGGTGTAAGGATCAATTTCGATGGCTTTGTTCAGATCGGCCATCGCCCTGGTGGTATCGTTCAGCTCGAGGTACATCTGAGCACGGGTGAGGTAACCGGGCGTGTAGTCAGGAAAACGGCGTAGAAGCACATCAAAGAATTTCTCCGCTACCTCATGCTGTTTCATCTCGATATTGACAATACCCATATTGACAAGGGTGATCCTGTCCTCGGGAAAATATTCAAGACTTCGCTGGTAATCAGTGGCAGCAAGGTCGTACTTTTCCTGATTCTGCCGCGCAGCACCACGTAGCTGATAGGCTGCTGTATAATAAGGGTTGCGCACCAGACAGTCGGATGCGTCCTCCTCGGCTCCCTTGAAATCATCCAGCATGAACTTAGCCATCGCCCTGAAGTAATAGGGATCGGCAAGATAAGGCTTGGCGGTGATCACCTGGTTGAAATACTGTATTGCAAGGACGTAATCTTCAAAGTACAATGCATTTTTGCCGATCATCATCACACGGTCAGTGTTCACCTGTGCCGATGCCGGAAGCGACGAGATCACGATCAGAGCTGTTATGATTAATTTCTTCATATGATAATACTATTTTCTTCAATAAGGCAGCATGTAACCCCCTTCAATCATGAACCTGAAGGAAGCACATTCTGGACTGCGTCGTTCACTTGGGAATGCATGCTGGTCTCATACATGCTCCTTTGGTGTGCGAATATATGGAATTTCCCGCATTTAGTTACAGAAAACCTCTCAATAAGAGTGATTCTTTCCTGATTCGTTTAACAGGAAGGTTGTAAAAATTGTTATCTTGATTGTACAATCCTACTACCATCATTCGCTTCATGAATAGATATCTTCACCGTGCCCGGCGGCAGCACCTGTTCCACAAGCTCAGGCCACTCGATAAAGCAGAGGCTGCCGCTGTACAAATAATCTTCATAGCCGAAGTCATACACCTCCTCGAGCTTGTTGATGCGGTAAAAGTCGAAATGATAAATCGATTCCCCGTACCTGTCCTTGTACTCGTTGATGATGGCGAAGGTGGGGCTGGCCACGGACTCCATGACACCCAGCTCTTCACATACAGCCTTGATGAAGGTGGTCTTCCCGGCACCCATGCTCCCGTAAAAAGCAAAAACCTTGTGATCACCCATCATCCCGACAAATTCGCGGGCCGCTGAATGAATGTGCGATAACTCCTCTATTTTTATCTCCATAAATATCTATTTTGGCGTGAGTGTAACGAGAGGAATCAGCATCTCTTCCATGGAGATCCCCCCATGCTGATAACTGTGCTCATAGTGTGTTACGTGTTGATTGTAATTGTTGGGGTAGACAAAAAAATCATGGTTCAACGCAAAGATGTATCGCGTGCTCATGTTGGGTGTGGGCAACCCAACATTGGCCGGGTGAAGGATGTCAAACAGCTTCCTGTCATCGTACCCCAGGTTTCTGCCCAACTTATAGCGTAGATTCACATTGGTCTCCTTGTCACCCAGCACCTTCACCCCATTTTTCACCCTGATGGCACCATGGTCAGTGGTAAGCACCGCTTTATACCCTTTGGCGGCGATGATCTTCAACAGTGCGAGCAGGGGTGAGTGGAGAAACCAGGAGCGTGTGAGTGAACGATAAGCGGCTTCATCGGCTGTCAACTCACGTATCATCTTCGAGTCGGTTCGCGCATGTGACAGCATATCAATAAAATTGAACACGCATACATTCAGGTCATTCTTTTCAAGCTCCTGAAAACGGGACACCAGCTTCTCTCCTTCCTGGTTGGTGTTGATTTTATGGTAGCTCAAACGGTGTGTCATGCCAGACCGCTCGAACAGATGCCGTATAAGTGGCTCCTCCAGCATGTTCTTGCCTTCATCCTTCGTCTCCTCCACCCACATGTCGGGGTATAATGCTGCCAGTTGACGTGGCATCAGTCCTGAAAACAGCGCATTACGGGCATAGGGCGTGGCTGTGGGTAATATGCTGAAGTAGAGTTCATCCTCACTGAAGAAGCGTTCAGTGACCAACTCTTTCACAGCGAGCCATTGATCCAGACGAAAATTGTCGATAAGAATGAAAAATATCTTCTCACCCTTGTTGAGCATGGGGAAAAGATGTTGCTCAAACAATGCGGGACTCATCAAAGGAGCGTTGGTGCTGTCGATCATCCACGCTTCATAGTTTATGCGGATAAACTTTGCAAAAGCAATATTGGCATCCGCTTTTTGCCCTGCAAGCATCTCGATCATCGGTGCTTGGGTCTGATCAAGCTCCAGCTCCCAGTGGACCAGTTTGCGATAAAGAACTGTCCAGTCTTCTGCAGAAAGACAACTGTTCATTTCCTGACTTAACTGGTTAAACTCATTCCTGTATTTATCGGTCGTGGTCTCAGCGATAAGTGTTTTCTTGTCGAGGATCTTCTTGATGGTCATCAACACCTGATGAGGGTTCACCGGCTTGATCAGATAGTCGGCAATCTTCTTGCCTATGGCCTGATTCATGATTCCCTCATCCTCACTTTTTGTGATCATCACCACCGGCAGCTGCGGCTGCAATGCATGTAGTAGGGTGAGCGTCTCCAGTCCCGATAATCCGGGCATATGCTCATCCAGAAAAATGAGATCGTACTTTTCTGACCGGCATATCTCAAGCGCATCGCGCCCATTATTGGCACATCTCATGCTGTATCCCTTCTCTTTTAGAAAAAGAACATACGGTGTCAGGAGGTCTATCTCATCATCCACCCATAGGAAGTGCGCTTTACTCATCTTTTGTACTGGTTGACTGCTTGCTCTCTTTATTTGGGGCAAATGTATCTATTTCCGCTCTATCTCACAATCTTTTTTACTTTTTTAGGAGAGTGTCCCCACAGTAGAAATGAACCCTTGAAAGCAGATGAATCAAACCCGCAAAGCCGCACTCGTACCGTGTGACTTTTTTGCATTGTTTATTTTAATTTCAGCATTAAATGGCTATATTTGTGGAGAAGATATGCAATTTACCAAAATTATTCAGACCATGCAAAAATTGATCCTTTCCACAGTACTCTTATTGGCACTTTTCATCACCGGTTGCACACAGCAGTCCGGGAAGATTTTTAACGGCACAGATCTCACCGGCTGGAATCTTGTGCTTGAGAACGATACCCTATCGGGCGATCAGGTATTCACGGTGGAAGAGGGCATGATCTCCGTGAAGGGTGCACCCCTCGGCTACATGTACACCAGTGAGAAATACCGTAATTTCACGCTTGAGCTGGAATACAGGTGGGCTGATGAGGCAAGCAACAGCGGCATCTTCTTTCTGATAGAAGATCCCACGAATCCGTTTCCCAAAGGTATCGAATGTCAGCTTATGGCAGGCAAGGCGGGTGATCTGGTGATGCTTGCCGGTGCAGACCTGAAAGAGTTCAGGCTGCCAGAAGGAGTGACGGAGCGACCTGCTTTTCCCGTAATCGAGAAAGCGCAACCCTCTAGTGAGAAGGCCACAGGTGAGTGGAATAAGGTGAAAATCTCGGTAAATGAAGGACTTATTGAGATACGGATCAACGATGTCCTGCAAAACAGTGCTACCAGCGAGGTGAAGGAGGGGCATATCGGCCTGCAGAGCGAGGGGAAAGAGATCCTGTTCCGCAACCTTGTAATACGCTAGCGTGGCTGTCAGCCTGACA
>CAYUQE010000045.1:6420-14930 GCA_964446805.1 uncultured Proteiniphilum sp. | reverse complement strand
AAGAAAATGAATAAATATATTCTATCCATTTTATGCTTTGTCTTATATGCAATGGGTGTAACTGCTCAAAAAAAGACGGTCGAGGTCTCTGGCACAATCATTGATTCGGAAGGTCTTCCTTTGATTGGCGCTACTGTTATTGTCAAGGAAAAACCGGGGTTGGGTGTGGCAACAGATATCGACGGCAAATACAAAATAGTGCTTGAATCCTTTCAATATCTTGTATTCTCTTATCTTGGTTTTGAAAACCAGGAACATTTGGTAAAGGATGAGAATATGATACTTAATGTAACGATGCAGGAATCCAGGGCAACGGCACTCGATGAAATAACAATAACGGGAATGGGACCACAGAAAAAGGTAACCGTGACAGGAGCCATCACCACAGTTGATGTGGGTACACTTAAGACCCCTGTCTCCAGCATTTCCAATGCTTTGGTCGGTAATGTTGCTGGTGTTCTGGCCATGCAGCGTTCTGGACAACCGGGATCCAATACCTCCGAATTCTGGATTCGAGGTATTTCTACCTTTGGAGGCAGTTCTAGTGCTCTGATACTCGTGGACGGGTTTGAGCGGAGCATGGACGAGCTCAATATCGAAGATATTGAATCATTCTCAGTTTTGAAGGATGCCTCCGCAACGGCTATTTATGGTTCGCGTGGTGCGAATGGGGTTATACTTATTACGACAAAAAGAGGGAATGATGGCAAGGTGGAAGTGAATGCTAAATCTGAATATACCTGGACCACTCGCACGCGCACTCCTGAATTCGTGGATGGCTTGACCTATGCAAACATGGCGAATGAAGCACGCGTCTCCCGCAATCAAAAAGCTGTTTATTCTGATCAGGAGTTAATGATGATTGGAGAACAGCTGGATCCTGATATATATCCTAATGTGGACTGGATGAATATATTATTAAAAGAGGGTGCTCCTACTTACCGTGCTTCTGCCAGTGTGAAAGGGGGAGGATCAAGAGCCCGCTACTATTTGTCAGGAAGCTTCCTTGATGAAGGTGGAATGTATCATGTGGACAACACAATGAAAGAATATGATACAAATGCGAATTATCAGCGTTATAACTATCGGTTGAACATCGATATGAATATAACGACAACAACCCTTGTGCAGGTAGGTATTGGTGGATCACTCGAGAAAACAAATCATGCAGGTGCCACATCTGATAATATCTGGTACTCGGTGTTTGGTTATAATCCGATTACCATGCCTGTGATGTATTCAAATGGTTATGTGCCGGTTATTCAGGAGGAAGAAGGTGATATGCTTGAAAGAAGGTATAACCCGTGGACCATTGCAACACAAACGGGTTATTCCGAGATATGGAAGAATACCATCAATTCGAATGTAACCCTTGAACAGAAACTCGATTTTTTAACTGAAGGATTAAAGTTTACAGGGCGTTTCGGATACGATACCTATAACCACAATTATATACAGCGCCGGAAAAATCCTGAGATGTGGAGAGCCGAGCGTCAACGCAACTCAGACGGTAAGGTTGTATTTAACCGATTGGTTCCAGAGCGACTATTAGCTCAGTATTCTTCCGCATCGGGCGACAGAAAAGAATTTGTAGAAGCGGAAATTTCTTACGGGAAAAGTTTCAACGATCACAACATTGGAACTGTATTTAAATATACCCATGATAACTATGTAAACACTTCATCCATAGGAGGGGATATCATGGAAGGTGTTGCCCGACGCCACCAGGGATTAGCCGGTAACCTCTCATATGGATACATGAATCGCTATTTATTCAATTACAATTTCGGTTACAACGGTTCTGAAAATTTTGCAAGAGGACATCAATTTGGATTTTTTCCTGCTTATTCAGTTGCATGGAATATTGCCGAGGAAGGTTTTGTAAAAAATAATATCGACTGGTTGGGTATGTTGAAAATCCGTTATTCATATGGTGAGGTAGGTACCGACAACTCTTCTTCACGTTTTCCCTATCTTGCTGATTTTGGGAATTACGACCGGAATACTGGTGCAGGAGATCAGTCCGTTTATTATAACTGGGGTGATATGAACAGTCCATTCGGATATTCCGGATTAACCTATACGCGTGTATCTTCGAATAATGTAACCTGGGAGATTGCTAAAAAACATGATGTGGGAGTAGACTTTTATCTTTGGGGTGATAAATTTGGTCTGACGGTGGATTATTTCAATGAAAGACGTGATGGTATCTATATGAACAGAGCCTTCCTGCCGGATATGGTAGGTATTCAGGGACTGAATCCATCTGCCAATGTGGGAAGTGTCAAATCGGAAGGTTTTGACGGTAACTTTAAATTTGATGAAAGGATAGGAGAGGTGGGATTTCAGGTTCGTGGTAACTTCACCTACAGCAAAAACGAAATAACTGAAGCAGATGAAATGGTGAACCGTTATCCATATCTTCGCCGCACCGGATTTCGTGTGGATCAGGCAAAGGGTTTGGTTGATTTAGGTCTTTTCAAAGATTATGAAGATATCCGAAACAGCCCTCGTCAGGATTTTGGGGACTCCAGAGACGTTATGCCCGGTGATATCAAATACAAGGATATCAATGGCGATGGGATTGTCAACAATGATGATATCGTACCAATTGGTGCTACTACCCGTCCGAATTTAATTTATGGCCTGGGCCTATCTGCCACATGGAAGGGGCTTGATTTTAATCTGCATTTTCAGGGTGCTGGAAAATCAAACTTCTTTATCAATGGATACACAGTGTATCCATTTGTAAATGGAGAATGGGGGAATATTTTGGAAGATATGGCCAGTTCCAATCGTTGGATTCTGGGTGTAAATGAAGACCCGAATGCCGAATATCCACGCTTAAGTTATGGGGGAAACAACAATAATTACCGGGCATCCACTTACTGGCTCAGAGATGGTTCCTATGTGCGATTGAAAACACTGGAAATAGGTTATACTTTACCAAAGTCTCTTATCACCCGATTCTATTTGGATAAGGTGAGAATACATGTAGTCGGTCAAAATTTATTGACACTCTCAAAATTCAAACTATGGGATCCCGAAATGGGCAGTTCTAACGGGATGAAATATCCATTGGGAAAAACAGTGACATTTGGATTGACCGTCAGTCTTTAAATGTTTAATTTCATTAAAAAAAATACTCCTATGAAACGAAAATATTTTCTTTTAAGTGTTATCATCAGCTTGGGCACTTTTGTCCAATCCTGTTCCGATTATCTGGATGTACAACGTTATTTCAACGACAGACAGGACCTGGAACGTATATTTAACAGCCGGGATTATACCGAAGAATGGCTGGCCAATGCTTACTATCAGCTTCTTTCCTTTAATCTGGAAATAGGGCATGTGCGCTTTACGCTGACCAACTACTCCGATGATATGATTTTCACGGAAGGTGGTGCCGGTATTTCCTTCTCGAATTATAAATTCGGTCAATACGGTCCACAATACAGTGGAAATGTAAATGCGTTGATCGCTCGCCCTTGGGATCAATCTTATGAAGGTATCCGCCAAGCTTCAATTTTTTTGCAGCATGTTCATCCAGGAGATGAAATTACCGAGGAAATGTACAAGGACCTCAAAGGGCAAGCATATTTTATTCGTGGCTATCTCTATTGGCTATTGCTAAGGAAGTATGGACCCATACCGATCCTACCTGATGAAGGGCTTGATTATGAGGGATCTTACACTGATCTGGCCTATCCAAGAAATACCTACGATGAGTGTGTAGAGTATATTTCCGAACAGATGCTATTGGCAGCCGAATTGTTGGAGAGTAACCGAAGTAGCCGTAACGCGTCGCGTCCAACGAAGGGTGCTGCTCTGGCAGTGCGTGCAAAAGCATATCTTTATGGGGCAAGTCCGTTAATGAATGGGAACTCCGAAATGGCCACCTTTGTTGACGATAAAGGGAATCAACTCATTTCTCAGCAATACGATGAGGAAAAATGGGCCAAAGCGGCAGCTGCTGCTTTAGATGTGATTAAATTAGGTAAATATGAGCTTTATGTGGCACCTAAACGGAGTAACGGAGGGCTTTGGGGAGCCTATCCCAAGACAATCGATGCTCCCTATCATCCGGTGTATTCTGAAAGAACATGGAAAGAGGGAGGTTGGAAGGATATTGATCCATTGGATTCTTATCGCGCATTGTTTAATGGAGATCTTTACGTCTCTGAGAATCCCGAGTTAATCTTTTCACGTGGCGACAACCAATTGAATGACGAATATGGTATTCAATCAATGTCTCGTCATCAAATGCCGGTAAGCAAAGGAGGTGGATGGAACTGTCATGGTATAACAGGGAAACAAGCCGATGCTTATGCGATGCATGATGGTAAACCTTTTGACCGGACTACCAGTATGAAAGGATTTACAAACGCCGATGGTCAATATCCTTATTTAAGAAAAGATGTGTGGCTGGAATATGCAAACAGAGAGCCCCGTTTTTATGCATCGGTTGCTTTCAGTGGTGCACATTGGTCCTGTACAAGTGCAAAGGATGCCAATAACCGTGATTTTCAAACATTCTACTATTATGGAGAAGATGATGGAAGAAAAATTGTGAGTACGGACGACCGTTGGATCCCCACCGGTATCGGTATGATGAAATTTGTAAACCCAAAGGAAAGCTACAAGGACGGAACTGTATATCCGAAAGTGGATCCAGCTATCCGTTATGCCGACATCTTGTTGATGTATGCTGAAGCGTTGAACGAGTTGACATCTTCCTATCAGATTAAATCATGGGATGGTAATGAAACATATACTATTTCACGTGATATTGCTACGATGAAAGCTGCTATTCTTCCCGTGAGGTTACGTGGTGGTGTGCCCAATTTCGATGAAATAGGAATTGGTGATCCATACAATAATCCGGAAGAATTAAAAAGAGAGATCAAACGTGAACGACAGATTGAATTTTTAGGTGAGAACCAACGCTATTATGACCTGCGTCGTTGGAAAGATGCTCCGCAGGAAGAGAGCCAGATGATTTATGGTTGTAACACGACTGTTCCAAAGGATTCACGCGAATTTTTCTATGAACAAGTTGTAGTACCAAGTGTACAAACTTCATGGTCCATGAAAAAATATTTCTGGCCGATCGCTTATGATGAATTAAAAAGAAATGCACGTTTGACTCAGGCTCCTGGATGGCCATCTTTTGATTGAAAATTCCTTTGATAATAATAATTAAAATCATATGAAGCATATATATTTTTATTTGACCCTACTGTTGACCCTTCTTGTAACTTTTTCAAGTTGTAATGATGAATGGGAAGACGAGTTATATACCCGAATGGTATCATTGAAAGCTCCCATTAGCAGGGATGATGTGTCTGTAATTTATTTAAGATATAAATCAGATAGTCAGCCAGTTACATTTAAGCTTCCTGTAGTGATTAGTGGATCACTGAAAAATGACAAGGATTATATGGTGCGAATTGGTGTGGATAGTGATACGCTGAATTTCTTGAATTTTGATAAGTATTCTGATCGGAGTGATTTGTACTATAGACAATTACCGGAGAGTTTCTATGAACTTCCATCACAAACCTGTCATATCCCGGCAGGGAGTGATGTCGCTCATTTTGAAATTAACTTTAATTTTTCAGGGTTGGATCTGGTTGAGAAATGGGTTTTGCCCATGACTGTCTTACCCGATCCTTCCTATAGGCTGAACACATATAAAGGCAGGCAAAAAGCTCTACTTTGGATCATGCCGTTTAACGACTATTCAGGTAATTACAATGCAGGGAGTATGTACGTTTATTTTGGGAATAATAACACCAAGTATATGACAGCTAGTACCCGTGAAGCCAGAGTCGTAGATGAAAACACAATTTTCTTTTATGCCGGCATTACTGAAGAACTCGCTGAGAACAGAGGTGAGTTTAAAATTAAATGTGAATTCCTTGATCCTGAAAATATTACTGAAATTATTGATCCAAAAACAGACGAGCCTACAGGTCTCTTCGTGAAAAGTGGAAAACTGGTATTGAGTGCAGAAAATTCTGCACTGGAATTTGAAGTGGTTGGAGATCCTACCTACGAAATAAAGGAGGAATTTGATATTGACAGGCCACATATCATAAAGCGTTCTTTTACGTTGACGATGGAGTATAAATACAAGGACAGCGTTTCCAGTGAGAACATTGTCTTTCCATACAGATGCAAAGGCACTATGCTTATGCAACGTAATGTAAGTACTTTGGTTCCGGATGAAGATCAGGCCATTTTCTGGTAAGTTTATATTGCGGTGAACAATAGGAAGTGTCCCTGGGTGTATCTCTCGAAATGATATAGTGGGGACACTTTCACTGTAAGATTGATCTCAATCAACTAAAAGTTATTTTTTAACAATGTTAAAGTACAATCACATTTCTCTTATTTTAGTAGCACTCATGCTGCATTCCTGTTCCCCGAGAATGGTGCCTGAGAGCGTCATACCTACAGACCTCCACACGCAGCTGCGTGCTCCGGCTTATCCGCTGGTCACGGTCGACACCTATTTCAATGCCTGGTCCTACAGCAATAATCTCTACGATGATTCGCCTCGACACTGGACCGACAAGGAGTTTCCCCTGATTGGCGGACTGCGTGTGGATGGGCTGGTATATCGTTTTCTAGGGAAAGAGAAAATGCCGCTGAAACCTGTTCTTCCATCGGTCAACGAGGAGAAATGGGAAGGCAGGTATACCTTCGAGGCGCCGACAGGTGAAGCATGGAAAACGATTGGTTTCGATGATGCAGCCTGGAAAACGGGTCAGTCGGCCTTTGGCACGGAGAATGAACCCAATCGCTCCACACCGTGGAATACCAGCGACATATGGGTGAGACGCACCTTCACGCTTGATGACGATCTGGCGGAAAAACCAATCATCCTGCACTATTCACATGACGATGACTTCGAGCTTTACATCAACGGCATACAGGTGGTGGAAACAGGCTACTCCTGGAATTATGAGGTATTGACAGAACTGCCGGAGGAGGTGAAGGCTACCCTCAAAAAGGGGGAAAACATCATCACAGCTCATGGCCATAACCGTATTGGCGGTGCCTATGTCGATTTTGGCCTCTACGAAAAACAAACCGAGAAAGAATCATTTACCAATGCGGCAGTACAGAAATCAGTCAGCGTACTGCCCACGCAGACCATCTATACGTTCGACTGTGGCCCTGTGGAACTGGAGGTGATTTTTACCACACCCCTTCTCATGGATGATCTGGAGCTGATGGCGCGTCCCGTAAGCTACCTCTCCTACCAGATGAAGTCGACAGACCAGGCATCGCACGATGTGCAGATCTATCTGGAAGCGACCCCCCAGTGGGCGGTGCACGATAACTCCCAGCAGGTCGGCTTTGAACAGATTGAGAAAGAGGGAATGACTTTCTTGAAAACAGGTACCCTGGAGCAGCCACTCTTGCAACGAAAAGGTGACTTTGTACGGATCGACTGGGGTTATTTTTACCTTGCCGGCAGAAACAGTGAGACAGCGAAGCTCGGTTTCGGTGATTACTGGGAAGCGAAGAAAGCCTTTGAGGATACAGGCCGGATCAAGGCACTACCACCCGAAACCCTCCCGACAGATATGAACGAAGCGATGGCTGTCCTGACCTACCTGGAGGATATGGGGCAGGTATCTTCAGATCAGAAAACGGGATATCTGATGTTGGGGTATGACGATATCTATTCCGTTCAGTATTTTCAGCAAAACCTGAAAGGATACTGGACCAATGATGGCAC
This sequence comes from uncultured Proteiniphilum sp., assembly GCA_964446805.1. Lineage (GTDB taxonomy): Bacteria > Bacteroidota > Bacteroidia > Bacteroidales > Dysgonomonadaceae > Proteiniphilum. The sequence continues at coordinate 7,177 of CAYUQE010000045.1, read as the reverse complement.
GACAGATATATACCAGGCTTTCAGGAGCGCTAAGAATGATTATGCCACCATCATGCAGCGTTGTGACCTGTTCAACCGGGAGATGATGGCCGATGCTGAAAAGGCAGGTGGATCAAAATATGCTGAACTCTGCGCCCTGGCTTACCGTCAGGCGATAGCAGCCCACAAGCTGGTGAAGGACGAAGAGGGCACCCTGCTGTTCTTCTCCAAAGAAAACAACAGCAACGGTTCCATCGGTACGGTAGATGTGGCCTATCCCTCTTCCCCGCTGTTTCTGACTTATAACCCTGATCTGCTGAAGGGAATCATCAATCCTATCTTCTACTACAGCGAGAGCGGTAAATGGACCAAGCCTTTTCCTTCTCATGATGTGGGTACCTATCCCCTGGCCAATGGACAGACCTATGGCGGCGATATGCCGGTGGAGGAATCGGGTAATATGCTGATCATGACCAGTGCTATCGCCACCGTGGAAGGAAACGCCGATTATGCGGCCCGTCACTGGGAGGTACTGACCACCTGGACCGATTACCTGGTGGAGGAAGGGCTCGATCCCGACAACCAGCTTTGCACCGACGACTTTGCCGGTCACTTTGCCCATAATGCCAACCTCTCCATCAAAGCGATCATGGGTATTGCCTCCTATGCGAAGATGGCTCAGATGCTGGGGAAAACGGATGTAGCCACCAAATATATGGATATCGCCAAAGGGATGGCCGTGGAGTGGGAGAAGATGGCCCGCGACGGGGATCATTAC
>CAYUQE010000045.1:0-6320 GCA_964446805.1 uncultured Proteiniphilum sp. | reverse complement strand
TTCAAGGCACGTTCGGTGGTTGGCGGATATTTTATCAAGGTGCTGGAAGAAAAGTTGAAAAATAATCATCAATAGATATGCATTGCGTAATAGCAAAATTTGTATTCTCTTTCCTCTCTTTCATTCTTCTCTCTGTAACCCTGCCGGCTGCCGACAAAACGAAAGCAACCATGGTGGAGAGACCCAACACACAGGCTGTCAATGCCAGTTATAGACAGAATCGTGCACCCCTGCAGCCACAGCACTTCATCAAGCTGCCGGTGGGCAGGGTGAAACCCCAGGGATGGCTGCAGAAGCATCTCGAATTGCAGAAGGAGGGCCTCAACGGTCACCTGAGCGAGATCAGTGCCTGGCTCGACAAGGAGAACAACGCCTGGCTGGGCACTGGCAATGATTATGGATGGGAGGAGGTCCCCTACTGGCTGAAAGGTTACGGTAACATGGCCTATATTCTGGAGGATAAGGAGATGATCCGGGAGGCACAGTCATGGATTGAAGCAGTTTTCAAAAGCCGGCGTGAGGATGGTTACTTCGGCCCCTACATCGAGAAAAACGGGAAGCCTGATCTGTGGGGAAATATGATCATGATCTGGTGCCTGCAGTCCTATTACGAACATTCGGGAGATAAACGGGTCATTGACCTGATGACCGGTTATTTCCAATGGCAGCTGAGGCTGCCCGATGACAAATTTCTCGAAGACTACTGGGAGAACAGTCGCGGCGGGGATAACCTGCTGAGTCTCTATTGGCTTTACAATATTACCGGTGATGACTTCCTGCTGGCACTGGCTGAGAAGACGCACCGTAACACGGCCGACTGGCGCCAGCGCTCCGCACTGCCCAACTGGCACAACGTGAACATCGCCCAGTGCTTCAGGGAGCCTGCAACTTATTATATGCTCTCGAAAGACTCTGCCGACCTGAGGGCTACCTACAACGTCCATCATCTGATCAGAAACACTTTCGGACAGGTGCCCGGCGGCATGTTCGGTGCCGACGAGAATGCCCGCATGGGATATATCGACCCGCGTCAGGGCACCGAGACCTGCGGTTTTGTGGAGCAGATGGCATCCGATGAGATCCTCCTGCTCATGACCGGCGATCCTTTCTGGGCAGAGCATTGCGAAGAGGTGGCATTCAACTCTTACCCTGCTGCCCTCATGCCCGACCTGAGATCATTGCGATACATCACCTCTCCCAATCATACGGTGAGTGATTCCAAGAATCACCATCCGGGTATTGACAACAAGGGTCCTTTCCTGGCGATGAACCCCTTCAGCAGCCGCTGTTGCCAGCACAACCACGGACAGGGGTGGCCCTATCTCATTGAGCACCTGATCATGGCCACCCCCGACAATGGGATCGCCGCGGCTATCTATGGTGCCTGCAGCGCCGAAGTGAAGGTGACTGACGGCAAGAGGGTTACTATCACCGAAGAAACCAACTATCCATTTGAGGAGAGCATTCGTTTCACGATCAGCAGTAGCGGAAAAGTAACCTTCCCTTTCTATCTGAGGATCCCTTCCTGGACAAAGAATCCATCGGTCACCATCAACGGGAAAAAAGTGGAGGTGGAGCTACAGAACGGGAAGTATCTCCGCCTGGAGAGAGCGTGGAGCAGTGGTGATGAAGTGGTGCTGAACGTGCCGATGAAGCTCTCCCAGTCTCTCTGGCAGGCGAACAATGACAGCCGCAGCATCCACTACGGGCCACTCACCTTCTCACTGAAGATCAGGGAGAATTACACAACCGTGAGCAGCACCGAAACGGCTATCGGTGACTCGAAATGGCAGAAGAATGCCGATCCGGGCAAATGGCCCAGCTATGAGATTACGCCTGCCAGCGACTGGAACTATGCACTGGTGATAGATGATCGGTTGCCACTGGAACAAAATTTTGAAGTGGTGAGAACAACCTGGCCAGCCGATGATCACCCCTTTACCGTGGAAAGTGCTCCCATAGAAATCAAAGTAAGGGGAAAGAAGGTGAAAGGATGGGTGATCGATCAATATGGGCTCACGGGTGAGTTGCCTGTCAAAGAATTTCGTAAATTTGATGCGGAAACCGAAGAAATCACCCTGATACCCATGGGTGCCGCCCGTCTGCGGATATCGGCTTTCCCCGTCTGGAACCAATAAAATAGGTCAGGACCGGCTTGCCGGCCGGTCCTGGTTTTAAATCCGTTGATGAATGAATAACTGTTGATGTATAAGAAGAAAAGATACATAGTTCTCTTTTTACTCTGGTGTGTAATAATACTCAACAGTTCAACCCTGTTGGGCAACCCGAATTATTCCTTCAAGCACTACAACATCAACAATGGTCTTTCTCAGAACAGTGTCCATTTTATCCTTCAGGACAGGCTCGGCTTCATCTGGATAGGTACCAAGGATGGCTTGAACCGTTTCGACGGCACCTCGTTCAAGACATTCCGTTTCTCACCTGAGGGTGTGTTGAGGGACAACATCTTTTATCATATCCTTGAAGACAAGAACGGCCGGATATGGCTCTCCACCGATGGCGGTATCTATATCTACGATCCCAAAACCGAACAGTTTGATCTTTTCAATGCTATCGCTGCATACGACAAGAAGATCGACGGCATGGTCAGCGATTTTGTGCAGGACAAGGATGGTGACATCTGGATATCGATAGAAGAGAAAGGGGTCTTTCATTACGATTACGATGGGGGAAAACATCGTTTTTATCCGGTACCCTTCCTTCCCGACGGGATGAGGATGATCAGTCTCTGTGCCGGAGATAATAATGATATTTGGGTATTCCCGTATGGACTACCCATGATGCGGATCAACAAGGAGACGGGTCAGACTACCAATTTCCATCTGCTCAACGATCCCGGCTTTTTCGCAGAGCTGGGAGAAGTACACAAGGTTGTCATGGATGATCACAATCTCTTGCTGGCCGCCACATCCAACAAAGGCCTCGTCAGTATCAACATCGACACTCACACACATCAGGTCTTGCTTGCGTCGGATTCTTCCGGTAAAGCCATCTTTGCCCGTACGTTCGAAAGAGTCGATAACAGCACCCTCTGGATCGGATCAGAGTCAGGGATCTATATCCTGAACCGGAATGACAACAGTGTGGTGAATCTGCGTCATCATAACTTCAACCCCTTCTCCTTGTCCGACAATGCCATCTATACCATCTACAAGGACCGGGAAGGGGGTATATGGACGGGCTCCTACTTTGGAGGTGTGGATTATTACTCACGGCAATACAATAACTTCGAACTTTTTTACCCGGTACCCACAGACAACAGCATCAGCGGTTCAAGAGTGAGGGAATTCTGTGTGGCCCCCGACGGGAACATATGGATTGGCACGGAGGATAACGGGTTGAACCTGTTCGATCCGGTAACGGGCCAGTTCCTGCCTCTGCCTGATAAGCTGAAAAGCTTATATCCCAATATACATGCAATATATGCAAACGAAGTCTACCTATGGGTGAGCACATTCTCCAAAGGGCTTAATAAATTCAATTTGAAGACCGGTGAACTGGTAACCTTTACCAACTCATCCCATCCTAACTCTCTCTCCCATAACAGTGTCTTCGCACTGTGCAAGGACCGGAGAGAGCAGTTATGGGTGGGAACTCTTTCTGGTTTAAATATCTACAATGAGGCAAAAAACAATTTCACACGTATCAGCGAATTGGAAAGTATATTTGTCCAGGATATTTTTGAAGACAGTAAAGATTTAATTTGGGTGTCAACCTATTCAAGAGGAGTGTTTCAATTGAATCCTGAAACCGGTGAATGGAAGAATTTCATACACAATGTGGCAGATACTTCAAGTCTACCATATAATAAAATCACAACAGTCTTCGAAGACAGCCAGAAAAGATTGTGGATTGCCACCCAGGGCGGCGGATTCTGCCTCTATAACAGGAAAGATGATACATTTACTACCTATAACACCACCAATGGTTTGCCCAATGACGTGGTGTATCAGATTGTGGAGGATCAGGAGCACAATCTCTGGCTTTCTACCAATGCGGGGCTGGTACGATATAATTCACAGAACGGAACCTTTAAAAACTATACCGTAGGAGATGGATTGAAAACCAATCAGTTTAACTATAAGTCGAGTTTTACAACCGCCGACGGCACCCTCTATTTCGGATCGATAGAAGGATTTGTCAGGTTTAATCCCTCCCTGTTCATTGAACCGGAGAATAAGGTGCCTATCGTCTTTACCGAACTTTTTGTTAATAATAGTCTGGTGAGTCCTGAAGATGTGAAGTCACTGCTCAGGCAGAGTATACTTTACACCGATGAGCTGACATTACCCTACAACAAAAATTCGTTCAGTCTTAGTTATGCCATCCTCAACTATTCCAATCTCAATGCGAACTATATTGAATATATGCTCGAAGGTTTTGATAGGGAGTGGATCGACTCGAGAGGTAAACAAAGCATTTTGTATTCTAATCTAAAACCGGGAAAATATACGCTGAAGATAAAACTGAAAGAAGAGTCAGATATTACACAACCAGCGTATATCAAAAAACTGGAAATCTTCATTCGTCCCCCTTTCTGGTTGAGTGGGCTGGCCTACTTTATTTATGTGGTGCTGCTCATTATTGCTGTCGTGTTGCTGGCTCGTTTTCTGGAAATGAAGAGTATTAAACAGCAGAGAGAAAAAATGCAGCTCTTTGAACAACAGAAGGAAAGAGAGCTTTACAGATCCAAGATTGACTTCTTCACTAACGTGGCGCATGAGATACGTACCCCCCTCTCACTCATCAAAGCACCCCTCGATCATGTGATCATGACAGAGCGTGTATCAGACAATGTGAAAGAGAACCTGCAAATCATGAGTAAGAATACCGACCGGCTGCTCAACCTTACCAACCAGTTGCTCGATTTTCGCAAGACCGAGTCAGATGCCTATCTATTAAGTCTGGAGAGGCACAATGTGACAGAGCTGATACGTGATACATGCTCCCGTTTCACTCCGCTGGCCACACAGAGAAATGTAACTTGTGAAATAGATCTGCCGGAGGAAGATATGATTGTTTTACTCGACAAGGAGGCTTTTCTCAAGATCATCAGTAACCTGCTGAATAATGCCATCAAGTATGGTGACAACTATGTGCGGTTAAAGGCGTATATCTCCCTCGAAGAGGAGGGTTCTCTGTTTCATCTGATCACTGAGAATGATGGTGAGAAGATACCTGAAGCGTTCAGTGAAGCAATTTTTACACCTTTTTTTCAGATTGTGAAGGAGTCGGAACGAAAGGTGAACGGTACCGGTATCGGTCTTGCATTATCCCGCTCCCTGGCGGAGCTGCATAAAGGACGTATTGAACTGGAGGATCAGGGAGACACCATCCGTTTTCATCTTACTCTGCCCGTGGGTGATGTGCAAGTGAGTGCGAAGGTAGGGTCAGATGACTCAGTAACTGAAAAAGATGTTACCTATACACCCCAAAAAGTGTCCGATGTAACCTTGTTGTTGGTTGAAGATGATGCAGAGTTGCTGCAATTCGAAGAGAAGTTTCTCTCAGCCCATTATCATGTGAAGGTGGCAAAGAATGGAAGAGAGGCACTTGAAATCCTTCGCGATGCCAATGTAAACCTTATTGTGAGCGACATCATGATGCCGGAAATGGATGGTTTCGAATTCACGAAGCGTGTCAAGACTGACATCGAATACAGCCACATTCCTGTGATCCTTCTCACGGCGAAGGTTAACGTGCAATCAAAGGTGCAGGGGCTTGAAACAGGTGCCGACGCTTATGTAGAAAAACCGTTTTCACTCGAGGTGTTGATGGCTCAGATAGCAAACCTGTTGCAAAACAGGGAACAACTCCGGGAGACATTTCTGAAGCATCCCTTTATTGGAGCCAACAGCATGGCACATACCAAATCGGATGAGGAGTTCATCCGAAAACTGCACGCTATCGTGCAGGAGAACCTTGATAATACTGAGTTTGTGGTCGAGAATATGGCCGAAAAGTTTAATATGAGTCGCGCCAGCTTCTACCGCAAGATAAAAGGTATCCTGGATCTGACCCCGATCGAATATATCAAGGTGGAGCGGTTGAAAAAGGCAGCACAACTGCTCAGGGAGAAAAATCATAAGGTGAATGAAATCTGTTATATGGTGGGTTTCAATTCACCATCCTATTTCACCAAATGCTTCCAGCAACAGTTTGATGTATTGCCCAAAGATTTTGAATAAAACGTGTTTTGTTACGAATGAGATGATATTGATACTTTTTGATACGTTTTATGGTGTACACTATCATAAATAAAAGGTAATTTCGTAAAATTTTTAATAATTATTTATACT
>CAYUQE010000044.1:0-15046 GCA_964446805.1 uncultured Proteiniphilum sp. | reverse complement strand
CTGGTGGATGGTGTTCCTGGGTTTTCGCGTCACACAACAGTTCGCCTATTATCATGTGCTGGGAAGGGAGACCTTTCTGGCGCCGGTTGACTGGCCCGCAGGGGGGTGGCCGCAGGTGAATGGCAATGGTACGGTCTCACTGGAGATGAACGTACCCACACTGCCCCTTCAGCCTTTTGAAGAAGCACCGGTCCGTACAACGTTCAACGAAGAGAAGCTGCACTTCGATTGGCAATATCTGCGCAATCCCATCAGAGAGAATTACTCACTCACCGAAAAGAAGGGTTCCTTACGGATCACAACATCACCCTACACGCTAGACGACGCCGATGCTGTGTCCATGGTTTGCCGTAGACAGACTGAACATGATTTCAGCGCTGCCACAGAGCTTGAATTCAATTCACTCAATGAGAATGAAGAAGCCGGCATGACCTTGATCCAAAACAACACCCATCATTACGACCTGCTGTTCAGGAAGTCAGCGGATAAGCGCTTGGTGCAGTTGCGTATTCGCGTGGGTTCGCTCTCATACATTGCTGCCGAGAAAGAGGTGGAGGGTAATAGGGTATTACTCAACATTGAAGGTTCTCCCGATCAATATACATTCTATTTTGCTGATTCGCGGAAAAAGGAATACATTAAATTGGGCAAACAGGATACACGCTACTTGAGTACCGAGGTTGCCGGAGGATTCACTGGCGTAATGATCGGACTGTATGCTTCATCCAATGGCAAGGAGAGCAGTGCCAAAGCATTTTTCGACTGGTTTGATTATCGGCATCAAGAATAATTATATACCTGTATATTAGAGGTCAACTTCAATCTGTAACAAAAAAAGGATGCAACCCGCGCGGGTTGCATCCTTTTCTAAATAAACAGTCAGAACAACGGTTTTCGTTATTCAGCCACTTTTGGCATCATCACGATTGTTTTCTTGTTGCCCTGGTTCAATAGTTTCATGGCGAACTCCTTCACGTCGCCGGAGGTGAGCTTGTTGACGGTGTCAATATACCCTGTATGCATATCATCGCCATAGAAATAGATCTCGTCGAGGATATTCATCCAGTACCTGTTTTCCTTCAGGTTTTCGGCATAGCTCTTGTTCATATATTCTTTCACCTTGGTGAAGTCGGCTTCACGGGGTCCATTGGCTGCAATGTCCTTCAACACGTCGATGATGATCTGGTTGAGGTGTGTCATTTTCTCAGGATCGGTATCGAACATGATCTGAAGGATGGTCTGACCTTTCGGATAACGGGAGATGGCCCCGGCGGAAGAAACACCATAGGTGCCCCCTTCCTCTTCGCGTACTTTCTCGGTGTATACGATATCGAGGATCTGATCGAACATGCTCATGAGGATCTGATTCTTCATGTCACGGTCAAGCATGCCGGTGTAGGTGTTAAAGACGGATGCTTTCGGGTTTTGCATCTCTCGACGGAAAATATTCTCCTTTTCACCCTTTATGATTTCCATCGGCACCTGTATGAATTCACCCTTCACGGTTTTCCCGGGCAGTGAGGCCAGATACTGCTCCACCACGGGACGCACCTTTGCTTCATCGATATTACCTACGAAGGTGAAGACAAAGCTGCCGGGGTTCATGAACTGCTGTTTGAACATCGTCATGATACGATCATAGTTGACATCTTTCAGGTTCTCCAGCTTGATCCTGTTGGTGAGCGGATTATCACCGTAGATCGCTCTGGTGATCGAATCGCTGAAAGCCACCATCGGCTCTGCTTCCTGATTTTTGAGCTGTGCTTCCATGCGCTGGATGTAAGATTTGAATGCATCTGCATCTTTGCGGGGAGCTGTGAAGTAGAGATACACCAGCTGCAGCATCGTCTCGAAATCCTTGATGGTTGAGGAGCCGTTAAAATCCTGGGTGGTCAAGCTGATGCTCGGCCTGACAGAAGCTGTCTTGCCAGCCAGCACCTTCGGCAGGTCGCTGGCACTGAAATTGCCCACACCTCCCAGTGTCATTACTGAACTCATCATTCTGCTGTTGATGGGATCCTGCACGGCATATTGTGAAAAACCTCCCACGCTTGTGGCGGTCATCATGATCTCATCATCCTTGAAATCGGTATTTTTCAGGATCACTTTCATACCGTTCTGAAGGGTCCACACGGTGGCATCCATCGCTTCGTTCTTCTCCACCTTTGCAATCACACCCGGTGAGGGGGGAGTAGTGATCAGTGGCTCGTCGATAACCTGTTCGGCGTAGGGCTCAATGGTCTCTGCCTTCACTGCACGCAAGACGGCAAGCAGCTTTTCCTCAGATGGATACACCAGTGTCTCCTTCTCGGGTCCTGTGATGGCGATCACGATGTTCTCATCGCCGACCAGCTGTTTGATGGTCTGGTTGATGGCTTCCACCGGAATGTTGGGAGCTACAGCCTGCATAAACTGATGCTCGAACTCAATTCCCGGGAATGGTTCTCCATCGGTGAAAGCACGTACATACTCCTCCGAGTAGGATTCGTTCCTCTGTTTGTCACGGTTGTTGTATGCATCCTCAAGGCTCTTGAGGATATTGGTGCGGGCCATCTCATACTCGGAAGCGCTGAACCCATATTGCTTGGCACGTTCCGTCTCCCTGATCATGGCAGCCAGGGCGAGTTCAATCTTATCATCTGCACTCTGTGCAACCACGGTCCAGGCATCTTTTGTCTTTGCAACAAAAAAATCATCGTCGTATGCATTGGCATACGTGAAAGGTGCATCAGGCTTCTGCGTGATCTCTGTAAAACGCTGGTTCATCATCGCTGCTGCAGCGTTCTTGATATAGTTTGTCAGATAACCCATCTGCGTACTCTTCAACTCATCGGGCAATGGCTCATGCTTGTAGAACAGCATCAGCTGTGTAGCCCTTGCTTCCTTATCGGTCGCAATGGCAACCAGCGGTTCTTTGTTGTCGGGTACCGGGTAATATTCCCGTGTTGCCCTCTCGGCATCGAGGGTGATGGGCGAGAAGAGCGCTTTCACCTTCTGTTCCATCTCATCCACGTTCACATCACCTACAATGATGATGCCCTGCAGGTCGGGACGGTACCATTTGTGATAGTAGGCTCTGATCTCCTCGGGCTTGAAGGTGTTGATCACATCAATGCTGCCAATAGGCATCCGTTTTGCATACTTGCTCTCGGGATACATCTTTGGTAGCAGCTGGTCCCACAGCCGTTGCTGTGCGCCACCACGGGTGCGCCACTCTTCGCGTATCACACCCCGTTCATTTTCCAACTCTTTTTCTTCCAGGGCAATGGCGCTGGACCAGTCGTGCAGTACCAGCAGGGCTGAATCCATCAGGTTGCTGTTGGTAGTGGGAATGTTGTTCATGTAGTAGACCGTCTCATCAAACGACGTGTAGGCGTTGATGTTGGTGCCAAACTTGATCCCGTTGTCCTGCAGATAGTTGAGCATATCCTTTCCGGGGAAGTTCTTCGTCCCGTTAAAAGCCATATGCTCCAGGAAATGAGCCAGGCCGGCCTGACTGTCTTCTTCCTGCATGGAGCCCACCTTCTGGGCGATGTAGAAATCAGCTCTGTTTTCAGGAAGAGCGTTGTGACGGATGTAATAGGTGAGTCCGTTCTCCAGTTTACCTGTCCTCACGTTCGGATCAACCGGAAGAGGAGGGTTTTGTTGTGCCAATGTAACAACAGTTGCTACAAGAAATAGGAGTGTTAAAATTTTTCTCATGACATTTTTACAAAAAAATTATAATTTAGTTTATTTACGACGCACGATTATTTTTTTGTTGTAGCTGGAAGATGACCTGCACGCAGCGTGTCTAAATCCTGTCCAATACAATCTTTATCAGTTCTTCCGTAGAACCTTTGTAGTTGGCATTCGATTCCAGCGCTACACGATTGGCAATAATGGCACAGACAGTCATCGCCTTGTGCCCCATCATCTTGCCCAAGCCGGCAATGGCTGAGCTTTCCATTTCATAGTTGGTAATGGAATACTCGCCAAAGCGGAACGATTCAATCCTGGCATTCAGGTCGGGATCGGCAAGACCCAGACGTACATGTCGCCCCTGTGGCCCGTAGAAGCCAATAGCCGATATGGTGACACCACGGATCATGTCGTAACCGATACGGTCTACCAGCTCCTCATCTGCACTTACCACGTAGGGCGCGCAGTGAAAGGGTGACCAGTTGACATGTTTCTGAAATGCCTCTTCAAAATCTTCTTCACAGACACTCCTCGAGTTGGCGTAATAGTGGATTAATCCGTCAAAACCGATGGATTTCTCGGAGACGACGTACGAACCTACAGGACAATGGGTTTGCATCCCTCCCGATGTGCCCACGCGGATCATCGTCAACTGCCTGAAGCTCTCTTTCACCATGCGTGTGGTGAAATCAATATTGGCAAGTGCATCCAGTTCAGTGAGCACGATGTCGATGTTGTCCGTACCGATACCATGCGAGAGAGCGGTGATACGTTTCCCTTTATACATCCCTGTTACGGTGTGGAACTCGCGACTGGTCACATCACACTCTATCGAGTCAAAGAAGCCGGCCGTCATTGTCACACGATCAGGATCGCCCATCATCACAATCTTGTCAGAGAGCTGCTCAGGCTTAATATGCAAGTGAAACGCACTTCCATCGGAATTGATGATCAATTCCGATTCGGGTATAATTCTCATAAATGATTAAATTTCAATGATGAAGGCTGTCATTATTTTTTAGCGTCACCGCTGCTTTGTGGCTTGGCGATGGCATCACGCATATTGGTGTCCGCTTTGATGTTCTCCATCCGGTAATAGTCCATGATACCCAGGTTCCCATTACGGAATGCTTCCGCCATGGCTGCAGGTACTTCCGCCTCGGCCTCAATCACCTTGGCCCGTGCTTCCTGCGCCTTGGCTTTCATCTCCTGCTCCAGTGCTATGGCCATGGCACGTCGTTCTTCAGCGCGTGCCTGGGCAATGTTCTTGTCAGCCTGGGCCTGGTCCATCTGCAGTACAGCTCCGATGTTCTTGCCTATGTCGATATCGGCAATATCAATGGAGAGGATCTCAAACGCTGTGCCGGCATCCAGTCCTTTCTTCAACACCAGCTTGGAGATGGAGTCAGGGTTCTCTAGCACCGACTTGTGCGAAGAGGCAGAACCGATCGAGGAGACGATCCCTTCACCTACACGGGCGAGGATGGTCTCTTCACCGGCGCCACCCACCAGCTGCTTGATGTTGGCGCGCACGGTCACACGTGCTTTGGCAATCAGCTGGATACCATCGATGGCTACGGCTGTCACAGGAGGCGTGTCAATCACCTTCGGGTTCACTGACATCTGCACTGCCTGCAGCACGTCACGACCGGCGAGGTCAATGGCTGTGGCCATCTGAAAAGAGAGATCGATATTTGCTTTTGAGGCTGACACCAATGCGTGTACTACTTTTTCCACATGTCCTCCTGCAAGGTAGTGGGCTTCCAGATCATCACGGGTGACTTTCTTCAGCCCCGCCTTGTGGGCTTCGATCATGGCATAAACAATAGTGTGTGGCGGCACACGACGCAGGCGCATCAGAAAGAGCTGCACAAGCGAGATGCGTACTCCTGCCGATAACGCGTTGATCCACAGGAAGAATGGCACGTAATGGAAGAAGATCATTAAAAAAATGATGATTACGGCAATTGTAATAATTAAAGGAAATGATAAATCCATAATGATTTGTTTTTGGGTTTTATGTAGTGTCTTTTTATCTTGTCATTATCCGTGATCACAATGAACCACCTACAGGCGTTACTCCTGCTCGTTCATTGATGCATCGGCGTTTGTTTTCTTCTTACCAGTACATGATAGGAGTCAATTCTCACTATCTCAATCTCGGTCTCCTCATCGATGAACGCACCATCGATTGATTTGCCCTCTACTTCCATATCATTCACCATCACTTTGCCAATGGGATTGAGTCGTGATAGGGCTACACCGCTATCCCCCACCGCCATTTTCTGCAGATTGCTGTTATCCACTTTGCTCTCGATGTTGGTCTCCAGTGATATTTTCCGCAATGTTTTCGACTTTAAAAGCCAGTAGAAGGTGCCTCCTAATGCCACGGCTGAGGAAGCCAGTGTAATATTACCGCCTTCATTTCCAAGGAAGAGGTATGCGTAAACAATGCCTCCCACGAGAAACAGTGCTCCTGCAATACCTGCAATGCTAATGCCGGGAAGCAGGAAGAACTCAACCAGCATTAAAAGAATGCCTAAGAGTATCACGGCTGCTACAATAATAAGGTCCAGTGTCATATACGGTATGTTTAGTTAAAAAAGGTCTCGATCTCTTCGTTTCTTGCCTGCAGTTTCAATCGTTCCATCTCCCTGAGGAGCGTTTCGGTCTCTTTCTCCAGACGAAGGATTGCATCGGCTATCGCATTGTTTGCTGAACTACTCCCTGCGTACTGTTCCCTGTTTTCTGAAAGCTCCTTGTTCAGTGCATTCAATTTATTTTCAAGGCCCAGGGCCTGGGAAAACAGCGAGCGGGCACGGCTGCTTTTAAAGTCGGAGAGTTGATGGTAGGTAGCTCTGTCATCAATGACAAACAGGAAATCACCTTCAGCTGCCACCTGAGAACTGTTTTGCTGTTGCGCCATCGCGCGCAGGGAAGCGTAGTCGTTACCTGCTTTCCAGGTCTCTGCTATTGAGGCTATGCGGGCACGTCTGCCCAGATAGTGAGGATCTTCACTTTCCACCATGATCACCTGTGCGTTGGGAATAAAAGTATATACACAGACAGAGTCTGCCTGTTGATAGCGGTCCGATGCAAACCAGCCGATACCCTTTTCTTCATCGATGGCCATCATATAGTCGTTGAAGGGTGAATTGAAAGGCATGTTCAACTGGTTGGAGGCAAGATATGCGTCAGTCGATATGTTATAGCGGGTAACGTAAAGGTCATAACCACCCAGTGACTGGTCTCCCGTGGATGCAAAATAGAGCGTCAGCCCATCACTCAGTACAAAAGGAAAGGCCTGATCACCTGCCATATTGACCGATGCAGGGAGCTTCTTCTCATTGCCAAAGCTGTCGAGCAGTTTGTCCATCGTAAAGAGGTCAAAGCCAGTGTCAGCATTGCCTTGTGAATAGTAGATCTTGTCTTGTCGTTCGTTCATGAAAAGCGTCTTGTCTGACGACGATAGCTGTTGAAAAAAAAGATGTGCCGGCATCAACGATCCCGATGAGCGGCTCAGCGTATAAGCTTCCAGGAAAGTGGCTTTAGGCAGTACCAGGCTGTCAATAATCTGTATATCTTCAGTGCGGGTGGTTGCCTTTCTCAATCTATCTGTCTCAGTACGCTTCAGTGCCAGTTTCTGCAGCGCCTCCTCATTTTTGCGGTTCGCCTGCTGATATTTTTCGAATACTTCCTCCGCCGCTTCAAAACGATACAGCAACGTGTAGAGTTCACCCAGGAAGAGGAATGATTCGGGAATCTTCTTCCGTGATGCGAATGTAAGATACTTCTCTGCCTCCATGAACCGGCCTGTTTTTAACAGGCTCACACCCAGCCACTGGTTCAATGCCGCATTGTCTGCATCATTGAGATACGCCTGCCGAAAAACAGGCAATGCCTCGGCATATCGTCCCTCCAGGTACCAGCTTCTGGCATCCTCCATGCTCTGTCCCTGCAGAAGAAATGCGGACATGTACAACAGTAGCGTGGAAATGAGATGTTTTATCTTCATTGAAAAATAGTTTCTGAATTCAAAGATAGGAAAAATACAAATAGAATAATTATATCCACCCGTTTATCTTAATCCTCCAGCATTTATTGTCTCTATGGCAGTTGTGGTGGCAACGAGGGTGTTTGAATGGCCACCTTCCTCTGCATGATGCTGAAGTCCCACCGATAGATCCTGCCAAGGAGTGCAATCACCACAACCGCGTAGATAATCATCCAGATCAGCTCCTTTTCCGGATGGATCTCTTTCATGCTAAAGAGCGCATCGGTTTGTAACGTCGATGAGGTGTGGGTCGTAAACAGCGCCATGAAGGCATTGTTGATAAAATGGATTCCCAGTGCCAGCTCGATGCCGTCATCCAGGAGGGAGACCGCTCCCAGGATGACACCCATAAGCACATAGCTTGGCATGCTAATCCAGAAACCGAACTCCTTCACTTCCGGGTTGGTGGAATGCATCAGCCCGAAGGCCAGCGAGATGATGATCAGCGTCCACCATCTATTTCTGGTGGCGGCGGCAATACCCTGTGAGAGATATCCCCTGAAGAAGATCTCTTCAAAAGAGGTCTGAAAGGGCAGTATCAGCAGCGTGAGAAGGAGCAGCATCAGGAACTTCCCAAAGTGAAACTGAAACTGATAATTCTCGGGTGAGGTGAGCAGGCCAATGAGCAGCGTGATCAACATCATCGTACCCCACACCAGCATGCCCATTCCTATCCTGTTGCGTCGCAGATGATTTCTGCCATTGATGGTTTCAATGAGCGTGCGTTTATGTAGAGGGCCTATAAGCCATTTGAAAGCGAAGAACATCGCCACGAACCCCAGCAGCAGCAACAGATATCCCAGGTTGTGAGATATGCCGTAACGGCTCAGGTCCATCACGTTGCCGGCAAGTGATGCGGTATCACCCCCTGAGATTATGTTGATGACGAGGGTGATTATCAGCGGTAGTGAGCCGATGGTGGAGGCCCCTAAAAAGAGGATAAGGGTCATCGCAAGGTATCTCCAGAAGCTGTTCTGTCTGTCTAAAGCACGTTCTAAATGTTTCATGATCAGTTATTTTGTCTGTTTTACTGTCGTTTCTCTTCCTCCACCCATTCAAGAATGTCACCGGGCTGACAGCTCAGCTCCCTACAGATGATCTCCAGCGTGCTGAAGCGGATGGCTTTGGCTTTTCCTGTTTTCAGTATGGAGAGGTTGGCAGGGGTGATTCCTACCCGCTCTGAAAGCTCGTTCAAAGAAATTTTTTTCTTTGCCATCTCCACATCCAGGTTTACAATGATTGGCATACAGGATTTTCCTTTCAGTTAAATAGTTAACTCCGACTCCTCTTTCAACTCTACGGAACGTTTCAGTATATTGCCGATCAGCAAGGTGATCAGTCCCAGAAAAAGCCACTCAGCACCTGATAAGTGAATGGATATGTTATAATGAGGAATTTCGATCAGTTTATTCTTGTAACAATAGAGGGTGATATCGAAGATGAATTGCAGTCCGTAGATAATTAACAGCAAACTTCCCACAATTTTTATCCGTTTCACATTTCTGTAACTAAAAATATGATTCCTGTAAAAAGCCCCTAGGATCTTGTAGAAATATAACGGTACCGCAATATATAAAAGTAGGAGCATAAATACAATTGTGAAAATGATTACTCGATATGTAAGTACTTTCCTAAGCTCTTTGAAATCCGTAAAATCATATTTTACATCCACAATCTGCATTTTTGCCGGCATGTATCTGTCGTTTTTCAGATTCATCAGGGAATCGGCATAGTAATGCTGAATGTCCTCCGCATTCAGCAGCAAGGAAAAAGATTGAGAATTCAATTGACCGTCTCTACCTTCTGATGAAGCATTGTATCCTTCCATGAAGCTGTTTGCAAACGAATCCCAGTGATTGATAAAATCAATGCTGATTAAATAGAGGTAAGCAATCCCTGCCAACACCGACAGTAGCGCGATGGGTCTCTTCTTTTTGTTCCTGTTTTCCATATCTGTGACAATTGTACTATTCCGATGCTGCAAATGTAAGGTTTTATTTTTATAAAACAACAAATATATATCGAATTACGATAAAAAATATTTATATACCAATAAAAGAAGAGGGAAGAGAGAAATCGAAATGGCATAAAATAATCTGATCACTGCCCGTTTATCTTCTCTTTTTTCACTATCTTTGAGCCTCTAAAATTCCACACTCTATGCACGAAAAAATTATTATTCTTGATTTTGGTTCACAGACAACACAGCTTATTGGCAGACGTGTAAGAGAACTAAACACCTACTGCGAAATTGTACCCTATAATAAATTCCCTTTCGGTGATGCGTCGGTAAAAGGAGTGATTCTTTCCGGAAGCCCCTTCTCGGTGAACGACGACAATGCCTTTAAAACCGATCTGAGTAGGATCAAGGGGATGTTTCCCCTTCTGGGCATCTGCTACGGAGCACAGCTGATGGCACTCACCGCGGGTGGTGAAGTAGGCAAAAATGGTTCCCGCGAGTATGGACGTGCCCACCTGCGTGTGAAAGAGGGTAATGATCCGTTGCTGGGTACTATTTCACAGGACAGTGAGGTATGGATGTCACATGGCGACACCATAGTCCGTGTACCGGAGAATTTCACCATGATCGCTTCCACCGAGGATATCGCTTTGGCCGCCTACAGGATTGAGGGTGAGCAAACCTGGGGGGTGCAATTTCATCCCGAAGTGTTCCATACAGACGAGGGAACCAAGATTCTGGATAATTTTCTTTCCATTTGCGGAATGAAAAAAGACTGGACACCGGCCTCCTTCATCGAAACAACGGTGGCTGAACTCAAGGAGGTGCTGGGTGACGACAAGGTGATCCTGGCTCTCTCGGGAGGGGTTGACTCCTCAGTGACGGCTGTGCTGCTTAACAGGGCTATCGGCAAGAACCTCACCTGTATTTTTGTGGATCACGGGTTGTTGCGTAAGCATGAGTTCGAGACGGTACTGGAAAATTATGAACACCTGGGACTCAACGTGATCGGTGTGGATGCAAAACAGCATTTCTATCAGGCGCTGGAGGGTGTGACCGATCCGGAGCAAAAAAGAAAGATTATTGGAAAAGGATTTATCGATATTTTTGATAAGGAAGCCCACAAGCTGAAAGATATCAAGTGGCTGGCACAGGGTACCATCTACCCTGACATTATCGAGTCGCTCTCCATCACAGGTGTGACCATCAAGAGTCACCACAATGTGGGTGGTCTGCCCGAGAAGATGCAGCTGAAGCTGTGTGAACCACTCAAGCTCCTTTTTAAGGATGAGGTGCGCAGGATAGGTCTCGAGCTGGGCATGCAGCCCCATCTTATACAACGTCATCCTTTCCCCGGCCCCGGGCTGGGAATACGTATACTGGGAGGAATCACTCCGGAAAAGGTACGTATAGCACAGGATGCAGATGATATCTTCATCTCCAACCTGCGCAGTGCCGGTCTCTACGACAAAGTGTGGCAGGCGGGAGCCATCCTGTTGCCGGTACAATCGGTGGGTGTGATGGGTGATGAACGCACCTATGAGAATACGATCGCACTGCGTGCCGTCACCTCCACCGACGCGATGACGGCCGACTGGGCTCATCTGCCCTATGCCTTCCTTGCAAAGGTCTCGAACGAGATCATCAATAAAGTGGCAGGTGTCAACCGCGTAGTGTATGATATCTCCTCCAAGCCACCTGCAACGATCGAGTGGGAGTAAAAAGGGTGTAAGTGCTTACCGTGTGATTATTGGGCTGAAAGGTGAAGGTTGATGAACACCTGGTGTAAGAATCCCTGTTTTATGGTGTTGTCTGCTTCTCCGGCTTTAACAGCTCGGGATAGGCAATGCGGGAGTGATACACCGTCTTCAGTTTATCCACAAACACATCTTTCACTGTTTGAATGTCTCTAAACGTGATCGGTGCCATCTTGAAGTAGCCTTCACTCAGCTGTGAATCAATGATCCTGTCCACAAGGTTGCGGAGAGATTCTTCCGAATATTCGGGGAGGCTGCGTGAGGATGCCTCCACCGCATCGGCCATCATCATGATGGCTGTCTCTTTCGTAAAAGGATTAGGTCCCGGATAACGGAAATCAGCTTCATTCGCCTCTTTATCGGGATTGGCATTCTTCCAGGAGATGTAAAAATACTTAGGCATGCTGGTACCGTGGTGGGTCTCGATAAAATCGATGATCTGTTGTGGTATGTTCTGTTTCTGTGCAATCTTAACCCCGTCTTTCACATGGTTGATGATGATGCGTGCGCTTTCCTCAAAAGGGAGTCCCACATGCGGATTCATTCCTGGTGTCTGATTCTCGGTGAAGAAGGCCGGGTTCACCATCTTGCCTATGTCGTGATACAAGGCTCCCGTTCTGATCAAAGATGCATTTGCACCCAGTTTTGCCGCAGCCGCCATGCCCAGGTTGGATACCTGCAGCGAGTGCTGGAATGTTCCCGGAGCCTTCTCGGACAGCTCTTTCAGCAGCGGCTTGTTGATATTGGACAGCTCCACCAATGACACTCCGGAAATAAAACCGAACGACTGCTCCACCAGATAGACCAGGGAGTAGGAGAACATGATAAAAATGAAGTTGATAAGGAAATAAATCAACATAATCCAGTTGGTATCTTTCATGCTCCCTTCCTGGTACATCACCAGCCCAATATAGACCAGGATATAGGTGAGCAGTATGAAGAATGAACTTCTTATCAGCTGTGATCGCTCCGACAACTCTTTCAACATGAAAATGGAGACCATCGATACCGATATCTGGATGACCACAAACTCAAAGGGAAAAGGAACCATCAGTGAACTAAGCATGATGGTGATAAGACTGGCAAAGAGTGCTGTCCTTGAGTCGATGAAGGTGCGGATGAGGATCGTCACGATCGCATAGGGGATAATGTAGACGCTGAAGAGATCAAAACGAACCGTGATGGCGGTGAGCACCAGGAAGATGACAGTGAGCAGGAGCATGAAGATCACATGCTTCCGGTTACGGAATTCAGTGGGTCGAAAAAACAGCAAATACATGTAAAACGAACCGAACATGAGCAGAATGAGCAACAGCTGTCCGAGCACCATCCAGCTATTTCTGGTAGTGCCACCGCTCCGCTCCTCGGTCACATGCTTTAATGAGGAGAGGATATTGTAGGTCTGTGCATCTACGATCTCACCTTCATCAATGATTCGTTGTCCCTGTTGTACCATTCCACGGCTTATATCCACCTGTTGAATAAATTCTTGTTGTGCTTTATCCGATGTATCCCCATCGTAAATAATATTCTCCCGAATGTAATCATTGATATCTGCTGCCTGTAAGACTGAGGTGTCAATGTTTGCAGGGACATCATTCAATACTTTTTGATAGGCTGAACGAATGGTGAAGAATGAGGTGATCTTCCTTGATTCTGCCACATTCCCTTTTTTAATCCGCAGTGCCTGTGTTTTTGAGGCATTGATCCTGTCATAGTCCTCCGACTGCATGATCCCGTTTTCATAGATCTCCTCCAGCTTGTTGCGTATATAAATCTTATATGCAGGGGGCAATTCTGCCAGCTTGTCGTTCAGATTCACATCCGCATCAAAATCGGCCAGCGCATTCTTATATACCGTTTCATTCACTTCGAAATAGGGTTCATAAAACTCCAGGATGCTGTCCTGTTCAGCTTTCAACTGGTCGGCAGGTTTATAGACTGGAAAATCGAAGGGGGCGGTAAGAAGGCCATACTGCCAGGGTCTCCCTTCGTTGAAGGAGTATTTAAAACTTCCCTGACGGGGAAAAATGTAGGTAATAAGGAGAATAGCGACAACAAAAACCATCGGAACAAATACTTTTGTCCTTATTCTTATTTTCTTAGGTGATGAACTGCTCATGCCCAATGCGTGTTTACGTTGTACAATGTGAATAGAACAAATAAGAAGATGAAAAGTTTGTCTCGATGAATGATTTAGCCTCTTGCCCGTTTCGAGATTCAATAAAAATAGCTACTTTTGCATGATGCAGTAATCAAGCTTTGTTTGGAAAGCTGTGCGAATTAAGAACCGTCTGTAACCACGAAACCTACAGTGACTGATTGTAAACTGCCTCCAATTAACCGCATGACTGCCAATAGTCATTATCTCCAATGAGTTCTATTTGTAGTTGATAAACATATTTTAGTTGCTTACATATATGCAATCATTCGATATCGATTTAGTGTATCTTTGGGTTGATGGCAGTGATCCAAAATGGTTAGAGAAGAAACAACTGTATACATCGGACAAAAGTCATACAACTGAAGATGCAGGCATTTCCGACAATGCGGACAATACCGACAATACGGAAGCCAATAACAGGGGACGTTATGTCAATAACGATGAGCTGCGTTATTCCTTGAGGTCGGTGGAGAAGTATGTACCGTGGGTAAGAAAAATATTCATCATTACCGACAATCAACATCCTGCATGGCTAAAGTTGGATCACCCTGCCATTCAGATTGTTGACCATAAGGAGATCCTTCCTTCGGAGGCGCTTCCCTGCTTTAATTCAAGCGTCATCGAGTATTTTCTCTACAAAATCCCCGGGCTGGCTGATCACTTTCTGTTTGCCAATGATGACATGTTCTTTCACAAGAGGCTCTCACCCGGCTATTTCTTTGATAACGAGGGGGTCCCTTACATCCGTCTGAAAAAGAAGTTGTTCGGCAGATGGCATTATCCCATCAAGCGTCTGATAAGAAAGAGGCTCGGTCAGTATATCACCATGGTAGTGGAGGGAGCTGCATTGGTGGAACAACAGTTTGGCAAATTTTACGCCGGTATTCCCCACCACAATGTCGATACCTACGTGAAAGAGGATTACAGGGATGCCGTGGAGGATGTCTTTGCAGCTCAGGTGCAATGTTCGATGCAGAGTCATATCAGGAAGTACGGTGATATCCATCGTTCGGCCTTTTCCTATTATGCCCTGGCTGCCGGTAAAGGGCATCTGAAATATGTGGGGAGGAGTGAATCTATCCGGATCAATGTGTATAAACCGAACTTTGAGAAGTACCTGAACAGATATCATCCCGACCTGTTCTGTCTCAATGACAGTCAGCGGGTAAAAGAAGCCGACCGATTAAGAATAAAACCGTTCCTGGAAGAGCTGTATCCCGAAAAATCATCCTTTGAGAAATAGGGAGACTGTCGATTTACAGTTCAAATTGCGACTTCTCGGGTAAGATGGTATCCAACGCTTTCTCCAGCTCTCTCATGACTCGCGCATAGTTTCTGATGTGGGCATTGTCGTTCAGGCAGATAAGCTTGTAATGCTGGTTGTAGATGGCATTGATAGCCTGCTTCGATCTTAATACCAGTGGGAACAT
>CAYUQE010000043.1:0-15087 GCA_964446805.1 uncultured Proteiniphilum sp. | reverse complement strand
CGCGCATTGATTTTTATTTAATCCAACCAAAATCTTAACTATGTTTTTATTTTTTCGTAGTGATTACGCAAACTTAAAAACATAGTTATTTATTTCCCCCCTTTCCATACGCACAAAACTGTTTCACTTTTCGTTTGTTATATAGGCTAAACCAATCATTTATGGGATACGAGATTGAACGTAAATTTCTGGTGAACGGAGATTTCAAATCGCACGCTTTCAGCCGTTCTGCCATCAAACAAGGTTATCTTTCGATTTCAGCTGTCAGCGTGATCCGGGTACGTACCAGGGACGAGAAAGCCTGGCTCACCATTAAAAGTGCACAGGTGGAGGGGATGATCAAGCGCCATGAGTGGGAGTATGAGATCCCTCTGGCCGAGGCGGAAGAGATGTTGCTATTGTGTGAGGATGCCGTGATTGATAAAACCCGTTATCTTGTTCAGGCAGGCAGGCACCTCTTCGAGGTGGATGAGTTCCACGGTGAGAATGAAGGATTGCTGATCGCTGAGGTGGAGCTTGAAAGCGAGGAAGAGACATTTGAGAAACCCGACTGGCTCGGGTCTGAGGTGACAGGCGATGAGAGGTATTACAACTCTTTTATCTCGATGAAACCCTATAAGTTGTGGAGTGATCTATGAATGAATGAAATAAAAAAGCGGCTTTCAAGCCGCTTTCCTGTTTTTAATCCAGTACCGTTACCCAGCCATAGTTGTCCGGCTCATCGCCATACTGTATCGCACGCAGCTTATGGTACAGCTTCTCACTAACGGGGCCCGCTTTCCCATCTTTAGAGATTTGATAGGTTCTCTTCTCGCTGAGATCATCGATCCGCAATATCGGACTGATCACGGCAGCAGTGCCGCAGGCACCTGCTTCCTCAAAAGTAGCGAGCTCCTCCTCGGCCACGGGACGCCGTTCCACCTTTAATCCTATCTCCTCGGCCAGCTGCATCAGGCTCTTGTTAGTGATGGAAGGCAAGATCGAAGTCGATTGAGGTGTGATATAGGTATTGTTTTTGATACCGAAGAAGTTGGCCGGACCACATTCGTCGATATATTTTTTTTCCTTGGCGTCGAGGTAAAGCACAGCGGAGTAACCCATTTCATGTGCCTTTTCTCCCGACTGCAGGCTGGCGGCGTAGTTTCCGCCCACCTTGTATGTGCCGGTGCCTAGAGGTGCTGCACGGTCATAGTCCCTCATGATCACCATCGGTGTTGGCTTGAACCCCTCCTTGAAGTAAGGTCCTACCGGCGTTACAAATATCAGGAAAGTGTACTCTTTCGCCGGCTTCACACCCACCTGTGCGCTGGTGCCTATCAGCAGAGGACGTATATAGAGTGCTGCCCCGCTCTCGTAGGGGGGTACAAATCGTTCATTCTTCTTCACGGCGAGCAAAACCATCTCCTCGAACATCTCCACGGGGAGCTCGGCCATCATGATACCACGGCAGGACGATTGCAGTCGCAGCGCGTTATCTCTCATACGGAAAATACGTACTTTCCCGTCCTTACCCCGGAAAGCTTTCAGTCCTTCAAAGGCTTCCTGTCCATAGTGGAGGCTGGTGGCAGCCATGTGGAGGTTCAGATATTCCGAAGTCTCCAGCTCGGGAGCACTCCATTTCCCGTCGCGATAATAACTGCGCACGTTGTAGTCTGTTTTCATATAGCCAAATGAGATATTTGACCAGTCGATTTTGTCCATTTTAAAAAAGTTTATCGTATCTGAATTAGATTTATCTCCGGCAAATGTAGGACATTATTTCCTAAAAACGTTTTTTTCTCGACATAAAATTGCCCGTTATGGTTACTGCGGTCACAGCTGAATAATTCAGGTAAAAATGAGCCACTGTTTACCTTCATGACGTGCGGGCGATCCATCACTTGATCAGCAGTGATGGTCAGTGATGCTGTCAATGGCAATTGACCGTTGCAGTATACGCACAGAACCATTCATAAAACATACCGATGCCCGCTTCCACTGTTGTGGAGGGTTTGTACCCGAAGTGTTCCCTCAACAGTGTCGTATCTGCAAATGTGGAGAGGACATCGCCGGGCTGCATACCTTTCATTTCCAGGATTGCCTTTTTGCCGACTCTCTTTTCGATGATGCGGATAAAATCCATCAGCTGCACCGGTGAGGAACACCCCATATTGTATAACATATGCGGTATTTCGGATTGCGGTGGCGAGGGTATAATTTTCAGCACCCCCTCCGCCACATCGTCAATATAGGTGAAATCACGCTGCATATGGCCGTTATTGAAGACGGTGATCGGTTTCCCTATTGTGATGGCAGAGGTGAACAGCCATGGCGCCATATCGGGTCGTCCCCAGGGACCGTACACCGTAAAAAAACGAATGCCCGTGGCAGGGAGATGGTACAGTTTGCTGTAGGTATAGGCCAGCAGCTCATTCGTTTTTTTGGTTGCAGCATATAAACTAACCGGATGATCGGTGCGAGCCGATTCAGGGTAAGGTAGGGGTGTATCATCACCGTAAACACTGCTGGAGCTTGCATAAATAAGGTGTTGAACGGATGTAAGACGGCATGCTTCAAGGATGTGGGTGAATCCCACCACATTCGAATAGATATAGGTCATCGGATTCTCGAGTGAGTACCTTACGCCTGCCTGTGCAGCAAGGTTGACCACGTAATGAAATGTCTCGCTGTTGAAAAGTGAAAAAATGGACTCTCTATCCATCAGGTCGAGTTGAATAAACCGATAGGAGGAAAATTTCTCGCTCTGAACACATGCATCTGTTTTTATCATCTCCTTCCTGATACCGGCTTCTGCCAGTCGGGCATATTTCAGACCTACATCGTAATAGCTGTTGATCGTATCGAGTCCCACCACCTCATGCCCCTGCAAGAGTAGCTTATGAACCACATGAAAACCTATAAATCCAGCAGCACCGGTGACCAATATCTTCATACTATCCCGTTAAAATACAACAATTATATACTTGCCTACGCTATATTGTTCTTTTGCACCTATCACCGAACGAATGTCGCTATCTTTTCTTATCGTTTTCTCGGGTAACATAAGTAGTTGACCTTTCAGCGAATGGTTCACAATCGCTTCTTTCGTGGTGAACACGACATCTTGATTTAAATAGACATCCATGCTTTCGGCCCGTGAAATTTTGTACACATAATAGGTCGTCGTCGTCTTTTCATCTGCCAATTGGGCTGCTTTTTCACATAGCTCACGCCAGCCGAAATAGGCATTCAACTGTGGGATTGCCATTCCAGCAACAAAGAGGGTCAGCAGGATTCCAAAACCCATTATCCGCATCGATGCATGCAGTTGTTTTTTCCAATAGAGGGAGTACAACAGATAGAGACTGCTTAATGAGCTCACCGTCGCTGCCAGATAAACCAACGGAATACCGAGGTAGGAGGTGTCGGCACTTTTCGAGAGAATGATGAGGATGGGCAGTGATGCGGCAAGCACAACAGCCGGTATCGCCACCGTGAGTCGCAGCCAGCCGTTGTTTGCATCGAATTTTTTCAACTGCAGCGCAGCCAGATATATGAAAAAAGGAAACGCAGGAAGCATGTATACAGACAGCTTTGAGCTGATTACAGACAACATGACGAAGGTAGAAAGAATGATGATCAGAAAAAACTGTTCCAGTTCGGTTTGAATTTTCCTTCGAACCATCCCGGCTACGATGATGCCTACAGAGAGAAGCATCCATGGCGCCAGAGAGTACCATACCGAAATGAGATAATAATAAAAGGGGCGTTTGTGATGAAAGGCATTGATTCCTCTACCCACCGTTTGATGCACCAGCAGGTTATTGAGGTATTCACTCCCCGACTCCAGGTAAACGCCGGTGAACCAGATACCACATCCCAGCAATAGAATCACCATAGTTCTCCAGCCCCAATAGCGGTGCCAGGTGCGCAGTTTCCTCCGATATAATAGAAAAAGCAGTGTGGATAGTAGGGGCACGAGGATCCCTACAGGCCCCTTTGAGAAGAGAGCGAGAAAGAGATACAGCGGAAAGAGGGTAGCCTCTTTTTTTGTTGCCACTCCCTGATACATTCTAAAGAAAGTGTAGAGTGCCAGTGTGATAAACAGGGTCATCAGCATATCCATCCGTATCACAATAGCAAGACCGGCAAACAGGCCTGCAGTCATCAGCATAAGTGCTGCATTGCCTTTCGTCTCTTCATTTTCCTGCCGCAGCCATCTGTTCATTATCGCGATGACGATTATCGCGGGCAGGAACGACAATAAGGATAGATACCACATCCGATGGCCTCCCAGCAAAATTTTACCCACCATCATCAGCCAGAAATAGAGAGGTGGTTTATCGGCATACATTTCACCCTGATTGGTGAAAGTGAAGATGTCGCCATTGCGTAATGCTTCATCCACGATACTGAGATAACGCAGTTCATTATCGGGTGTATAATCGCGGAGTAGCATTATTGGCAGCAGCGCTATAAACCAGGCGAGATAGGCGTGATTATGTTTCATGGGATGGTTGTTTTCTGGTTGAATGTCCAATCATCAAATTTCGGATATAGACCACAAAACCGAACGACTGGCCTAATATCAGCACCGGATCGAGCCTGAAGATGCCATATGCAATGATGCTTGCCGATCCTGCCAGGCTGATGATCCAGAATCCTGCCGGTAACACTGACTGGTGATGGCTGGCCGAATAGATCCATTGATAGATAAACCGGAAAGTGAACAAAACCTGTCCAGCAGCGCCAAAAAGCAACATCCATAAAGGGATGGATGCATTGTGAAAAAAAGTGGCGGTGAAGGCGGAGATATCGCGTAGCAGGAATGCCACTGCAGCAATGGGAGCCAGTATAAGGAATGATCTTACCACCGGGTGCCCTTTTTTCCAGAGTCCCTGCATGTTCAGGTTCCACAAGTAGACATAGTAAGAAGAAAACTGGCCGAGGATAATGGCAAAATCACTCCTTAGCACCCCGTAGATAAATAGCAGAAAAGAGGCGAGAACACTCAATATCCAGAATGCAGGTGGTGAGATCACCTTCTTCGCTTTCTCGGTCACAAGCCACTGATAGAGCAACCGCGCTGAGAATAAGGCTTGTGCCAGAAAGCCAATCGTATATATCCAAACCGGACTTTCCTGCATGATCAGTCTAAATTACTGGCGCTTATCTGGTAATTGATAGTCCGCTTCTTCATCCAGCGGTATGCAAAACAATCGATAAAGGGGCCGGTGAGGCGATTCCATAAATGATATTTCGATTTTCCTGCCAGTCGGGGGTAGTGGCGTACAGGAATCTGTTGAATGGTGCCGTTTTGTAATAGGATCAAAGCCGGCAAAAAACGATGCATTCCTTTGAACATGGGTATTCGTCTGGCGTAGCTCGTGTGCATCACTTTCAGCGGGCACCCTGTATCTGTCACGCCATCACCTGTCATCATCCGCCGGTAGCTGTTGGCAATTTTCGATTGCAGGTTTTTGAAGTAGGAATCTTTTCTGTTGGCACGTATGCCCGTCACAAACGCATACGTGGATAGATGGGGGAGGAGCAGGTTGAAATCCTCCACATCGGTTTGCATATCCGCATCCATATATCCCACATATTCCGAACAACAGTTGTCGAAGCCTGCCTTTAGGGCGGCACTCAACCCGCCATTCTTATGCAGGTGGAGATAAAAGAAGTCGCTGTTGCGTGCACACATTTCTTGGATATGCGCTCCGCTCTTATCGGTAGAGCCGTCGTTGACAAACAAAACAGCGGTCTTATAGTGTGAATGTGGCAGA
Organism: uncultured Proteiniphilum sp.; assembly: GCA_964446805.1. Lineage (GTDB taxonomy): Bacteria > Bacteroidota > Bacteroidia > Bacteroidales > Dysgonomonadaceae > Proteiniphilum. The sequence continues at coordinate 9,322 of CAYUQE010000043.1, read as the reverse complement.
AAAGAGCGGAGCTTTTCCTCCAGTCGGCTGATATTCTCTTCCTCATTGTAAATGGGTACGATCATCGTGAATGCGTATTTCCCTGTGCGATTCTCATTTATCTCCATAGGCATAGCCAACAAAAAGTTACAGCTTTATAAGCGGGATTGCTCCTGCAAATGTAATGATTAAAATGAGATCTGGATTTTTTTTGTGATTTTTCTTTGGTAGGGATATCTTTGATCACGTAACACGAAAATTGTGTATCTTTGTTTCTGTAATAAACCGATTATGGATCGTTTCAATACAGATTTCTATAGCTGATCCAATCACAGGGGAGAACCCTTTCTGCGAATTTTACAACACGGGTGCATACTACAAGAACATACAAATTCTACATGATTGATCACATTACCATAGGGCGTATACAGGATTCGGCACAGATTACGGAGGTTGTGTCCGACTTTGTCACGCTGCGCCGCAGGGGTGTGAATTTCGTGGGATTATGTCCTTTTCACGATGACCGCACACCCTCTTTTTATGTTTCCCCCTCGAAAAACATCTGCAAATGCTTTGCCTGTGGTGAAGGCGGATCACCCATTCATTTCGTGATGAAGCATGAGCAGCTCAGCTACTACGAAGCACTGAAGTATCTCGCGCGCAAATACAATATCGAGGTTGTCGAAAAAGAGTATACCGATGAGGAGAAGCAGGCGCAGAGTGAGCGTGAAAGCATGTTCATCCTCAATGAGTATGCCCGTGATTATTTTGTAAAGATACTCCATACGCATCCCGAAGGGAAGGCTGTAGGTCTGAGCTACTTCCGTGAACGAGGCTTCCGCGATGATATCATCACCAAATTCCAGCTGGGCTACAGCCTCGAGCAGCGCGATGCCTTCTCCACAGAAGCACAGAAGGCAGGTTACCAGCGTGATTTCCTGCTCAAAACAGGGCTCTCCGCGGGTGGTGAGCACAATCAGCCGCTGGTGGACCGTTTTCGTGGCAGGGTGCTCTTTCCCGTGCATACCTTATCGGGCAAGGTGGTCGCCTTTGGCGGGCGCATACTGAGGAAGGTGGAGAATGTGGGGAAGTATGTCAATTCACCTGAGAGTGAGATCTACTCCAAGAGTAAGGAGCTGTATGGGATCTACTTCGCCAAGAGTGCGATCGTGAAGCAGGACAAATGCTTCCTGGTGGAAGGATATACCGATGTGATCTCCATGCATCAGGCAGGGATAGAGAATGTGGTCTCCTCCTCAGGGACAGCCCTCACACACGGGCAGATACGCATGATCCACCGTTTTTCGGAAAATATAACGGTGCTCTACGACGGTGATGCTGCCGGGATCAAGGCCGCCTTGAGAGGTATCGACCTGCTGCTGGAGGATGGTATGAACGTGAAGGTGGTGTTATTGCCCGACGGTGAGGATCCCGACTCGTTTGCCAAGAAACAGAATGCCGAAGATTTCAACCAGTTTATCGCTGAGAATGAGGTCGATTTCATTCGCTTTAAAACGAAGCTCCTGCTGGAGGAGGTGGGTGATGATCCCATCAAACGGGCAGGATTGATCTCCAACGTGGTGGAGAGCATCGCGCTCATCCCTAATGCCATCACCCGTTCTGTCTATATCCAGGACTGCTCGCAATTGCTGAAGATGCAGGAGCGGGTGCTGATTGCCGAAATCAACAAGATCAGTCAACGCAACTATACGAAGAAGAACGAACAGATAGACAGGGAGGCTGCCCGCATTGAGCCGAGAGAGGCCATCCCCCCAGTGAAGGGAGCTCCCCCAGCCATGATCTCCGTAAAGAATCATTTCGACCGGTACGAGCTGCAGATACTGCGTTATGTGGTGCGCTATGCCAACATCCCTTTATACCGGAAGTTCGAGAAGCAAAAAAGGAAAGAGGGCAAGAAAGTGATTGAAGAGGATGTACTGGTGGAAGAGGGGCCGGGAGTGACAGAATTCGTGCGGTATGATCTTGAGCGTGACAACCTCTTCTTCACCAACGAGCTCTACAGGCAGATCTTTGAGGAAGCTGTGGCGCATCTGGAAGAGACTGATTTTGATTCGGGACGTTATTTTCTCTCCCATCCTGATGCAGGGATAAGCAGGCTGGCCTCCGAGCTGATGAGTGACCGTTATCAGCTGAGCAAGATCCATGCGAAGATGTTGGGCGAGGAGCAGGGTGACAAAGGGTCACGGCTGCTGGAAGAGAATCATCTCAACACCTACGTGCCCCGTGCTACCACTGAACTCAAGAACGCCTATGTGCTGCACAAGATCGTGGAAATCAAAAAAGAACTCAATGCCGCCAATCCTGAGGAGATGACCACGCTCATCACGCAGCTGCAGCAGTTGCAGGAGATCAAAAGAGTACTGTCGAAAGAACTCGGTGAAAGGATCGTGCTGAGATACTGATTACAGCCCTCCTGGGTGAGAGTGATAAGAAGTGATGAATCGTACAATAATTATACATCTGATCAATAACTTACCTGAAGTATGTATTTAGAAACTGTTGATGTTGTGAAGCAATATGCCAATCACCTGGCATTAAACAAGGTGAGCATTCAGGTGCCACGGGGATCTGTTTTCGGGTTGTTGGGACCCAACGGTGCAGGGAAGACAACCCTGATACGCATCATCACCCGCATCACGGCACCAGACAGCGGGCAGGTGCTCCTTGAGGGCTTGCCCTCGAGGAGTGAGGATGTCTATCGCATTGGTTATATGCCTGAGGAGCGTGGCCTCTACAAAAAGATGAAGGTGGGTGAGCAGGCGATGTATCTCACGCAGCTACGTGGCATGTCGAAGAAAGAAGCACACCGTGAGCTGATGATCTGGTTCAAACGATTCGACATCATGAGCTGGTACAACCGAAAGGTGGAGGAGTTGTCGAAGGGTATGCAACAGAAGGTGCAGTTTATTACCACCGTGATCCACAATCCCGACCTGCTGATCTTCGACGAACCTTTCAGTGGTTTCGACCCGGTGAATGCCGATATTGTGAAGAACGAGATGCTACGGTTGAAAGAGGAGGGCAAGACCATCATCCTCTCCACGCATAACATGGAGTCGGTGGAGGCATTGTGCGATAACATCGCCCTGATCCACAAATCGGAGGTGGTCCTGCAGGGGAAGGTGTTCGATATCAGGAAAGATCACCGGCCCGGTATTTTTCGTTTCCGCCTTCTGGGGAATGAATTTGATTTTACGCATCCCTCCTTCACGCTCCTGTCGAAAGAGCGCTATCACGAATTCACCGACCTGCGTATAAAGAAAGAGAACGATATCAGCAGTAATGAGCTGGCAAAGCTTTTTTTCAATCATTACGAGGTGATAAGTTACGATGAAGAGCTGCCCACCATGAACGATGTCTTTATTAAAACGGTAACCAATGAATAGAATGAACGCGTTAAGTTTAATTATACAACGGGAATATACCATCAGGGTACGAAAAAAATCTTTCATCATCCTCACACTGCTGATGCCGGTGCTGATGGTGAGCCTCACCTTTCTGCCGTTATGGCTCTCAACCCTCAACGACGGTGACATAAAACGGATCGCCGTGATCGACCATTCCGGCATCTACGCCCCCCTGTTACCCTCCAACGAGATCTTTCAGTTCGAGGTGGTAGGTGAGGAGCAGCGTGCCAACACTGAAACCAAAGTGGGCAAGGAGCTGTTCGCCATCCTGCAGATCACCGGCGACCTGAGCAATGATCAGGGAACAGTATCACTCACCTCCGAGAAGCAGTCGCCGCAGGAGCTACAGTCACTGATACGGCAGACACTTCAGGAGAAGGTGACCCAGCAGCGGCTCGACCAGCTCTCCGCCAGTGGTGAGGTGGAGAGTGAATCCATTGCCCAGGTGCGGCAGATACTCGAGAGCAGACCTTCCATCTCTCTCCAGACCCTACGTATGGACGGTGACGGCGGTGTCACCGAGTCATCTACCGAGATGGCCACCATCATCGGGATGGTGTTCACCATCCTGATCTACATGTTCATCCTGATGTATGGCAATATGGTGATGCAGGGGGTGCTGGAGGAGAAGAAAACACGCATCGTGGAGGTGATGGTCTCCTCGGTGAAGCCGGTAAACCTGCTTATAGGCAAGATCGTGGGTATTGGCCTGGTGGGCATCACTCAACTTGCCATCTGGGGCATCCTCGCGGGAGGACTCTTCAGTCTGCTCACCCTCTTCATTGCCTCCCCGGGAGAGGTGGCATCGATGAGTGAAGGCATGGGAGGTATGTCAGGTATGAGTGGCATGGGTAATCTGGGAGGGGTAGAGATGGAAGGCATCATGAACGCCATCCTCAGCATTCACTGGCTTGAGCTGGGACTCTTTTTTATTATTTTCTTTATTGGAGGTTATATCCTCTATGCTTCCATATTTGCGATGTTCGCCTCGGCCGTGGATAGCGAGGAAGATACCAGCCAGTTTCTCACACCGGTGACCCTCATAATCATGTTTGCCTTCTTTGCCGGGTTTTACAGTGTGAGTAATCCTGACGGGCCCCTGGCCTTCTGGGCATCACTCATCCCCTTCAGCTCGCCCATCGTGATGATGGTACGCATCCCGTTCGGTATACCACTATGGGAGAAACTGCTATCGATTGCGTTGCTCTACGGTACCTTTATCCTTATTTCCATTGTGGCTGCGAAGATTTACAGGGTGGGTATCCTGATGTACGGCAAGAAACCTTCGTTGAAAGAGATGATAAAATGGACAAGGTACAAATAGACCAGGTAAGAGGTTGCTAAATATTTGCTATTATATGGCAAATAAACCGACAAAAAGATATATATTTGCCGATTAAATAGCAATTGATTACAAAAACGCGATTCTGAATGAATACCCTTAAAACACGTGCCTGATTTCTTTGGGAATCGCGCAGGTGTTTTTTTATGAATGAGGGTCTCTGGATTGGATAGTTAAAAATAGCACGATGAAGTTTGAAAAAATGCAAGCCGCAGGCAATGATTATATCTACATCAACCTCTTTGAGGAAAACGTGGAGCACCCTGTGGAGCTCTCCCGCAGGTTGAGCGACCGCCATTTTGGGGTGGGGAGTGACGGGTTAATTTTGATTGGCCCTTCTGATGAGGGTGATTTCTCGATGCGCATGTTCAATGCCGACGGCAGTGAAGGGGAGATGTGCGGTAATGCCGCACGGTGCGTGGGCAAGTATCTCTATGAGCGGGGACTCACCAATAAGAGAGAGATTGTACTGAGCACCGCGTCGGGCATCAAGCAACTAAGCCTGACGGTGAATCCAGTCACCAACCTGGTGGAACGTATCCGCGTGAACATGGGAGGTGCCATCCTCTCCGCCAAAGAATCCATTCATTTTCAGACGACCCTGCCTGAGATGATCAACTACCCCGTGGAGATAGAGGGTAAGGAGGTTGAGATCACCTTTGTCTCCATGGGAAACCCCCATGCGGTGATCTTTATGGAGGATATCGACTCGCTGGAGATTGAAAAAATAGGGCCGAAGATTGAATACCACCCACTTTTCCCGGAGCGTACCAATACCGAGTTCATTGAGATCATCGATAGGGAGCAGCTGAAGATGCGTGTGTGGGAGAGAGGCAGCGGCGAGACGCTCGCCTGTGGTAGCGGCGCCTGCGCCGCGGTGGTGGCTGCGGCACTGACAGATCGTGCCGCTCCCCGGGTCACCCTACAGCTCAAGGGGGGTGTCCTCGAGGTGGAGTGGGACAGAGACCACAACCAGGTCTTTCTTACCGGTGATGCTCACTTCGTGTTTAAAGGAGAAGTATAAGTGGATGATCTCATGATGCCCTTTCATCATCTCTCACTTTTCATTCTTCATTTTTCATTTTTCATTCTTAATGTATGTTTCAGATCAACGAACACTACCTTCAGCTCGGTGAGAGCTATCTTTTTAGCACCATTGCCGCCAAAGTGGAAAAATTCACCGCTGCACATCCCGCTGCGGATATCATCCGCCTCGGTATAGGCGATGTCACACTACCCCTATCGGCGACGGTGACCGAAGCCATGCACCGTGCGGTGGATGAGATGGCAGTGAAAGAGACGTTCCGTGGCTACGGGCCCGAGCAGGGCTATGCTTTTCTGCGGGAGAAGATAGCGGCGACAGATTTTCAGCGGAGAGGCATTGCCATCTCTGCCGGTGAGATCTTCGTGAGCGACGGCTCCAAGAGCGATACGGGTAACATCGGCGACATACTGGGTGGCGACAATATCGTAGCCATCACCGATCCTGTCTATCCCGTCTACCTGGACAGCACCATCATGCGGACCGGTACATCCACTAAAACCATGCTGCTCACCTGTGACGAAGAGCATGGTTTCCTGCCTGAGATACCGGCAGTGAGAGCCGACATCGTTTACCTCTGTTACCCCAACAATCCCACGGGTACCGTCATGCGTAGGGAGGAGCTCCGAAAGTGGGTCGACTGGGCAGTGGCGCACAAGAGCCTGATCCTCTTCGATGCGGCATATGAAGCATTTATAAGGGATAGGGATATCCCGCATAGTATCTATGAGATCGAGGGGGCGCAAACATGTGCCATTGAGTTTCGCTCCTTCTCCAAGAATGCCGGTTTCACGGGCGTACGCTGTAGCTATACGGTTGTGCCGGAAGCATTGAAGGTGAAGACTGCACAAGGAGAAGAGGTCTCAATGCACCGGCTATGGAACCGACGACAGTCCACCAAGTTCAACGGTACTGCCTACATCATCCAGCGTGCTGCCGAGGCAGTCTACTCACCACAGGGGCAGCAGGAGATGGAGGAGATGGTCTCCTGCTATATGGAGAATGCTTCCATTATCCGTGAGGGTTTAATGGCGAAAGGGTTCACCGTTTTCGGAGGTGAGAACGCACCCTATGTATGGATGAAATGTCCTGCAGGCCTCGATTCGTGGGATTTCTTCGACCGTCTCCTGAAAGAGTGTCATATCGTGGGTACCCCCGGTGTGGGCTTCGGATCGAAGGGAGAAGGTTATTTTCGCCTGACCGCCTTCAACAGCCGTGAAAGGACCGTGAAAGCCCTTCAGCGTATCAAAGAGTGGCTGCTGTGATAGGAGAACTATAGCTACAAATGAGTAGTATTAACGACTGAATGATTCAATAATACCCTGTTATGGGGATTGTGTGGGGTCACACAGCGCATTACCTTTGTTACTGATTAAACCCGTTATCACAGTTTAAAGGACCGGTAATCTCGTCTTTACCGGCCTTTGCTATTAGCAACAAAGGAGGTCCATTGAGATTGTTTATTCTGACGGTTATCGTGCTGCTCTCTGCTGCCCTCTCCCTATTAGTGGGGGTGGCCGATATCTCCATGGCCGATATCATCAGCCGCGACATGGATAAGCTGGCGTTGATCACCATCAGTCGCCTACCGCGTACCGCCGCACTGATACTGGCAGGTGTGGGCATGAGCATCTCGGGGGTCATCATGCAGCAGATGACGCAGAACAAGTTCGTCGCCCCCACCACTGCCGGCACGCTCGAGGCTGCCAAGATGGGGCTTCTGATCTTTCTGATCTTCATCCCCACAGCCGGCACGGCGATGAAGATGCTGCTCGCTTTCCTTTTCACCTTCCTGGCCAGCATGCTCTTTCTTGCCATCGTGCGCAAGATGCGCTTCCGCAACGTGGTCTTCGTGCCACTGGTGGGCCTGATGTTCGGCGGCATCATCGGTGCTGTCACCACCCTCTTCGCCGTCAGGATGAATATTGTACAGGACAGCAACGCCTGGATGATGGGTGACTTCTCCGGCATTCTGCAGGGGCGCTATGAACTGATCTACCTCAGCCTGCCTGCCATCGCCGTCACCTACCTCTACGCCAACAAGTTCACCGTGATTGGTATGGGTGAGGAGTTCTCCCGGAACCTGGGCCTCAACTACAGAACGATCATGAACATCGGCCTCTTCTGTGTCTCGCTCACCGTCAGCGCCGTGGTGATCACTGCTGGTGCCATCCCTTTTCTGGGGCTGATCGTTCCCAATGTGGTGAGCCTGCTGTTCGGTGATAACCTGAAGCGGACACTCCCCTACGTGGCGCTGTCGGGTGCCATCTTCCTGCTGTTGTGCGATATCGCCGGCAGGGTGGTGATCTATCCCTATGAGATACCTATCGGTGTGTCGGTAAGTATAATTGGTGCTGTGATCTTTCTGGTGATGTTGTTATGGAAAAAGTAGGTACGATAAGAAGAAATCTCTGGGTCGCAGCAGTGCTGCTGCTGATCACCGCCTCCCTGTTCCTGTTCTTCAATATGGGTAACAACTGGGCATACGCACTGCGTCTCAGGGGTGTGAAGGTGGCAGCCATCCTGATCGTCTCCTGCAGTGTGGCCTACTCCTCCGTCGCTTTCCAGACCATCACCAACAACCGTATCCTCACCCCCTCCATCATGGGCTTCGAGTCGGTCTATCTGCTGCTGCAGACCATCATTGTCTATATCTACGGCGACACCACCTTCAAAGTGCTGGGCAGCATCGACAACTTTCTGCTCTCCATCGCCAGCATGACAGGCTTCGCCTTCCTGATCTACCTGCTGATCTACAGGAAAGGGAAAAACAATCTCTACCTGCTACTGCTGGTGGGGATCATCTTGGGTACCCTCTTCAACAGCCTCAGCTCGTTCATGCAGCTGCTGATAGACCCCAACGACTATTTTATCGTGCAGGGGAAGATGTTCGCCTCCTTCAACAGGATCAACCGCAGTCTGCTATGGCCCTCCACCGCCGTGATGAGCGTGATACTTGTCGCCGGCTTCAGGATGACCCGCTATCTCGATGTGCTCGCACTGGGCAGGGAGCAGGCCATCAACCTGGGAGTGAACTATAACCGTATGGTGCAGTTCTTCCTGGTGATCATCGCCATCATGGTCTCCGTCTCCACCGCGCTGGTGGGTCCTGTTACCTTTCTGGGGCTGCTGGTGACCAACCTCACCTATGAGCTGTTCAAAACATACCGCCATTCAGTGATCATAGCGGCCTGCTGTCTGGTGACGGCCGTCACGCTCCTCGGCGGCCAGTTTCTGATGGAGCGTCTTTTCAACCTCTCCATCCCCGTGAGCGCGATCATTAACCTGGCCGGTGGGCTCTATTTTATCTATCTGTTGTTATGCATTAAGAAATTATGATTGAAGTAAGAAATATATCGAAACAGTACGGGAAGAAGATCGTCCTCGACGAGGTAGCCCTTGCGTTTCATTCGGGGAAGGTCACCTCGCTCATCGGTAGCAACGGCGCCGGCAAGAGCACGCCGCTCTCCATCATCAGCCGCCTGCTGTCGCACGACAGTGGCATCGTGATGGTACATGAGAAGAATGTTA
>CAYUQE010000042.1:14058-15205 GCA_964446805.1 uncultured Proteiniphilum sp. | reverse complement strand
TCGATCCGTACTTTGTTCCTGCGACGAAAACAGGTATAAGTCCCGATGAGGAGGGATTCATTCAACGCTGATCAATGGCCCCGGAATGAGCGATTTCTGCCTGCGCTTCCTCGATGAGAAGGGAGAACCGGTAAAAAATATCCATATCAGTTACGAGTAACTACAACCCTTAATAGCATCATCCAATGAACTTTTACAATAGATTGAAAACGACTACAGCGATTATATCCATCATCCTTGCAGGAACAGCGACAGCACAGGTGGGCAGACCTTTCATTCATGATCCCTCCACCATCATGGAATGTGAAGGAAAGTACTACACTTTTGGCACAGGTGGCGGCGGATTGATATCGGCTGATGGCTGGACATGGAACGGAGGCGCTGTGAGACCCGGCGGGGGGTGCTGCTCCGGATGCGATGAAGATCGGTGAGCGCTACCTTGTGGTCTATGGCGCGACAGGTGGGGGCCTTGGTGGCGGTCATAACGGCCGGATACTGACCATGTGGAACAATACGCTGGACCCCGCATCACCCGATTTCAACTTCTCCGAACCGATCCTTGTGGCCCAGTCCGACGGTGTGGAAGACAATGATGCAATCGACCCGGGATTGCTGCTCGATCCTACCACCGGCCGTCTATGGTGTTGCTACGGCACCTACTTCGGCTTCATCCGCCTGATAGAGCTCGATCCCGCAACAGGTATGCGTGTGGAAGGCAATGAAGCGAGAGACATCGCCATCGACTGTGAGGCGACCGACCTGGAATACCGCGACGGATGGTATTACCTCCTGGGTACACATGGCACCTGCTGCGATGGTGTCAACTCAACCTATAACATCGTTGTTGGCCGCTCAAGGACGATTACAGGACCCTACCTCGACAACATGGGAAGAGAAATGCTAAAAGGTGGAGGCAAGATGATACTCGCTGCCAGAGAGAAGCTTATCGGCCCGGGACACTTTGGACGTGTAATTCTGGAGGATGGCGTCGAAAAGATCTCCTGCCATTATGAAGCGGACCTCGATCAGAGCGGACGGAGTGTGTTGGGCATACGCCCCCTGCTGTGGAAGGATGGGTGGCCGGTGACAGGAGATAACTTCAAGGAAGGAACCTATGAGATTGAATCTGAAAGAAGAGGGTATGCAC
>CAYUQE010000042.1:0-13958 GCA_964446805.1 uncultured Proteiniphilum sp. | reverse complement strand
GATAACTTCAAGGAAGGAACCTATGAGATTGAATCTGAAAGAAGAGGGTATGCACTCGAGCTGATCGTCGATTTTGTACGTATGCCCGGCAGGATGTGCATGTTCAACCGTGACAACGATGAACCCGTCAAGCCCGTTCCTTCACAGCTGCTGTATGATGTCATTCATACCTGGCGTTCAGGAAACATCGGCGTAAGAATGGGTGATTACATGGTCCGCCCGCATCAGCGATGGACCATCACTGCTGTACCCACCGCAGGCGGCTACCTGGGTGCTCCCTATTACAAGATCGAGATCGCCGGTACTGAGAGAGCATTGGCAGCAACAGCTGATGCTGAGGTAGAAACCGTTCCGGCATTTAACGGTGCACCGGAACAACTATGGCGAATCGATCAGTTGACCGATGGAACATACAGGATCATGCCCCGTGTGGTTCCAAACGCGGATGAGCAGTTAGTGCTTGTTTCTTCCGGCGACAGCACCCCCACCCTGGCGAAATTCGACATGCAGAGCGACAATTCCAAATGGAATCTCAGAGATCACTGATTTGAACCCGCTACAAACTGAATCCAGCCACTCTGCTCCTGATAATCTTCAATAACCTGCGTTTTATCATCGAACGTTAGTCCGGCCATCAGCATTGCTATATCTTGATGCAGCATGGTTATCGCACCTTCTATCAGATCCTGCCGGTAACCTTTGTGCGCCAGATCCAGCACCTGGTTCATGGAGATGATGCGGCCGATCACCTTACCCATCCCCACCGTGTTCCGTTGCGACATCTCCATGTCCAGCTTGAAATTCATCAGCTCCTTCACATACGCTGCCGCCTTATCGGTCAACGCATAGCTTTTCAGAAATTGATACACGTTCGCCTCCCTGACACGTTTCATCAATTTCATCAACCCTTCGGTAATCTGTGCATACAGGATATCATTGGATCCCTCGAAGATCTGAAAAGGACGACTATCCATCGTGCCACGACCCACAATATGGCTCAGCTTGTATGATTTGGCTCCTATAAGCTGCAAGGCCGATTGCGCTGCCTCCTGCATCAGGTCGGTAATCACACTTTTCACCGCGTTGGCTTCGAGACCATAAGGGGCCATATCCTTCTCAATGTTCACCTTGTTGCTGCTGTTCACACACATGGCCGCACAAACGGTATAGGAGGCCTGCAGTCGCGATAACCGGTGCTGCACCTGGTCGTAACCTAACAGACTGCGTCCTCCCACATGGCGCTGCCTGCAATGCGTCAGCGCCTCATCGAGCATACGCTGGATGAATCCCATACCCATTCCCGGGAACTGCATCCTGCTACCATGGAGCAGGTCAAGCATCATCTTGATGCCGGTGGTGCGGGGTTGCAGCCTGTGCGTGGCTGGCACTTCCAGATCGATGCGGTTTTTACCGTATGGTATGGAATATAACCCTAGGTTTTCAAATACCTCTTCCACGACAATGCCCTGCCCCGGTGCGTTGATATCGACCAGGAAAAAATCGATGTCACGCTCCAGATCGCCCCTGTCGCTCTGTCGCCGCGCCGTCATCAACCAGTAATCGGCCCAGCCGGTCAATCCCGCCCAATGCTTCGTACCCTTCAAATGATAGCCGCCCTCTTTCTCGCGGTATGAGGTCTGCATGTTCAATGCATCACTGCCGAAGTTGGGCTCGGTGATCATGAGCCCGCCCATGGTCTGCGCTTCCAGAAACCTTTTGAACACGGGTGCTTTCACCTCTTCCTGACCATACTTGGCGAAAGGCTGTAAGAAGAGGGCTGCGTTGATTCCAAAAGTAAGACATAACGCCAGCGACTCATAGGAGGTGGTTGAGAGCAACTGAAGGATCTCGTGCGTCAATGCGCCACGACCGCCATACTCCTGCTTGATACAGACCGAGAGCGGGTTGACTGACATTATTTCACGCACCACAAAAGAGGGTAACCCTCTCTCAGTCTCCATCTGATCAATATTGGCACGATGATGAAAAACCAAATCCATTTTGGCTTTCAGATCACTCATCAATTCTGCTATTGGCCTGATATCGCTATGGGCGTTGTTATGAGAGGAGGATATATCGGATGGCATGTATGACATAAAAAATCAATTAAATATTGGTTTTGGTTGGTTGGTTGTAACCCCAAAAATATTTAAACAATCTCAAATGAATAAAGTTGAGAGGAAAAGAGGAAGAACGGCTTGCGAAACTCTCTCATACACCGTAGAGACGTTAAGAATACCGGAAAAATCACAATAAATACTTTTGTATTGAAAAAAAGTGGAGTAACTTTGTTACCCGTACCTTTGTCATTGATATCTCAAGATGCCTTTCATTATTTAAAAGCCATTGACATACATCGTTGAGATGAATAAGAAAATGCACCCTTCACCCATCGGAAATGTATCTGACACATATGATCACAAATACATATCCAAAATGAGAACTGTTATTACCCTTATTTTCACATCGTTATTTCTAATGCTGGTGCTGTCCCAAAATGATGATCTGGCTTTAAGGCTTGAGGAAGGTAAAGGGTACCAACAGATAAGCATGCTGATGACATTTGACATGCATAGTAAACATCGATAACAACAAGTATGCAAAAAACAGCCTTTTTTTTATTTTTATTCATGCTCGGGCATCTGATCAGTGCACAAGAAACGACGATGATTATTGATTCGGTGGAAGCACGCTTACAGCAACAACTGATCGCTTTCCCTCAGGAAAAGATCTATGTTCAGACTGACAAATCGAGTTACCTCTCAGGCGAACGGATCTGGGTTCGTGCTCATATGGTGGACGCACTCTCTCATCAGCCTGTTTTTTTGAGTCGTTACATTTACCTGGAACTGATCAGTCCGCTCGATGATCTGGTAAAACGGGTAAAGATACGTCCCGACAGCACCGGCGCATATTCCGGATACATGGACCTGGAGGATGATCTTGTCCAGGGGGGCTACACCCTGCGTGCCTACACCCATTTCATGCGAAACATGGGTGAGGAAGCTTTCTTTCGTAAGTTTGTACAGGTGCTGGACCCGTTTTCATTGCAGCTGGAGCCTTTGCTATCATTCAATGTGGAGAAAGATGATGTTCATCTTTCATTGCAATTCCTGGACCGGCAAAACAGTGACACCATAGTACCAACCATTGTTACCTGCAAAATTGGACACCGAGGTGTCAAAACACTCAAGCCGAAGACTAACGGTGTATATAATCTGGATGTCAGGTTATCAGACAAAGAGACAAACAGAACCCTGCTGTTGAGTCTTGTCCATAAAGGGAGGAAATATAACCGATACTACACCATCCCCTGCGATCAGAGCGATTATGAGCTGCAGTTTTTCCCCGAAGGGGGTTATCTCATTCCCGGAATAACTTCTCAGGTTGCATTCAAAACAGTGAACGCCGATGGTTTTGGCACGGGGATATCCGGAACATTATACGATTCGGCCGATCGTGAAGTACTTACATTCGAAAGCATGCATCTGGGCATGGGCTTTTTTCATTTTATGCCTTCTGGGAATGAAACATATCATGTGATCTGCCGGAATGAATCGGGTAGCTCCAAACGTTTTGAGTTACCCTTACCTCAGGCTAAAGCTCATGTCGTTACAATGCGCAATGCGGGAAAACACCTTAGGATAACACATAGCAGGGGGATGGATTCAGCAGAGGACACCGTGTCGCTGCTCATTCACCATAAAGGGCTGGTACTGTTTCATGAACGGTGGAATCCGGAAAAAGAGATGTACAGCATTGCAAACAAAGATCTTCCGACAGGTGTGCTGAATCTCTTATTGCTGAATACAAAACAGGAGGTGCTGAGCGAGAGGCTTCTTTTCAACATGAATGAAGATGAAAATGCACTCCTACAGGCCGATACACCAAAACCCTCCTATCAGCGGAGGGAGCATGTTTCGATCGCGTTAAAGCTGACCAACCCCGATCTCACCCCCACCTCAGCCAACATTGCAGTTTCGGTTACAGACAAAGGGGCGGTGGTCCTGGACAGTACGACCAACATCACAAGCACACTGCTGCTCTCCTCTGAATTGAAAGGATATATTGAATCACCCGCATCCTATTTTAATGAGGGGGTTACAAACAGGTATGCGCTTGATGCGCTGATGCTGACACAGGGGTGGAGAAGGTATGATATACCCTCTGTTTTGCAGGGTGATATAACCGTACCCGATACATTTGAGCCCGAGCTGACGCAAAGAGTGAAGGGGAAAGCAGATGGTGTGTTCGGATCATTGAAGGAGGGGCAGATAAGCCTGATGGCCAAACTAGACACCCTGATCAGCACTGAGATCACTCAAGCAGATGACAAAGGCCGGTTTTCATTCAATGTGGAATATCCGGAGGGAACCACGATCCTGGTGCAGTCAAGAAGTAAAAAAGGAGGCACATTCAATGTAATCAGTATCGACAAGGAAACTTTCCCCTCCCTTGAGGATACTGGAATGCCGTTCAGAACAGAGAGTGTCAACCGATTCAATGCGTACCAGGATCCTTACCTTCAAATCGCCAATGAGGACTATACACAGAAAAACGGTATCCGTACAATTTTATTGGATGAACTCACCGTCACCGCGCAAAGCCGCGAGAAATACAAAGAGTCGGCATTCTATTCTCCTATCAGCGCCTCAGGGGTGATGACTGCCGAAGATATCGAGAAGTTGGCCGTATCCAGTCTGCGATCGTTGCTGTACCGCCAACCGGGAATCATTATAAGAGGTGATGTGGTGACCACGACGCGGTCAGAGATGCCTGTACTGTTTGTGATTGACAATATGAACTTTGAAGATTTTTCCGGACGTCTTGACGACATTGATGTCTCATCGATAGAGAGTATCTTTGTATTGAAAGATAATACCTCCATGCCCGGTTACTACCCCAACACAAGCGGTGCGGTGGTAATAGACCTGATATCGGGCGGTTATGATGGCAGCACACGCAGGTCTCCCAGCATCGATGAGATTATTCCCCTCGGCTATCAGCAAGCGGCGCATTTCTATGCTCCCTCATACGAAACACCGGAACAGAGGGAGTCATCGTTGCCTGACCTCCGCACCACCATCTACTGGAAACCCAATGTGCAGTTCTCTGAGCAGGGTGAAGCTGTGATTGGCTTCTATACCGCCGATACACCTGCAGTATATCAGGTGACAGGTGAGGGTGTGAGCGACAACGGTATGATGATTCGTCTGCGTGAAGAGATCACCGTGGAAGGCAGCAGTTCACGTTGATGTGTCGTGCAACCGCCCGTCACTCGGTGGGCACCTCGATCGTTTTATAGCGCTTGTAGAGAATAATAATAAACGTGCCAAACAGCACTGACATGATCACAAGCAGGTGGCTCGCAAGCCCGGAAACACTGAAAGAGAGCTTGATAAGTATGGTGGAGATCACAAAACCCGAATTGCGGATCACTTTCGGGAAGCTCTCGGTAATAGCAAATGAAAACAGCAACACCAGTACATCGTTAAGAATAAGGATCATGAAGAAAGCCGAAAAAAACTCTTTTGTGGCCGGTTTGGCATTTTGCAGAAAGTCGAAAAGCGAGTGATTGTTTATGAGCCAGTCTGAGAGATTCACAATGACAAGCACGATGAATATAAGTCCTACCACCAGCGTAAGGATTTTTTTTGCATACACGTACTTTTTCTTTTTCTCCGGTATCCGGGATATCTGCCCATGTGTATTGTTATTGATGCGGATAGCTTTCTGATTCATCCTGTAAAAAAGATAGATCAGAAAGAAAAGCACCAGAATGGTGATCATGCTGTAGATAAACTGAGGATCACTGTACATTTGATCTATATCTGAGGAGAGTGTCAGCGTGGACATCTCTGCAAAAATCTCGCGGATGGTGATAAGGGTGATGATCTCGAACTGTTTACCGATGTAGATGGTGATCGACTTGGGAAGATAATAAACAAGACAGTACACTTCATAGAAAAGAAGGATTGAGAAGGGGGTGTAGATCGCATCAATAGGACTCTGGAGGCCTGTTATGGAACCTCCTGCATCAACCCATCCGATATGTATCAGTGCAATAGCTACCAGATGTATGAGGAACCCGACCGTTGCCAAAATGAAAACTGTTTTCTCAAGCCTTATTTTTGCCTCCTCCGATAATATAGTGTCATAAACGGTTGAAATGATCTCTCTCATATCTCTCTTTCTTCTTGAATGAAGTCTAAAGATAGAAATTTTCCATAATAAACATATGATTATCTGGAAGAAAAAAATACGCCTGAGGTTGATCACGGTCATTACCGGTAAATCAACCCCAGGCGTTTATACAGCCGACAGAAAGAACATGATCGAAAAGTGCGCAGAATGAGACTCGAACTCACACGCCGTAACCGGCACTACCCCCTCAAAGTAGCGTGTATACCAATTTCACCACCTGCGCAAAAAATTGTGCCCGGAACAGGACTCGAACCTGCACGTCGTTGCCAACACTAGTCCCTGAAACTAACGCGTCTACCAATTTCGCCATCCGGGCATTTCAATTCAATTTTTTAAGGGAACAGGCCGCTGCCTGTAATCAGTTCAGACGAGATGCCGCAAGGCGTTCTTCCTGAATTGCGGATGCAAAGATACACGTTTTTTTATACAGACACCAATTTATTTCGCATTTTATTAAAAAAAGAGAGCCATCCATCACAGACAGCCCCCTTGAATCACAATGAAAGTTATATTTTCTGTTTTAAAAATGCTTTTCAGATTGTTTTTGAGACAACGGTAAATTCCTTCTCATCCCCCTCTGTTTCCACATCGACAGGAAGATAGGTGCTGGAGTAACGCCGTATCCTTTTCCGTACCACCGTGGGCGGTTTATTATCCTTATACTCGCTCAGCGCATCACTCACCTCGATGGTTTTACCCGCGGGCACTGCAATCTCCACCGTGATGCTCTGATTGCGGAATCCCTGACTTACAGGTACGGATAAGAACTCGGGAAGATAGAGGACCGAATCGTTTTGAACGATGGTGTAGCTGAACTCCTCCAGGTCACGCTTTGCCAGACGCAGCTCTTTTCCGTTTGAGGCAGCGATGGTCCTTACATGAAAGAGAGAGTCGCTGCTTTTGCGGATATGAAGGTTGATGCTTCTGAAAAGAAGTGAGTCGCCATTCACCGTCGTGAAGGGTAGTCCATCGATTTCAGAATCAAACCCAAGACCTAGCTTGAAATCCGAATAATCATCATTGTAGGGAGTCATATCCACATACATCTTGTGAGTGGTGACCGGTGAGAGGGCAAAGATGGTCTCCTTTGAGCTCTCTTCACTGAATTTACGCACGATGGTGGTGGTGAGGATGCCTGCCAGTACAAGTCCGGCAAACCAGAGGATGGTCGATATCGTACCGATGATGGGCCGCGATTTGGCTTTCATTACACGACGTACGATCCAGATGATAATGGATACTACCGGGACAAGGATGATCAGTACCAGCGAGGCTATGAACATGTTGGACTCATTCCCCGGCTCAATCAACAACGACTTCAATGGCATGAACTGTGCTCCGGCAAACATGAATCCGAGAAACAGACCCACCAGCGTCAGCGCGATTAAGCCCACAAAGGAGAAGAAGATGATTTTCATCAAGATAATCACACCGTTCAGACATCCCGACCTTTGCGGTGCTGAAGATGAAGAGAGCCGTGCCGATGAGGATGCTGATGAGGGCCGTGATGCCGGTGATGCCAAATTTGCTGAAGGTGTGGATGAAGCAACCGGAGGTGCCGGCGGTATCCCTTCCGTGGAAATCACTTCCTCTCTATGGGTCGATGAAACAGCACTGTAGGCAGGTCCGTGTACGATAGGGTTCTCGCTTTCTGCACGACTTTTAGCGCTCGCCACATTGTCGCTCACCTTTTCACGGATCGACTGAATGTACTCCTCCTCACCCATCATCTCCAGCTTCTGCTTCACGGTCTTCGCCTCGGGGATGATTACCCAGAGAACAATGTAGACAAGCACCATGCTCATGTTGATATTCCAGCTGAAGGGCACATCATCAAAAATATGATTCAATGGAAAGAAGGAGACCATCCCTATCAAATTCAACAACAAGGGGAGAAGGAATACCAGACGCGGTATCCACGAGTCCATCTTGAAGTAGGCAGCCATCCCGCCACACACACCACCTAAGAAACGGTCGTGAGGATTACGGTAGAGACGTTTGGTGACGTTCGATACCAGTTCTTTCTTCTTCAATACAATCCACAATACAATGTAGACCCAGAACAGAAAACCGAAAAACAGCACGAAGATGATGCGCATCCATACAGGATCAGTATTGAAATAGTGGGCCAACCCACTGCAGACACCACCAATGATGCGGTCGTTCGCATTCCTGTAGAGTGAGCGGTGAGCTTCTGCACCTCCCGGGCGGGGATGATCAGACCCTGAAGCTGAAGCATTTGTTTGTGGTTGAGGTCCCTCTTCCTCCTTCTCGTCGTAGTCAGAATCAAAATCCTGTGGCTTCCCGATATTTGAGATGATGGCCTCCACATCTTCATCGGTGATACAGTTGATACCATGCTTCAAACGGTTGCCAAACAGCTCTGCTATACGGCACTCAATATCATTCACGATCTCATCACCCTCCTCTTCATTGGAAAAGTAACTGGTGAGACTCTCAATGTAATGCTTCAGTATCTCGTAAGCAGTCTCCTCAATTGCAATGACCTGTCCCTGAAAATTGATGTTAATAACTTTTTTCATACGATCTCTTGATTCTTTTCTGTTAATCCATTCTCATTATTTGTTTTTCGCGCAACGGTCTCCACACCCGTGGCCAGTTCATTCCAGGTCGTTTCAAGTAGTGAGTAGAACTCTCCCCCCTTTTTGGTAAGGCTGAAATACTTGCGGGGTGGCCCCGAGGTGCTCTCCACCCATCTGTAGGTGAGGATCTCTGCTTTCTTCAACCTATTCAGCAATGGATAGAGTGTGCCCTCCAGTAGTTGCATCCCCGCACTTTTCATCTCATCAATGATATCTCCGGGATAGGCTTCTCCCCGCTTGATGACCGAGAGAATGCAGTATTCCAACACACCTTTACGCATTTGACTATGTGTATTCTCTATATTCATACGTTTTTTATTTTAACAATACAAAGATACTTTAAGCAAAGTATTATGCAATACATAGTACCAATTATTTTCTATATTTTAATATCATTTAACTTTAAATCACCCCTATCGACAGGAAAATGACCGGTTGATGGCTTTTCATGGTGAGGAAGAAGCTGTCATTCAGGATGATGCAATTGAGACATGCAGATTCGCAGCTCAGAATCGCCCGATTCGAAAAAATTGCCTTATATTTGTGATTCAGGTTTTACTTGTCGGGTGTTGTAGCGAATGCAACGAATCTACGTCGTTACGCTGTATTGCGGAGTCATCCAGGTAAGAATGCAGCGTTGGTGGTATCCTGATAAATTAAAATCTTCAATTGATATTCATTAATAAGGTTGATATGTCGCTAAAAGGGAAACATATTGTACTGGGAATCACAGGTAGTATAGCTGCTTACAAATCGGCCACGCTCACCCGGTTGCTGATAAAAAAAGGCGCCGAGGTACAGATCGTGATCACGCCGGCGGGCATGGAGTTCATCACGCCGGTCACCCTCTCCGCGCTCTCGGGCAAGCCGGTGATCAGTGCTTTCTTTGCGTCGGGCGACGGCACCTGGCATAGCCATGTGGAGCTGGGGTTATGGGCCGACCTGATGATCGTGGCACCGGCAACAGCCTCCACCATCGGCAAGATGGCGAATGGTATTGCCGACAATATGCTGATCACCACCTACCTGTCGATGAGGGCACCGGTGTTCGTGGCACCGGCCATGGATCTGGACATGTATCGTCATATCACCACACAGCGAAATATAGCGTTGCTGAAGAACGATGGCGTGCAGATCATCGAGCCGGGTATGGGCGAGCTGGCCAGTCACCTCGAGGGCAAGGGACGGATGGAGGAGCCGGAGCAGATCATTGCGATCCTGGAACAGTTTCTCCACTCACGTGACGACCTGGCTGAAAAAAAAATCATGATCACCGCCGGTCCCACCTATGAACGTATCGATCCGGTGCGTTTCATCGGCAACTTCTCCTCGGGGAAGATGGGCTTCGCACTGGCCGAAGAGTGTGCTTCGCGCGGTGCGGAGGTGCTGCTGATCACCGGCCCCACGGCACTATCCTGCTCCCACCCCAACATCAGGAGGGTGGATGTGGAATCGGCACGTGAGATGTATGAGGCTGCCATACAATCGTTCCCGGTGATGGACGGTGCCGTCCTCTCGGCTGCCGTCGCCGACTACAGGCCGGCAGTGTGGACGGACGAGAAGATAAAGCGCATGGAAGGTGAAGAGATCACCCTCACCCTCACACCCAACCCCGATATCGCAGCATCGCTGGGAGAGATCAAGAAGCCGCATCAGGTGATCATCGGCTTTGCGCTGGAGACCAGCAATGAGGAGCGCAATGCCATCCGGAAAATGGAGAAGAAGAATCTCGACTTCATCGTCCTCAACTCACTCAACGACAAGGGTGCGGGCTTCAGTCACGACACCAACAAGGTAACGATCCTCTCCCGCGACGGAGAGAAGCATTCGTTTGCGTTAAAAACCAAGAAAGAGGTGGCAAAAGACATCATTGATACTGCCATCCCCTCTTTTGATCAGAAAAAGATTGAATGAATAGTAGCTTACAACAGATTTTTCTTATACTATTACTTACAACCACCTCTTTCACAGCCTACTCACAGCTGTACCGAAACCCAGTAACCGTTACCCCCGCGCTCAGCGGTAACTTCGGTGAGCTCAGGAACAACCATTTTCATGCTGGGGTGGATTTCAAAACACAACAGGTGGTCGATAAGCCCATTGTAGCGATCGAAGAGGGCTATGTGTCACGCATCAGCGTCTCCCCCGGCGGTTATGGACTGGCGCTCTACATTGATCATCCCTCCACCGGCCATACCAGTGTCTACGGACATCTCAACAGCTTCTCAGCGAAGATCGCCGCCTACGTGCTGGAGAAACAGTACGAGCAGGAGAGCTATAGCGTGAATCTTTATCCACCAAGAGAGCTGTTGCCGGTGAAGAGAGGTGAACAGATCGCGTTGAGTGGTAACAGCGGCAGCTCGGGTGGTCCCCATCTTCATTTCGAGATTCGTGATACCCCCACGCAGGATCCACTCGATGCACTGGAATACCTGGCACGGCTGCCCGACACACAGAAGCCCGATCTGCGGGGAGTTGCCTTTTATCCGGCAGCGGACAAAGGGGTGGTCAACGGCAGCAGCACACCCCTGCGACTGAACATCAGCAAAGACAAGGCTGGCAATCCCCTTGCTCCCGGCAAGACCATCCATGCCTGGGGACGCATCGGTGTGGGCGTGAAAGCGTACGACCGGATGAACGGCCAGGCCAATATCTACGGGGTGAAGCATATCCGTCTCTACGTCGATGGCACGCAGGTTTTCAGCAGCAGCCTCGATCGTTTCTCCTTTGCCGATGGACGCATGTTCAACAGTTTTATCGACTTTGAGGATTGGCGCGAGAGAGGCTCCTTCTACATGAAATCATTTATTGAACCGGGAAATAGATTGTCACTTTACGAAGCAGTGAACGGTGGATATGTGGATATCAACGAGGAGAGAGATTACCGGTTTCGTTACGAGCTGGAGGATCAGCAGGGAAACCGACTCACATACGCCTTCACGGTACATGGCCGCCGGCAATCCATCCCTGAAAAGAGGCACTGTGATCATTACATGGCGTGGAATTTCGAGAATACATTTCTGGACCTGGGCTTTTCGCTCTCCATAGCGGCGGGTAATCTCTATAGCGATATCTGCTACAGCCATCAAAGCATAAAGAGCGGCAGCTACTATTCTCAGGTGCACCAGGTGAACGATAAGCCCGTGCCGTTGCATCACCATGCCAAAATGTGGATCAGGCTGAGCAGCGATACACTCGTCAATAAACGGCACTACGGCATTGTAAGCATCAGCAATCAGGGAAAGGAGAGCTGGCTGGGAGGAGAATACACCCAGGGGGGACTCACCGTAAACATAAGGGAGCTGGGTGGCAGGTATGCCATTTCGTCGGATAACACCGCCCCCACGATAATGGCGGTGGGTGCGGAGAGCTGGGCTCGTCAGCAAACGATCCGCATTCGACTGTCCGACGATAAGAGTGGCATTGCCTCCTTCAGGGGAGAGATTAACGGGATGTTCCTACTCTTCACGCACGACGTCAAATCATCCATCTACACCTGCCGGCTCGATGCATCCAGGCTGCCTGCAGGAGTACCCCTCGAACTGCTCTTCATGGCTGAGGATGGTGCAGGAAACAGGAGTGAACAGCGATACACCCTGTAGCATTCAACCGTGGAGCGCCATTTGTACGGGTAAAGGCCCGCAGCGCCATATGCCACAGTCAGGCAAGCCCCAGCGTCTCTTGCACCAGTCGGATCTCCTTCCTGCTGCCGGTATGCTTTCCTTCAACGTCGGAAAGCTTCACACACTCCTGCCACTCCTCCCTGGCAGTCATCTTGCATCGGAACAGCTTCATCACGATATTCATCGACTTGATCTCCTTTCCCACATCGTTGGTGAGGTTGGTGCCTATGCCAAAAGTGGCACCGATACGGTCACTGCAATACTCTTTTATGCTGATTGCCTTCTCCACGTTCAGACTGTCGGAGAAGACGAGGTATTTCATTCTGGGGTTCACACGCAGCTCTTCATAGCGTCTGATCACCTTATCGGTAAACAGGAAAGGGTCGCCACTGTCGTGACGTAGGCTGGTGAAGAGTGCCGCATGCTTCTTGCTGAAGTTGCGCAGAAAGATGTCGGTGGTGTAGGTATCGGTGAGCACCGTCCCCAGGTCACCGTCGTAGACGTTGATCCAGTCTTCCATGG
The DNA here is from genome assembly GCA_964446805.1 of uncultured Proteiniphilum sp. Classification (GTDB taxonomy): domain Bacteria; phylum Bacteroidota; class Bacteroidia; order Bacteroidales; family Dysgonomonadaceae; genus Proteiniphilum. The sequence continues at coordinate 1,006 of CAYUQE010000042.1, read as the reverse complement.
CGATGTAGTTGGCCATCTTGTAGCCATAGACAGAGCCATGAAACTGCACCCACTCGTGGGGATGGGTGCCGGAGACCTTGAGATCATGCTTGAAAGCCATAAAGACATTGCTCGTGCCGAAGAGGCTCTCGCCGGCATGTTCCTTAAGCAGGGCGGTCACCCTCTCCTCCACCTCGAAGCTGAAACGACGGCGCATGCCGAACAGTGAGAAGGTGATGCCGTGTGCTTTCAATTTTCTCGCCTTCTCAATTGCCGCCGCCTCCATATAGACCATGTCGGGCTGTTGCCCTGTCACCCTGAACCAGAGTTCGGAGATGGTCGCCAGTATGGGTGTCTCCCACAACGTAACCCTATAGAGCAATCCGGTAGCCTTCACTTGTAGTTTCTTCCCCACCATCCCTATCTCCAGTTCGGAGGGATCGAAACGGAATCCCTTCAGAAAATCGATGTAGGTGGGAGGGAGATAAGGCATCTCTCTTTTCACAAATGACTCCTCCTCTTTGGTCAGCGAGAGTACCGACATCTCCTCCAGCTCCATCTTGAGCAGCCGGTCGAACCCTTTCGGATAATCACTATTGCTTCTGTCCACAAACTCAAACTCGCCACAGGCACGCGGAAACAGTTTGGAGTAGGCATAACTGGTGGTAAACTTGTAGAGGTCCGTATCGAGGATGCTGTTGATGATTCCCATAATTGGTTCGGTTGAGTAGTTGTTTGGTAAGTAAACGTTTTGAAAAATGATTTCGTTCAATCGGGCATGATAAAAGGGTATGATACAAAGAAGGGCGCCACTGAAACAGCGACGCCCTTAAAAAGAACTATCGTTTAAAATTGAATCACATTCCTTCTTCGATGTTCCAGACAAATGCCCTCAGCCCAAGATTGGCCGCTTCGCTGTCCAGCGCCTTCAGGTAGTTCAACAACAGCGGCACCTTCTCATCCTCCACAACCGTGAGGATGGAGTTGTTGACTGAGGGCCAGGCGTGCGATCCGTAGTGAGGAATAC
>CAYUQE010000041.1:10295-16142 GCA_964446805.1 uncultured Proteiniphilum sp. | reverse complement strand
ATGAGCCGATGTAACCCTCTCCGATCCAGTCGCGGATGCTGTCTTTCACCGCCTGCTGATACATCCATCCATTTTTGTCGAATGCCTTGTAATGATCGGTATCGACATAAAATTTGGGCCATACGGAGATCATGATCCGCCCGTTCATCTCATGAATTTTGTCGACCATTCCCTGAGGATCGGGGAATCTTGTTGTATCGAACTTGTGGCTACCCCATTCCTTTTCGGGCCAGTAGCTCCAGTCCTGCACGATGTTATCGATGGGTATGCCTCTCTCTCTGAACTCAGCCAGGGTTTCCACAATTTCATCCTGTGTGCGGTATCGTTCACGGCTCTGCCAGAATCCCATAGCCCATTTGGGCATGATCTGCGATTTCCCGGTAAGGGTTCTGTAGCCACTGATCACATCGTCCATATTGTTGCCGGCCACAAAATAATAATCGATGCCATTCCCCATCTCACTCCAGAGTGAGAGCTTATTCTGTTCCTCCGCTGAAACGGGACTTAATGCTTTTAACGCGATATAGGAGACATCGCCATCGGGCTCCCACTCAATACGCAGGGGCACTCTCTCGCCCTTCTGAAAATGATGCTCGAACTTATAACTATTGGGATTCCAGGCGGTGCGCCACCGCTCCTCTACTGCCGGTTCATTGTTGATAAATACCCTTGTATAACCTGCATAATGGAGGAAGAAACGGTACAATCCGCTTTCAGGGGCTTCTATCTCGCCACTCCAGGTAACGTTAGCGTGATTCAGGTCAAAATCCTCGGGAAAGTTTTTCAGCATGGGTATAAACTGATAATCGAGTTTGTTTTCTTTGCGTACTATTGTTTTTGAAGAATCGTTCTTTATCGAATATATTGCTGTGAGTCCACCCTCCGATCCATCGCTGCCGTATAGTTTGAACTGATCGATGTCGGCATAATCGCGCACATCGCCAAATTTAGTCAACGAATAATTATCCCAAACGATGCCGTAATTCTTATTGGAAATGACAAAAGGCACGGATACCTTGGTATTGTACTGGAAGAGCGACTCATTTTTTCCCTTGTAGTTGAAATCGTCGGCCTGATGCTGTCCCAGGCCATAGAAAGCTTCATCATCGGGCGATTCGAACAACTGGTGCACCGTATAACCTTTGGTACCCTCTACTTCTATGGGTGTAATCGTTTTTCCGCCACCCTTGTTTTCTCTGAGTATTGTATCCCCTCTTTTATTCAGAAAAGCAATTTCGCCGGTAGTTCTGTGGATGGTTACATCCAGGGAATCGGTAGACAGCATGATCATATCGGCTGACTCTTCCACACTGAACTTGTCCGATAATGTTAATCCGGGCTTGATGATCAGGCTTTTCTCATCAGAAAAATGCTTATCTTTCGTTGCTGAAACATGGATTATTTTCTCATTAACCACATTTAACCGGATGGTGCTTACACCCGAATTATTTTCCTGTTTCAAACGAATAATGATCCCTTTTTCTGTCTTTTCAAAGCCGGTAGATGTGCAGGAGAGTAAAAGGAGAATACCCAATGATATACAAAAAATGCGTTTCATGTATTATAATTATTTTTTTGTAAAATTAATCATAATACAAAAGAGGGTGTCTTTACTCTGTTTACGTTTGCTGTTGTGTTTGTTAAGGGATAGGTATGTTTTGTTTCCGCAAAGGATGTTAAATGTTTACAGGGATGTTCCGGGATTGCTTTCGGGATTGTGATCAGGATATAACGATGGATTATTCTGGTATTGTGAAGGTAAAATATCAAATTCTTCCTTAAAATATTTGCTGAAATTTTTAGGATTGTTAAATCCTACAAGATACGCTATTTCGGAGATCTGAAGCTGGCTTTCACGTAACAATTGGGCTGCCCGTTTAAGCCGGATAATGCGAATAAACTCAATCGGACTTTTTCCGGTTATCGAGATCATCTTCTTGTAAAGATGCACACGGCTGATCCCTAACTCCTTGCTCAACCGCTCAACCGAGAATTCACTGTCGGCGATATGATCTTCCACCAATTTGATCGCATTCTTGATTAATTTCTCATCCAACGAAGTAATGGTTATTTCAGCTGGTTGAATATTGATCTGGTTTTTAAATCTTTTCTGACGATTAGATCTCAACTCCAACATTTTGTGAATACGGAGCAACAGGATATCGAGATTGAATGGTTTTGTAATATAATCATCGGCCCCGGTTTCCAGACCGCGTTGTTCCTTTTCCTGGGCTGTATGTGCCGTAAGCAAAATAAGGGGAATATGCGATGTGCGCAGGTCGTTCTTTACTTTTCCACACAGTTCGTATCCATCCATTTCGGGCATCATCACATCGCTGATGATGATGTCGGGGGAAAATTCAAGGATTTTCCTCCATGCTTCTTTCCCGTTTGAAGCGTCGATCACTGAAAAATCATTCATCAGTGTATCTCTCATGAAATAACGGAAATCATCGTTATCGTCCACCAGCAGGATGCGCGTTTCGTTCTCTTGACGGGCTTCATTGTATTCTCCGGTGTTCACAACGTCGACCCGATCATCCTTTTTTTCCATGCCGGTTGTGGTGGGTTGTGAACCAATATACTCCAGCCTCTCTACCGGAAAATGGAGCACAAAAAGGCTGCCTTTGGGAACGTTGTCATATACCTGAACGGTCCCTTTACAAAGTGCTACAAATTCTTTTACGATGTGGAGTCCTATGCCGCTTCCGGGAAAATCTTCGTTTTTTATTTTCCCCTGGTAAAAACGCTCGAAGATCCGTTTTTTCTCCTCATCATTTATCCCTATACCATTATCAATAACCCTAATCTCCAACTGATCCGTATCATTATCACCTCCCTTGGGGCACAGTTTTGCGATGACATCCACCGTTCCGTTCTTCTCCGTAAATTTGATGGCATTGGAGAGAAGATTCATCATGATTTTTCCCATCTTGTCTTCATCGAACACCATGTTCAAATCATCCACTGAGGAGAAAAAGGAGAGTCTGATATTCTTCTTTTCGGCATATTCGGTAAGATGATTGCAGGAATTCTTCAGGAATGCGATGATGTTGCCATAGGACAGATTCAGGGCGTGTTCATTCACATCGCTTTTTCTGAAATCGAGTAACTGGTTCACCATATTCAACAGTCGGATGGCATTTTTATGGATCAGCGATAGTTCTTTTTTCTGGCGATCATCGCCAACCGTCTTCATCATCTTCTCCAATGGCGACAGGATCAATGTAAGTGGTGTGCGGAGTTCATGACTTACATTGGTAAAGAAACGCAGTTTCATGTCATCTATTTCATGCTTGCGTTGTGCTTCCAGTTCTATTTGTTTCATCCTGAACTTCTGTTGTTCGTTTCTTATGATTGTATACCGCGCCAACAAGAGGATCGATATAAGAAGCAACAAATAGAAGATATAGGCCAGGGGAGATAACCAGAATGGTGGTTTTATACGGATATACAATACGGCTGATTGCACACTCCAGATGCCGTCACTGTTCGCTGCCTTTACCCTGAGTATATAGTTTCCCGGTGCAAGGTTGGTATAGGTGACACTATGGACACCGGGGTCGGTGACTAACCAATCCGTGTTAAATCCTTCGAGCATATAGGCATAGGTGGTTTTTTCGGGCAGCACATCATTCATGGCTGAGAACTCTACCGAAAAAACATTTTGTCTGTATTTGAAGGTGACCTCTTTTACCTGATTCAACTCCGATGTGAGGATCCTGTTCCCCTGATATTCTCCCCCCACCTCAACCTCTTCGTTGAACAGCTTGAGTCCGGTAAATAGCACTTTGGGTTGTGATGTGTTGTAACGGATGTTCTCCGGATTAAAAAAGTTGAATCCCCTGATACCACCGAGCAAAATCTCACCATCGGGCGATTTGAAAATCGAGCGCAAATTAAATTCGTGACTCTGCAGGCCGTCTTCCTCCCGAAAATTTACAAAAGATAATTCATAACCGCCGGTTATTGTACTGGGTTGGATCATGACATTCGACACTCCGTTGGATGTGGTGATCCACATATTGTGCTGATTGTCTTCGATAATGCCGGAGATGACATTATCGGCCAGGCCGTCACTTTTGTATAATTGGGTAATCTTGTCCTGTTTTGGGTCCCAGATATTCAATCCGTTCCGGGTACCTATCCAGATGAGCCCGCGGCTATCTTCATAGACATGGTTCACATTCAGATTGGTGAAAGACTGGTCGCCTTTACGGTTGGCGAGTATGATCTCGGATTGTTCGGTTTGTATATTGAAAATCGTAATTCCAATGGCGGTTCCGAGAATCAACCGATCGTTTTCACCCAGGTAGATTGATGAAATGAACTCCGATGAGAGTTGTTGTTTCGTGCGATTATTGAAAGTGGTAAATTCTCCGTTATGGGGATTAAACTTTTGTAAACCACTTCCCAATGTACCAATCCATATCATGCCCGAGCGATCTTCCACGATTGACCAGACATTGTCGTTGGCAAGGCTGTTCGGGTTGTCTGGGTCATGGCGATAGTGTACAAACTTTTTCCCGTCGAAAGAATCCATCCCCGACATGTAAGTGCCGATCCACAACATTCCGTTTTTAGCCTCACACAGGCTGACGATCACATCATTGGTCAAAGAAGAATTGTCGGTGGGATCATGGCTGTAAAGATGATATAATCCGGCCTTAATATTCAAATAAAGCAATCCGCTTCCATTGGAGCCGATCCAGATATTTTCGTCCTTATCTTTAATGATGGAATTCACATCGGGTTTAAAGTGATCGATCTTGTTGAAATAATGCAAATGGTCGATGCCAAATTTGTAGATACTCTCACTGAAGTAGGAGACCCCGTTTTTATAGGTGCCTATCCATATCATATCTTCCTGATCGGCATACATACAATTGATGCTGTTGTTCGCAATGCTTCTTTCATCGTAAGGCTGATTGCGCAAATTGATCAGCTTGTCTGTTTTCTTGTCGATGATATCGATACCTCCATGGTCGGTTGCCATCCAGATAAGACCGGTAGGGTCCTGCATGATATCCTGAATCATGTCACTTGACAATAAATAGGGGAGATCACTTTTTTGGGATCCCACACACTTCCATTCCACTCGTCGCGAATCGAAAAACCAAGTTCCCAGCGGCATATCGGAATAGATCCACAGGTCATTGTCTGAATCAACAAATAGCTGGTAATTTCGGGCATTGGCATGCTGCTGTTGCAGAATAAAGGGTTCGGTATAATCTACCTGTAACCTTCTTTTATCCATATATTGGATGAGACCCGATTGAAAAACAAAAATATAATTGTTCTCTGATTCTTTGATGTCGGTAATAATTCCTTCACTTAACTGTCCTGCCTCCCCGTTTTGAGGGAAGAAATCCAATTTACCCTTATCCTGCTGATACCTATGAAATCCGGATAAGTTGGCGTAACACCACACATTTTTATCTTTGTCGATAAAAATGAAATCGACCGGATACGTTATACCCATTGCATACAACAGATCCTGACTTTTCTCGAATCTTTCTTTGTCTGTATTGTATACTGCGTATCCGTTCGCTGTGTGAATCCAAAGCCTTCCACCGATATCTTCCTGTACATTCAAAACCAAATTATCTGGTAAAGAATTGTCGTCATTCGGGTTATGAAAAAACACTTTAAACTTGTATCCATCGTACCTGTTTAATCCCGATGAAGTGGAGAACCACATAAAACCCTTACTGTCCTTTAAAATATGATTGATTTGGTTATGAGAAAGTCCGTCACGAACCTCCAGCTGTTTAAAAAGATAAGACGACTGGCCCCAAAGCGAAGGGTTACAACAGAAAAAAAAAGGAAATAGTAAGATAAATCGGA
>CAYUQE010000041.1:0-10195 GCA_964446805.1 uncultured Proteiniphilum sp. | reverse complement strand
TTCATGTTTATATCTGAATAGTATTCCGAAAAGCAGTGCTACCAACAAGGCATAGGCTGCAAAGATAAACCATACCGACTGCCAGTCACCCACCATGAGTGATTTCATCTGACCATTCACCAGCAGATCCTGCCATGAGGTATAACGGTTCACAACCCATTGTGCTCCCAGGGTGCCAATAGTAGCACCCACACCGTTGGTCATCAGCATAAACATTCCCTGAGCGCTGGCACGAATGGTGTGAGGTGTCTCCTTGTCGACAAAGAGCGAGCCCGACACATTGAAAAAATCGAACGCTACCCCATACACCAGCATGGAGAGCACCAGCAACCAGACACCGGTGCCTGGATTTCCCAGTCCGAAAAATCCGAAACGCATTACCCAGGCAAACATGGCGATGAGCATCACCTTTTTGATACCAAAACGCCGCAGAAAGAAGGGAATCAACAATATACAAAGTGCTTCAGAAATTTGCGAAAGTGATATAAGTATGTTTGAATGCTGTACCCCGAAGGTGGTGGCGAACTGTGGCAGTGACTCAAAACTGGCAATAAATGGATTGGCAAAACCATTGGTGATCTGCAGGGATACACCCAGCAGCATGGAGAAGATAAAAAACAGTGCCATCTTACGCTGCCTGAATAGGCTGAACGCATCAAGCCCCAACGCCTGAAAGAGCGTTTTATCTTTGGTATCGGTACTTATCGGGCAATTGGGAAGGGTGAATGCATAAACACCCAGCACCAGTCCTATAACCGCGCTTACAACAAACTGCATGGATGTGGTCTGATATCCTACAATGTCGACAAACCACATGGTGAAAATGAACCCCACAGTACCGAAGACACGTATGGGAGGAAATGTCCTTACAGTATCCATACCTGCTCTATCGAGGATGCTGTACGCCACGGAGTTGGAAAGCGCCAGCGTGGGCATGTAAAAGGCGACGCTCAAGGTATAGAGTGTGAAAAGAAGAGGAAACGAGAGCTCCGTACCGGCATTCAGTCCATAGATTCCTGCACTGAGCATAAAAAGGGCAGCCAGCAGATGACAGACACCCAGCAGCTTCTGTGCCGGCACCCACCGGTCTGCAATGATACCCATCAATGCAGGCATCACAATGGATACAATCCCCTGCACCGAATAGAATATTCCTATATGTGCTCCCAGGCCCGCGGGACCGAGATAACGCGACATGGATGTAAGATAGGCCCCCCAAACCGCGAACTGGAGGAAATTCATGATGATAAGACGAATTTTCAAAGACATCTGCTTAACTGTTAGTTGGATGAGTTCACTTGTTGAGCCAAGGTGTAGGATTCAGTTTGGTTGTTTTCTGCCATAGCTGAAAGTGCATGGTTGAGACACCACTGTCGGGATCGGTATATATGCGTCCCAATGATTGTCCTGTTTTCACCTTGTCGCCCTGTTTCACAAACAGATCATATATGTTAGCATAAAAGGTGTAATATTCACCGTGACGCACAATCACACAGGTGTTTGATCCCGGGAAAGAAAATACTTTCGAGACTTCACCCTCAAAGACGCTACGGATGCTTGCTCCTTTTTGAGCCTGAATATCGATCCCGTTGCTATTGGTTGTCACATTCCACTCACTGTGTTTCTTTGCTCCGAAATTGCCCACGATGGAAGCAGTTCCTGTGACAGGTAACGGTAATTTGCCCTTGTTGGCTGCGAAATTCTTCGACAGATTGAACGTTTCAGTGGAGGCGGTGCTCCTGCCGGCCTCTATCCTGGGGCCGGCAGCTGATGGGGTTGCAGGGGTTGTAGGTGTTGTCTCCACTTTCTTGTCGGCATCTTTTGCCGGTACTGTGGTCTTCTTATTGCTTTCAGTCTCGCGCCGCGGCTTGGCTACTGCTTCAGCGGCCTTGCGGCGGCTCTCTTCTTCCGCGGCACGCCTCTTGGTCTCTGCCTCTTCAGCGCGTCGCACGGCTTCAGCCTCTCGTTCTATCCGTGCGACCTCCTCGGCGATCAGTTTTTCTATCTGCGCATTCAGTTGGTTTACACGGCGCTGTTTATCCTGAAGTGTCTTCTGCAATTGATCCTGCTTACCGCGTGCCTCCGCTATCTCTCTCTGACGGTCTTTTTCTTCACCCTGCAACCGTTGCTGCTCCTGTTCCAGCGTGGACAATGCTTTTTCCCTGTCAGCCCTGGTTTTGATCAATGCTTCCATCGAAGCGCTGATCTCACTGTTCTGTTTTTTGATCTCTTCCGCCTGTGATTGCTGCCATTTGGAGTAATCACGCAGATATTGCATTCGGCGCAATGACTCACCCGGTGATTTTCCAGACAGGATAAACAGCAATTTATTCTGCCGATATTGATTGTTCAGCATCCCCCGCATGGCATTGGCATAGTTCTCCTGCTTGCCTTTCAACGCTTTCTTAAGTCTCGCGATCTCTCCCTGGAGACGGGACTCCTCCTTGTGCAACGCTTCAATCTCCTCACGCTGCATTGTTATCAGTGCTTTACGTGAAGAGATCTGTTTATTGATAAGGTTAATGCGATCAAGGATCGTGGTGGTCTGTTTTTTAACATCCAGATAGAGCTTGTTGGTATTTTTAATCTCTTCTTGTAGTTGTTGTTGCTGCTGCTGTAGACTCTCAATCTGCCGGGTTTGAGAAAAGAGCAGAATGACAGAAAACCAGATGAAGGGTATGAGAACAACTTTTTTCATTTCTTTGAAGAGAATATTTTCAGCATTTCATCGACCGATGTTCTCGTGTATCCATTGGGGACATGCATCGTTAACTGGAGAGGATCGTTGGTGCTAACATCCGAGAAGAGCAACTCAGCATCAATCTTGCGTGAAGAGGAGGTGAGGGTTACATTCATCTTATGGGGGAAGGTAAGCTCATCTAAAACGGCAAAGTTTTGATATCCCCATTGCAGTGATTGTTTCTTTTCAGCTTGCATGAGATGCGTAAAGGTGATCCTGTCATCGCCATTGACGGTGAATGAATAATCGATACCCGACGTATCATCCTTTGATGAGATGAAATAGTTCTGATCGGATGTACGGCTGTAGGAGAACCTTCGGAAATCAGCCGCTTCCACATTCTCCTTGCCCGACACAAACAGCGCGTTGGTAAATACCGATTGCATGGTGTAAAAGTCGAACCCAACCGGATAATTATCCTTCAGTGAAACGATTGATTCCATCACATAGCGTTTGTTCATCCTGTCGAGAAACATGATCGTATCAGGGTTGATAAATATCCGAAACATCTCCACTCCAAAAAGTGGCTGGATGGAGATTTGAAGTGCATTGTCCTTCACAATCCGGATGTTTGCCTTTGAACTCATCGATTTAGAACCTGCAGTAAGATTCATATTGAGTTTCGCGGAGAAGGTGTTGTAGGGAAACTCTTTCGTGATAATATCACTGAAAATGGCATTATGCGCCTTCTCTTCTGCCGGTGCAGAAGAGTGTACAATGCGTTGTTTGGGTTTACATGCTATAAAAGCTAAACCCATGAAAATACTTAAAATAAGTATGGTTCTGTATCGTGAGATATTCATAACCTGGTAATTATTTCAAAATAGTTAGACTGTTTATATCAACTCACTGTTCAATATTGATTTGGACACCCATAGCCCATGAAAATAGGTAATTGTCAAAGAGCGCCGGTTTCAATTTTACTGTCCAATGTGGGAGAGTCACTCCCCAACTCCTTTGCTTTTTTCCATTGTTCCCTTGCCTTATCAATATCACCTGTTTTAAACAATATATCACCGTAATGCTCGAACACTTCTGCCGAAGGTTGTTCCTTATTGTATTCAATCGCTTTCTCGATATATATCTTCGCCATCGTATAGGAACCCTGCTCGAACAATATCCAGCCGTAGGTGTCGAGATAAGTGGGGTTCATCGGTTCGGCTTTAATGGTGATGCCGCTCATCATCTCTGCCTTGTCAAGATCCTTTCTCTCGAGAGAGAGATAATAGCTGTAATTATTTAATACCGGCAGGTTCTGAGGGTTTAACTTCAACGCTTTCTCATAACTTTCAAATGCGACTGCCTTATGATCGAGAAAATAGTTGAGATCACCTATCTGTGCATGAAAGTCAGACTCAACCATCGGGTTTGTAAAATCAGCATTCTTCAGTCCATCTTCAAATGTAGCCAGTGCTTGCTGATAATTCTTCAGCTGGTAGTTGGCAGCACCCAGGTAGAAATAGAATTGGGGTTGAGTGGGAAGATGCTTTAATGCCTCGGTGGTAACCTCTATAATTTTCTCCAGATCCTCATCAGGCAGTGCTATGCGTATTATTTGCTCATAGCCGGCAGGTTCATCGGGATTATCTCTGGTATAAATCTCAAATTGTGTTATGGCTTCCTTCTTGTTACCTTGCATCAGAAGCACACTACCGTAAATCATGTTGAGCTGGGTATTGTTGGGGTATTGTTCAAAGAGCGCATCGAAGAGGGAGTTGGCCTGCGTAAGATCCTGCTTATCCTGCTGGAGGATGCCGAGGTAGCGTGTGAGCAGCTGTAATTTGGCTTCGACCTCCATCGAGCTCCCCGTGATTGCTTTCTGTAGTGCTGCCTGCGCAGCCTCCTTGTTATTGGTTTTTTCAAAATAGTTGACCATGGAGAGAATGAGTGCCGGAAAATCAGGATCAATCTTCTCTGCCTGCCGATAGGAATGCAATGCTTTCTTATGTTGATTGTCTTCCAGGTATAGGTCTCCCATCAATACGAGATATCTCGGGTTTACCGGATTCTTATTGATGATCTGCTGAATCTCGTCAAATGCTTTTTCTTTTTTATTCATCAACGCATAGAGACGATACTTGTTCAATGTAATCACCTCAGCGATACCGACCCCCTGTTCTAACCTGTTCAGCGCGTCGATGGCTTTTTGCAGTTCTCCATTATCGGCATAGGCATTCGCCAATTCAAAATTAAGATCTTGTTTGTCCGGGTAGAGCTTTAACAACCGTTCGTAAATAGCTACCACATCCTTTTTCAGATCAAGCTCTTTACTCAGACCGGCAAGCATCATGTTGTAGTAGTAGTTCTTCTTGTCGTAATAGACTGCCTTCTGAAAGTAATCAAGTGCCCTGTTTTTCTCCTGCAGGACATTGTAAAAGGTGCCCAACTCAATTAGTACACTGGCATTGGTAGAATCCAATGAGTGGCAGTGTTGAAAATAATCGAGTGCCTCGTCATATTTTCCCAGCGCTTTGGCATTCAACGCTTCATAGAAAAAATGATCAAACTTACGTCGTGATTCATCGTTGAGCTGTATAGAGGTGATCTCCTGCTGAGCAACTGCCTCCACGGGCAATAATCCTGAGATCAGCGTAGATAAAACAAGCGAGAGAAACAGTCTTCTTATCGTGATTGTATATTGCATTCTTTGGTGATGGTTGTTATTTTTTGCCCGTATGTCCAAACCCGCCGGCACCCCGTTCTGTCTCATCCAGTCTCTCCACGTTGTCCCATTGCACCTGTGTATATTGTGCAATCACCATCTGACAGATACGTTCACCATCATGAATGATAAAACTTTCATTCGAGAGGTTGACAAGTATCACACATATCTCACCCCGATAATCGGCGTCAATGGTGCCGGGTGCATTCACAATGCTGATGCCGTGCTTCACTGCCAGTCCGCTGCGGGGACGTATCTGCGCTTCGTATCCTTCAGGGAGCTGGATAAAGATACCTGTGGGAATCAATGACCGCTCCAACGGTTTCAGCTCCACCGGTTGTGCCAAATTCGCACGTAAATCCATGCCGGCTGCAGACACAGTGGCATATTCCGGTAGCGGATGGCGGGAGGTATTGACAATTTTTATCTTCATAGGGGATGGGGCTACAGTTTGATAGTGCGAATTTATACAATTCTGAGCAAATAAGTGGCATATTGATGAAATTTAAGGAAATTAAGTGCTTTGTCAGACAACATTTTGCTTGAGAGAACACCCTGAAACAGGAAAAAAATATATCTTTGTCGTTATGAGTGGACAAGATGATCTTTTGGCAAAATTACGGGAAACGCTGAACGAACAAGGAATTGACTCGTTCCACATCCTCGAGGAACTGATACCTATTGAGGAGCAGATGGAATATTTCAGATACTTCGACAGATTGAGAAAAGAAAACAGCCCGTTTGTACGAGATGAAGAGGTGGCCATTCTCTTCTCCCCCGATCAATCCATGGAGCGAAAAAAGCGAAGCTTAACCTTGCTCGCTTCCATCCCTAATGTGGGTGCCTATCGTTCCATAGAAACATATCACAGTAGTCCGCTTGAACCCGAACTGCTTCATTGGTCCGCCATGGCACTGATAAGCAGTCGTATTGTACTTAGTTCCGATCTGTCGGGACAACAACAGGTGTACATCTCCTCAGGACTGGGAGGACATGAGAAGAAGCTTCGTTTTTTCGCGCTCTTCACTACCAATGAAAGGCTGGAGTTCACCGATCTGCAAAAAGAGATTGTAGAGCGGGAGTTTCCTTTTCAACTGCAGAAGGCAGAAGTGGTGATTGAAAAGCTGGAAATCAAAGAGAGATATTTTACGATCCTGATGCTCTTCCCTTTCGACAAGGATGTGAAATCGAGCCTCAATGCTGCCATCAATGAATGTAATCAATATGGTAATTTTATCGATCAGAAATTTCTTTTCACCAATGTGAAAGTACTGAATGAGAATGAAATTGAATTATTGTTGCAGAAGAAATAGTCTGATCCCTTCAACCAGTTTTTTATGAGATGATCCATCGCATTAGCAGTACTTTTTGTTATGCGGCATGCATGACCGTAATCATCATTGCTCTCACCACGAATGGGAGAGCTCAGGATATCCCTTTTATTCCTCCTGTATACAACTATACCACCGGCAACTATAAGGCGGGCAACCAAAACTGGAACATTGCCCAGGGGAGTAATGGCGAGATTTATTTTGGCAATAATAATGGTCTCCTGAGCTTTGACGGGGTCAACTGGAATCTACACAAACTGCCCAATAATCTATCGGTGAAGTCCATCCTTGTAGCTCATGACAGCTCCCCGGAGCGTATCTATGTGGGTTCGTTCGAAGAGTTTGGCTATTTTGAGCAGGATCACACCCATCAGCTTATCTATCACTCACTCATAAGCAGGCTTGAAGGATATGCGTTTCACAACGACGAGATCTGGAAAATTTTTCTCTTCGGAAATAAAATATATTTCCAGTCTTTTTCTGCCATCTTTGTGCTGGAGCAGGAGCAGATAAGGACCTTCAGACCCGGCCCGGGTGTGTTGTACTTCTTTCCTACGGGTAACCGGCTGTTTGCCCAGTTGATCAATAGCGATTTCAGTCATTTCGATGGTGAAACATTCCACCCTGTGATACCGCGAAATCTATTGAACGACAATATAGTGGCTGTTTTACCTTTCGATGAGGAGTACCTGTTGGTGACCGCAAAGAGCGGTGTGTACAGATTGAGCAATGATCTGCAGTCTGCTGAACCATGGAAAACAGAGATTGACGATGCGTTGAAAGAGGCCATTGTGAACAGGGCCACCACCTCCGGAGATTCACTCTATGTTTTGGGGACCTTGAATGATGGGCTGCTTGCCATCAATCGCAAGGGGGAGAAACGGTGGCATATCAATCGCACGAATGGATTAAACAACAATACGGTATTGGCATTATACAGCGACAGGGAGCACAGTATCTGGGCTGCACTGGATAACGGCATTTCCAATATCAGGACCAACTCACCCTTCACTTTTTATGAACCAACAGAGACTCAGATAGGTCTGGTGGAGGATATCCTCACTTTCGATGACAAGCTTTACCTGGCTACAAACCAGGGTGTCTATAATTACCCGGTGAATGATAAAATAGCCCGTCTGACGGGTTTCGAAAATCAGTCGTGGTTCATTAAAAATTTCGGCCGTCAGGTCTTCGTAGGTCATAACCTCGGTACCTCACAACTTGAGGATGATCGTGAGATGCTCATTCCTGGTGCCCGCACGGGTGGTATGGATATGATCGAGACAACCTTGAACGGAAAAAAAATACTACTTGAGTCTACTTATACAGCCCTTTATGTCTATTCACAGGACTCCACGGGCAAATGGATTTTCAGTCATCAGATTAAAGGGTTTTCCGATCTGATAAATAATCTCGAGGTCGATCATTCAGGAAATATCTGGGCCGGACATATGTATAAAGGCGTATATCGGCTGAAACTGAAGAATGACCTGAGCCAGGTGGCTCAGATTGAGAACTTCCTCTCGCTCGATGTTTCACTACAGTCACCACTGCGGGCGGTAAAAGTGATGAAACTAAAAGGAAGAATTGTCTTTGCCGATGGCATCAGCTTTTACACCTACGACGACATACAACAGAAAATAGTTCCCTTTACACTTTTGAACCAAGATCTCCCGGGTTTTGCCGACAGCTATCGGATTGTGCCGGTGCACGATGACTTATATTGGTTTATTCGTAACACAGAGTATGCACTGGTCGAATTCACAAGGAATAGATACAGGTTGAAGGATCGTATTCCTTACAGCATCCTGAACAATCCGCCCAATGAAGGGAGGGCGAACGTCTATGTGGTGGGCGACAGTGTATCTTTTTTTAGTCTGAATGGCGGAATCGGCAGATACAGATTCACGGACGAAATCCTGCAGGAATCAAGCAATCTGCAGATATCCTCCGTTACCTATTATGACCGCAAGAATGACCGCACCTTCTACCTTGACCCAAGAATAAAAGGAATCATCGAATATAAAAACAATGACATCGCATTTCAATTCAGTCATCCTGAGTTTTCAAAAAAAATATTCCGCGTAGAGTGCTTTCTGGATGGATATGACAACCGATGGGTAACCGCTGATGAAAAACTGTCCATCGCTTACAACAACCTTCCGGCCGACGAGTATATCCTGATAGCCCGTGTATTGGATAATTCCGGCTATGAACTGTCTACAGTCAGTTTTTCTTTCCGCATTAAAAATCCATGGTACGTCACATGGTGGGCAATCATCTCCTACATCATCATCATGCTATTGCTGAGTGGATGGATCATTAAAAATCACATTCAAAAGATCATACACAAGAAAAACCAACTCTTCATCGAGCAGGAAAACAGACGTCTTGCACAACTTGAACGTCAGGAAAAAGAGATCACCTCATTGAGAAATGAAAAACTTGAATCTGAACTCACCTTTAAGGGCAAAGAGCTGGCAAGTGCCACCATGCTGATTATCAACCATGCTGAATTTCTCAAAAATCTACGCTCCACTATTCAGCAACAAATCCTTGCCGGCAAAATAAATCGTGTGCAGGGGAATGAACTGGTGAACATGATCGGCAATAATTTGTCGGAGGAGGATGAATGGAAGCAGTTTCAGGATAACTTCGACCTTATTCATCAGAACTTCTTTCGTAAATTGAAAGAGAAATACCCTACTCTCACCCCTACTGATTTAAAATTGTGCGCCTTGCTTAGACTAAACTACTCCTCGAAGGAGGTTGCCGCCATGTTAAATATATCTACCCGGGGTGTTGAAGCTGCCAGATACCGTTTACGAAAGAAAATAAACCTGGCAGAATCGGTGAATTTGGTTGATTTCATGTTGAATTTTCAATAAATGGATACTGTACACTTATTATTTCTTAAAATGTTACTCCCTGAATATCATATAACTAAAACATTAAACTGTAGTAAAAAAGTATCCTTCAAAAATATGTTGTAAAACATAACGTATTTTTAATGAGGTTAAATCTTTCTTTATCTGAAATAGGTTCATTTTCTTTGACCTTAAAGTTATTTCAAATAATAAATTAAGAACCTATGAAATTGAAAATCGCAACAGTAGTCAGTTTATTGCTGTTTTCTTTTGTTTTTTTTGCGCAACAGCAAAAAACCGTCACAGGAACGGTTACAGAAGGAGCAACAGGTGACCCGGCAATAGGTGTCACCGTATTGGTGAAAGGCTCAACCATTGGCACCGTGACTGATATCGACGGCAATTACACCTTAAGCAATGTACCCCAGGACGCCACCATCGTATTTAGTTATATCGGGATGCTCACTATCGAGGAGCCGCTCAACGGCCGCTCAGTGGTCAGTGTGATCATGGCGGAAGATGTTCAGGCACTGGATGAGGTGGTAGTAATCGGCTACGGAAGTGCAAGGAAGAGGGATCTGACCGGCTCCATTGT
>CAYUQE010000040.1:0-16764 GCA_964446805.1 uncultured Proteiniphilum sp. | reverse complement strand
CAACAACTACCCCATCATCACAGCACCCTACCGCTTCGACCATCATCCCGGATGGGCAGGCACAGGCCACTGTAGTCTTCTTGCCACTGACGACGGGCGTTACTTCATGGCGCACCAGGGGCGATTATCTCCAGGCAATCATCTGATGGTATTGCACCTCAGGGAGCTTTTTTTCACACCTGACGGTTGGCCTGTAGTCTCACCACAAAGATATGCAGGTGACGAGAGACGGATTGTATCCGAAAAGGAGATTGCAGGTGACTGGGAAATAATCAGAATCAGGGAATCAACACATGAACGGCAGCTTGAAGCAGGACAGATTATGTGGGGAAAGGGCAGTTTAGAAAATGAGGAATGGAACAGTTCGTATCCTTTGAGGCTGCACAGTGATGGCACTACCAGTGATCACGGATCATGGAGCTTCAATCAGAAGAATCAGACCATGACCTTCACTGTGGACAAGGAAACAATCCGTAATTTATATATCTTTGCAGGACACGACTGGGAAAAACAGACCCGGACAATCCTTCTTACCGGATTGGATGATGAAGGTCGTTCGGTGTGGGGTAAACGAATAAAATAACATAACATAAATATAATAACAGATGAAAAATTGTAAGAAGCTATTATTCACCTTGCTGGCACTCTCATTCGGCATTGCCGTTCAGGCCCAGACAAACGAGATGATCATCCGCACCCACAAGCAGGGCGCAGAAATTCAACCGACGATGTATGGTCTTTTCTTTGAAGATATCAACTATGCAGCAGATGGTGGCCTCTACGCCGAATTAATCAAGAACCGCTCGTTTGAGTTCCCCCAAAGCTTTATGGGATGGGAAACATACGGAAAGGTGACATTGAAGGATGACGGTCCCTTTGAGAGCAATCCGCATTATGCACGTCTCGATCATCCTGGACATGGCCATAAACGCACCGGACTGCAAAACGAAGGCTTTTTCGGCATCGGTGTGGAAGCGGGGAAAGCGTATCGCTTCTCAGTATGGGCCCGTGTTACGGGCGAAGCGAGTAAAATAAGTGTCCAATTAATCAACTACTCGTCGATGGGAGAACATCAGCCTCTCACATCGGAGGAGCTGGTGATCGACTCGAAAGAGTGGAAAAAATACCAACTGCTGTTCAAATCGCCGGAAACTGAACCCAAGGCTATGTTACGGATTTTCCTCGAATCAGCAAACAGTGTCGATCTGGAACATATCTCGCTCTTTCCCGTTGACACCTGGAACGGGCATGAGAATGGCCTGCGCAAGGATCTCGCGCAGGCTCTCTATGACATTCGTCCGGGTGTTTTCCGTTTCCCCGGAGGATGTATTGTGGAGGGTACCGACCTGGAGACTCGCTACGACTGGAAGAAGAGTGTGGGACCGGTAGAGAACAGAGCGTTGAACGAAAACCGCTGGCACTATACTTTTCCACATCGCTTTTTTCCGGACTATTTCCAGAGCTACGGCCTTGGATTCTATGAATATTTCCTTCTTTCCGAAGAGCTGGGTGCCGAGCCGCTGCCGGTAGTGAACGTGGGACTGGCATGTCAGTATCAGAACGAGGATGAACATGCACACGTGGCAGTATGTGATCTGGATGGCTACATCCGTGATGCGCTCGACCTGATTGAGTTCGCAAATGGTAACGCCGCGAGTGAATGGGGCAAAGTGCGTGCCGAAATGGGTCATCCTGAACCTTTCAACCTCAAATATATCGCTATTGGCAATGAGCAATGGGGAGAGGAATATGTGGTACGCCTAAAACCCTTCATCGAGGCAATCCGTAAGCAGTACCCCGAAATGAAGATCATTGGTGGTTCCGGCCCCGGCTCCGAAGGTGAACAGTTTGAATACCTCTGGCCGGAGATGAAAAAGCTGAATGTGGATCTGGTGGATGAACATTTCTATCGTCCCGAGAGCTGGTTTCTGAAGCAGGGCGCGCGCTATGACAACTACGATCGCAAGGGCCCCAAAGTGTTCGCAGGCGAGTATGCTTGTCACGGTAAAGGTAAAAAATGGAATCATTTCTACACCTCCCTCCTGGAAGCTGCTTTTATGACCGGGATGGAACGTAATGCCGATATTGTACATATGGCAACCTATGCTCCCCTGTTCGCTCATGTGGAAGGGTGGCAGTGGCGTCCTGACATGATCTGGTTCGACAACCTCCACAGTGTGAAAACCGTGAGTTACTACGTGCAGCAGTTGTTCTCAATGAACAAGGGAACCCATGTGCTGCCGCTGACGATGCAAGGGAAAGCTGTCTCCGGTGCGGAAGGTCAAAACGGACTCTTCGCAAGTGCCGTGTGGGATGAGGATCAAAATGTGGTGATCATAAAGATTGTGAACACTTCGGAAAAGAGTCAGCCTGTACGTTTCAACTTTGAGGGTTTAAAAAAGAGAGAGAAGCTCACCGAAGGCAGGGTCATCGCGTTGAAATCGGATGAGCCGGATGCAGAGAATACGATCGGGAACCCCACGCTGATTGTTCCCGTGGAGAGTGAAATCACGATCAACGGCCATATACTGGAGTCAGAGATGGATGCTCATACGTTTCATATCTATACATTTAAATTGTAAACGAGCGGAACAATCATTGCCTTAAAGTGAGTTCCTTGAATAATAAAAGCTGGATGAGTGCTCTGCTCATTCGGCTTTTATCTATTTTTCCACCAATTGTGTTCAATTCTCTACCTGTTCATGCTAAAAAAAACGCTATTTTTGTGCTTATATCAATCTATTAGCTGATGAAAAGAACATTACTGATACTCCTGCTGTTATCCATGCTGATTCCGGTCTCCTCGGAGAATAGGCAGATAAGCAGTCCTGACGGCAACCTGCTGGTAAATATCCAATTGAATAACGGAACCGTTTCCTACAATCTCACCTACAAGAAAAAGAGGGTGCTGGAAGAGTCACCACTGGGGCTGATCACCAACGTAAGCGATTTCAGTCGCCACCTGGTGCTGGTTGAAACTAATAGCAGAACCATACAATACGCTTATCAGGAACCAAAGATCAAACGAAGCCGGGTGGAGTACCTTGCCAATGAGCTGACCTGTACCTACGAGACAGCGCAGAAGGAACAGTTCAGCATCACCTTCCGTGTGAGTAACAATGATGTAGCATTCAAATATTCACTGGCACAGAATGGGGAGATAGCCCGTTGTATCATTGAAAAAGAGCTGACAGGATTCAACTTTCCTTCCTTCACCACCACCTTCCTCACCCCTCAGGCACCACCCATGACCGGCTGGAAGCGTACCAAACCCAGCTATGAGGAGGAGTATGTGCCAGATGAACCGGTGGGTACTCCCTCCCGATATGGCCTGGGATATACCTTCCCCGGTCTATTTCATGTGGGCGATGATGGTTGGGCCTTGGTCTCCGAGACGGGAGTGAACGGTTTATACTGCGGTTCAAAACTGAGTGAGGGCACCGTTGACGGTCTTTACACCATCTCTTACCCGGAAGAGGGGGAGAACAACGGCATCGGCAGTGCCAGCCCGGGCATCCCTTTACCGGGTGAGACACCCTGGCGTACCATCACCCTGGGTGATCACCTGAAGCCGATAGTGGAGACAACCATCGCATTCGACTTGGTGGAACCACAGTATCAGCCCTCCAAGAAATACAATTTTGGGCGATCAACCTGGAGCTGGCTCCTCTGGCAGGATGAAAGCATCAACGAAGAAGACCAGAAAGCATTCATCGACCTCTCGGCGGAGATGGGCTACGAGCTGGTGCTGATCGACAACTGGTGGGACAGCCGTATAGGAAAGAAAAAAATGGAAGCGTTGGCACAATATGCTGCCTCCAAAAATGTGGGCATCTCCCTCTGGTATAACTCCAATGGCTATTGGAGCGATGCTCCCCAGGGACCGAAGAATCAGATGAACAACGCCGTAGCACGCAAAAAGGAGATGGCATGGATGAATAGCATCGGCGTGAAAGGGATTAAAGTCGATTTCTTTGGCGGTGATAAGCAGGAGACCATGAAGCTTTATGAAGAGATCCTGTCGGATGCCAATGATTACGGGCTGACGGTGATCTTTCATGGATGTACCCTGCCCCGTGGATGGGAACGGATGTACCCCAATTTCGCAGGAAGTGAGGCTGTACTCGCCTCCGAGAACCTGATCTTCTCACAGCATGCCAACGACCATGAAGCGTACAATGCCACGCTACATCCTTTTATCCGTAACAGTTTGGCATCCATGGACTTTGGGCCTGTACTGCTGAACAAGCAACATAACCGCGACAACAACGGGGGGCACAGGCGCATGACTACCGAGACCTTCCAGATGGCTACGGCGGTACTATTTCAGTCACCCATACAGAACTTCGGCATCACACCCAATAACCTGACTGAGCAACCCTCCTTCGTGATCGCGTTCTTGAAAGAGATCCCCACCCTTTGGGACGAGACGCTCTTCATTGATGGTTATCCCGGGAAGTTTGCAGTGCTGGCAAGACGTCACGGTGAACAGTGGTACGTGGCAGCCATCAATGCAGGTGAAGAGGTGAAAGAGGTGAATATAGCACTTCCCATGCTTTCCGGACAAATAGTCTCTCACTACTCCGACAATAAAGATCGCACGCCGCAATTAAGCCGCGTGAGCGTTGGTGAAGAGGGTGAGATCAGGCTTACCGTTCAACCGGGTGGAGGATCGATACTGACAAACCGGGAGTAAGGGTCCATAGGCTGTGGAAGCAACGGCACGAATGATTACTGCCTCACGAGCATTACTTTATGAATTATTTAAAAAAAATAGTATCTTTACAATAAAACAGATCATCCATGAAGCGAAAAAAAACATTCCAGATGCTTGCACTGCTGCTTTTATGCAGTGCATCCATCTCAGCGCAGAACCGGCTCATCATCGAAGCTGATCAGGGCAAACAAACCATCAACCGTCAGATCTACGGCCATTTTTCAGAACATCTGGGTCGATGTATCTACGGAGGTTACTGGGTGGGTGAAGCATCATCCGTCCCCAACACCCGCGGCATCCGCACCGACGTGGTCAATGCACTTAAGGATATTCGCATCCCTAACCTGCGCTGGCCGGGAGGATGCTTCGCCGATGAGTACCACTGGATGGACGGTATCGGCCCCCGTGAGAACAGGGCGAAAATGATCAACACCCACTGGGGTGGTGTGGTCGAAGACAACAGCTTCGGCACTCATGAGTTCCTTGATCTCTGTGAACAGCTGGGCACCGAACCCTATATCAGTGCAAACGTCGGTAGCGGCACCGTGGAGGAGATGTCCAAATGGATCGAATATGTAACCTTCGACGGTGAGAGCCCGATGGCCAACCTGCGCCGCCAGAACGGCCGTGAAGAGCCGTGGAAAGTGAAATACTGGGGTATAGGCAACGAAAGCTGGGGTTGTGGCGGTAATATGCGACCTGAATATTATGCCGATCTCTATCGCCATTATGCCACCTACGCCCGGAATTACGGTGAGAATCATATCTATAAGATTGGCTGTGGTGCCAACGGTGACGACTACAACTGGACCGAGACAGTGATGCAGAACGCTGGTCGCCATATGCAGGGCCTCTCACTTCATTACTATACCGTTACAAAAAACTGGAGCGATAAGGGATCGGCCACCGATTTCGATGAAGCGGAGTATTTCACCACCATCGAGAAAACATTGTTTATGGATGAGCTGATCACGAAACATGCACGCATCATGGACCGTTACGATCCGCAAAAGCGTGTGGGGATGATCATCGACGAATGGGGTACCTGGTATAATGTGGAGCCGGGCACCAACCCGGGATTTCTCTATCAGCAGAACACGATGCGTGATGCGATCGTGGCAGGTATCAACCTGAATATATTCAACCGTCACAGCGACCGTGTGCAGATGGCCAATCTCGCTCAAACGGTGAACGTGCTGCAGGCTGTGATCCTCACCGATGAGGAGAAGATGGTGCTTACCCCCACCTACTGGGTCTTCTATCTCTACAAGGTGCATCAGGATGCCACCCTTCTTCCCATCTCCTTCATCAGCAACAAATACAGACAGGGTGACAGGGAGATTGATGCCGTGAGCGTCTCCGCATCGAAAGATGCCGAGGGCAGGATTCACATCACACTGGTGAATACCGACCCGAATAATGAACAACGTATCTCCACACAGCTGGTGGGTGCATCGGTGAAAAACATAGCCGGCCAGATGCTTACCGCCGACAAGATCAATGATTACAACCACATCGGCCAACCGTCAAAAGTGTCAGTGAAAGAGTTTAAGGGTGCATCTCTTACGGGGAGCAACCTCTCTGTAGTGCTGCCTTCCAAGTCGGTGGTGATGCTCGAATTAAAATAAAAGAAGATGACCTATATAGAACAACTGAAACAGCAGGTGTACCGTGCAAACCTTGACCTGGTAGCACACGGGCTGGTACTCTTCACCTGGGGCAACGTGAGTGCCATCGACAGAGAAAATAAGCTGGTGGTCATCAAACCTTCCGGCGTCTCCTACGACAACATGAAAGCGGAGGATATGGTGGTGGTGGACATGGAGGGCAACAGGGTAGAGGGCCATTACAAGCCCTCATCAGATACCGCTACCCACCTTGCGTTATACAAGGCGTTCACCGATATCGGCGGAGTGGTGCATACCCACTCCACCTACGCCACCGCATGGGCCCAGGCAGGGTGCGACATTCCCAATATAGGGACTACGCATGCCGACTATTTCAGTGATGCCATTCCCTGCACCCGCGATATGACCGAAGCGGAAGTGAAGAGTGCGTATGAGGAGGAGACAGGCAGCGTGATTATTGAACGCTTCAAGGGGTTGAACCCGCTCCATATACCTGCTGTGCTGGTGAAAAACCATGGCCCTTTCTCATGGGGGAAAGATGCGGATGAAGCGGTGCATAATGCCGCGGTGATGGAGCAGGTAGCCAGAATGGCATTCATCTCACTACAGGTAAACCCGCAGCTGACTATGAACAAGCTGCTGATAGAGAAGCACTTCTCACGCAAGCATGGGCCTGACGCCTATTACGGACAGAAATAATTATTAACCCGGATCGGCGATTGCTTCCTCACTATCTGAACGGATACAATCACCGATTTACAATTACATCAAAAATATGGAATTTAAGAATCAGGAAGTATGGTTTGTTACAGGAGCACAGCTCCTGTATGGAGGTGATGCGGTGATCACCGTCAACGCCCACTCGGAGGAGATTGTCAAAGGCTTGAACGACGCCGGCACGCTGCCGGTAAAGGTGGTTTATAAAGGAACGGCCAACTCATCACCCGAGGTGGAGAAAGTGTTCAAGGAGGCCAACACGGCACCCGAATGTGTGGGTATCATCACCTGGATGCACACCTTCTCGCCGGCAAAAATGTGGATCAAAGGACTGCAAAACTACCACAAGCCGCTCTTACACCTGCACACACAGTTCAACAAGGAGATACCCTGGAGTGAGATCGACATGGACTTCATGAATCTCAACCAGTCGGCACATGGTGATCGTGAGTTTGGCCATATCGTGAGTCGTATGCGTAAAAACAGGAAGGTAGTGGTGGGCCACTGGGCCGACAGGAACGTGCAGGAGCGTATGGCAGTCTGGATGCGTGTGGCTGCCGCCTGGGCCGATGCACAGGATATGGTGATCGTACGCTTCGGTGACAACATGAACAATGTGGCCGTGACCGATGGTGACCGTCTGGAGGCTGAGCTGCGTCTGGGTTATCATGTCGATTATTATTCTATAGGTGATCTGGTGGCATACCAGGATAAGGTAACCGAGAAGGAGATTGATACGTTGGTGTCGGAATATGAGCAGCTTTACACTTTCGCCGACAACTGTAAAGAAGGAGCCGGGAACCATGGACAGGTGCGCGAGTCAGCACGTATCGAGATTGCTCTTCGTCGTTTTCTGAAAGACAAAAATGCAAAAGCATTCACCACCAATTTCGATGCGCTCCACGGTCTGAACCAGCTACCCGGTCTGGCCAGCCAGCGACTGATGGCCGAAGGTTACGGCTTCGGAGCCGAGGGTGACTGGAAGACAGCTGCCCTGCTGCGAACCATCTGGGTGATGTCGCAAGGATTAAAGGGTGGTTGCTCCTTTATGGAAGATTACACCTACCATTTCAAGGGGGAGAAGAGTGCCATCTTACAATCACATATGCTGGAGGTCTCTCCCGCCATCACAAGTCAGAAACCGAGACTGGAGGTACACCCGCTGGGTATAGGAGGCAAGGCCGATCCCGCACGTCTGGTGTTCACTGCCGATGCCGGAACAGGACTGGCAAGCACCATCGTGGATATGGGCAATCGCTTCCGTATGATCGTCAACAATGTAGATGTGATCAAGCCGGAGGAGGCATTACCCAAGCTGCCTGTAGCCAGTGCACTATGGATACCGCAACCCAACCTGGAGATTGGCGCGGCCGCATGGATCTATGCCGGAGGAACGCATCACTCCGCCTTCACCTACGCGCTGACCAATGAGTATTTTGAAGATTATGCGGATATCTCGGGCATCGAGCTGATGACGATTGATAATGATACCACCATCAACAACTTCAAGTTCGAACTCAAGGTCAACGAGATCTATTATCTGTTGAATAAATCGCTACAATAAAAAAGCTATGAAGAAATATGTGATAGGACTGGATTACGGCTCGGATTCATGCCGGGCCGTCATTGCCGACGCATTGAACGGTGAAGAGATCGCCACTTCGGTGAAGTATTACCCCCGCTGGAAAGAGGGCAGGTATTGTGATCCGAGGAGCAACCGTTACCGCCAGCATCCACTCGATTATATCGACGTGCTGGAGGAAAGCATTCGTGAAGCACTGGCGAAGGCACCTGCCGGCGCTGCTGCACATGTGGTGGGCATGGCTTTCGACACCACCGGGTCGACACCAGTGCTGACCAATGATGAGGGGTTACCGCTGGCGCTGTTGCCCGAGTTCTCCGAAAACCCCAATGCGATGTTTGTGCTCTGGAAAGATCATACGGCGGTGAAAGAGGCCGATGAGATCAACACGCTGGCAAGGAATTGGGAGATGGACTACACCGCATATGAAGGTGGCATCTACTCATCTGAGTGGGTATGGGCCAAGATGCTGCATGTGCTGCGTGAAGATGAACAGGTAAGGAACGCGGCCTACTCATGGGTGGAGCATTGCGACTGGTTGCCGGCACTCATTACCGGCAACAGTAAGCCGGAGACGATGCCTCGCAGTCGTTGTGCTGCAGGGCACAAAGCAATGTGGCACGCGTCGTGGGGCGGTTTGCCCTCCGAAGCATTTCTTACGGCGCTGGATCCGCTGCTTGCCGGTTATCGTTCGCGGCTGTTCGATGAGACTCATCCAAGTAATGTGAAGGTAGGACAGCTCACCGAGGAGTGGGCCATGCGTCTGGGGCTGACAACAGACGTGGCCGTGGCCGTGGGTGCATTCGACTGTCACATGGGTGCCGTAGGCGCACAGATCAAACCAGGTGACTTCGTTCGGGTGATTGGCACATCCACCTGCGACATCATGGCTGTACCCTATGAAGAGCTCGGCGAGAAGCTGATCCCGGGTATTTGTGGCCAGGTGGACGGGTCGGTGATACCCGGCATGATTGGCCTGGAGGCAGGGCAGTCAGGCTTCGGCGATATCTACGCATGGTTTAAGCGATTGCTTGAATGGCCGCTGCATGAGATTCTAGGACAGTCATCACTGCTCGATGAGGAGACAAAGGAGAAACTGATTGCCGAGGTGACCGATGCCATCATTCCCGCGTTGACCAGAGAAGCGGAAAAAGTACCCATCACTGAGAGCACCATTCTTGCCACCGACTGGATGAACGGTCGCCGCACTCCCGATGCAAACCAGCTGCTACAGGGCACCATCACCGGCCTCACGCTTGGCAGTACTGCACCGCTTATTTTCAGGGCACTGGTCGAGGCTACCGCATTCGGGTCGAAAGCTATTGTTGACCGCCTGTTGGAGAATGGGGTCGAGATCAAGCAGGTGATAGGTATTGGTGGCATCTCATTGAAATCACCTTTCGTGATGCAGACCCTCTCCGATGTGTTGGGTATGTCGATCAAGGTAGCGAAGACGGAACAGGCCTGTGCATTTGGTGCAGCGATGTTTGCTGCCGTCACTGCCGGTGTATATGAAAAGGTGGAGGAGGCACAAGATGCGATGGGACACGGATTTGCCTTCGAATACCATCCCAACATGGAAAATCATGCAATCTACGGTGAGTTGTACAAGAAGTATCAACTGATGGGCAAATTCACCGAGACCCACTTTACCTGCTAATAGCCAGCCAAAGAGATCATGAGAAAGGAATTTCCCGGGCTATTGCTCATACTGCTTTTGCTCTTCGTCTCAAAAGTACAGGATGGCTGTGCCAACGAGCCCGATTCAGCCTATCTCTTCGCCTACGCCACAGACAAGAATTACAACCATAACGGACTTCATTTTGCCTGGAGCCACAACAGGGTCGATTGGTATCCGATAGGTCCTGAGCATAGCTTCCTGAAAAATGATTATGGCAGATGGGGATCGGAGAAAAGGATGCTCACCCCTTTTCTCTTCCGCTCCCCTGAAGGTCTGTGGCACTGTATATGGAGTCTGAACGAACGCGATGGCGCCTTTGGTCATTCCTCCTCTCCCGATCTGATACGCTGGGGACGGCAGAGTTATACGCCCGTGATGGACAACGGGCAGTGCCACTCACCTGCGATCACTCATCACCCTTCTTCCGGTCACTATACCATTACATGGTTAAGTGATATGGACGGTGTGAAGACCACCTTCTCCGTTTCAACCAGGGATTTTAAAGCC
Source organism: uncultured Proteiniphilum sp. (assembly GCA_964446805.1). Lineage (GTDB taxonomy): Bacteria > Bacteroidota > Bacteroidia > Bacteroidales > Dysgonomonadaceae > Proteiniphilum. The sequence goes on along the minus strand of CAYUQE010000040.1, from coordinate 5,932 downwards.
TATGGCCCCACCACGGCGTCAGCGGCCCTCCCCGGGATGAGGGAGAGCGTGGTGATCGCAGGAAAGAGGGAAACAGGGACCCTGCACAGGATAAAGTGGCAGAGCGTGAAGGAGCTGATGACGACACAACAACTGGCCTCCTACAAGGCGGGCCTTTATGGTGAAACGACGCTGTCAGATCCCGATCGGTTTGCATCGTTACACTCGGTCGATGCGCTGATAAGGGCCGATGGTACAAGGAAGAAGGAGATAAGTGATCTATTGCTCGGCATCTTCTATGAAGATATCAACTATGCTGCCGATGGTGGCCTGTATGCCGAGCTGGTGCAAAACAGGGGGTTTGAATACAGTTTGAGCGACAAGCTGGGAAGTGATGATAGCTGGCACAGCGGCAAAGCATGGAGGGTGATCAATACCGATACATTCCGTATTGACACCGTGGCACCCATCCATCCCAACAACAGACACTATGCTGCATTGCAGGTCGACAAGAAAGGAGTCTCACTCATCAATGAAGGTTTCAACGGTATACCGGTGACGGCAGGAGAGAAATACAACTTTTCGCTCTTTGCCCGTGCACCTGAATCCGGCAAGGGCAGCCTCCTCATCCGTCTCATAGATAGTGAGGGTTACATCATCGGTGAGGCACAGACCAAAAAGGCAGGCAACAACTGGAAGAAACTGGAAGTGGTGCTGGTGGCAAACAAAACTGCCACTGATGCACGGCTGCTCATTGAGCCCCAGATGCTTGGCAGGGTCGATCTGGACATGATCTCTCTCTTTCCGCAAAAGACCTTCAACGGTCGCCGTAACGGGTTGAGGGCGGACCTGGCACAGACGCTGGCCGACATGAAACCTCGTTTCATGCGTTTCCCCGGAGGGTGTGTGGCACACGGTGATGGCCTGGAGAATATCTATCATTGGAAGAACACCATCGGGCCGCTGGAAGCACGCCGGCCCCAACGCAACATCTGGGGCTATCACCAGTCCTTCGGGCTGGGTTATTTTGAATATTTTCAGTTCTGTGAAGATATAGGAGCGGAGCCCATCCCCGTGATAGCAGCCGGTGTGCCGTGCCAGAACTCAGGTCACCACGGCTGCGCGCTGGGAGGACAGCAGGGAGGCATCCCCATGAGCGAAATGGATCACTACGTGCAGGATGTGCTCGACCTGATTGAATATGCCAATGGTGATGCGAAAACGGAATGGGGACGAAAACGGGCTGAGGCGGGTCATCCGGAACCGTTCAACCTGAAGTATATTGGAGTGGGCAACGAGGATCTGATCACCGACATCTTCGAGGAGCGGTTCACCATGATCTACAATGCCGTGAGGGAGAGGTATCCCGAAATAACGGTGATTGGCACCGTGGGACCCTTCTTCGAGGGAACAGATTATGTGGAGGGGTGGAAGCTGGCTGACAAACTGGCTATTCCCATCGTAGATGAACATTACTACAATCCCCCGGGTTGGTATCTCCACAATCAGGATTTTTATGACCGGTATGACCGGACCAAATCGAAGGTTTATCTGGGTGAGTTCGCCGCACACCTCCCCGACAGAGCCAGCAATATGGAGACGGCTCTGGCCGAAGCGCTTCACTTGTGCAATGTGGAACGCAACGGGGATATAGTGGTGATGACCTCCTATGCACCATTGCTGGCTAAGGAAGGATACACACAATGGAACCCCGACCTGATCTATTTCAACCATCACGAGGTGAAACCGACAGTGGGCTATTACATACAGCAACTGTTCGGCCAGCACAGTGGTGATGAATATATCTACAGCGAGATGGCACTCAACAGCGGAAGGGATGATGTGGCGAAGCGTATCGGCAAGTCCATTGTCCGTGACAGTAGCAGTGGCGACATCATCGTGAAGCTGGTCAACCTGCTCCCCGTGGTGGTCAACACCACGATCGATCTCTCGGGCATAGGCATCACCGAGAGCAAAGCAACAAAAACGGTACTTACGGGCAGTCCCGATGAGAGGAGTGCGAAGCCGGTTACAGAAGAGGTGGTGACGGGCGAAGCGTGCGGTCTGCCCCCCTACTCATTCACGGTGTTAAGAATCAAACAATCACGCTGACGTACACGCGGCGATAGCAAGAAAAAATGAAAGAATCAACATCACCTATTCAGAACAGGATGAAAAGTAAAATACTAGGCGGAGTGCTGCTCTTATTTATATGCACGCCACTTTTAACAGCACAGAAGCATGCAAAGCTGCACTATTTCAGGTTACAGGATGTCACGCTCCTCGAAAGTCCCTTCAAGCATGCGCAGGAGCTGAATAAACAATACCTGCTCGAGCTGGATGCTGATCGTCTGCTTGCACCTTTTCTTAGAGAAGCGGGCCTGTCTGAAAAAGCTGGCAGCTACACCAACTGGGAGAACAGCGGCCTCGACGGTCATATCGGGGGACACTACCTCTCCGCCCTGTCGCTGATGTATGCCTCCACCGGTGATAAGGAGATCGGCAGCCGCCTCCGCTATATGATCAGCGAGCTGAAACGATGTCAGGAGGCCAATGGTGACGGATATATAGGTGGCGTTCCCGGTGGAAAAACCCTATGGAACGAGATAGCATCGGGGAAGATCAATGCCGCCAGCTTCAGCCTGAACGACAGATGGGTACCTCTCTACAATATCCACAAGACCTACGCCGGGTTGAAGGATGCCTGGGTCACTGCCGGCGTGGAGGACGCCAAAGAGATGCTGGTCAAGATGAGCGACTGGGCCATCAGGCTTGTCGCCAGCCTGACAGAAGATCAGATACAGGAGATGCTTCGCAGTGAACATGGCGGGCTGAATGAGACCTTCGCCGACGTGGCAGCGATCACGGGAGACGAAAGGTACCTGAAGCTGGCGCATCAGTTCTCCCATCAGCAGATACTGGATCCGCTTGTGCAGCAGCGGGACGAACTCACCGGCAAGCATGCCAACACGCAGATACCTAAGGTGCTCGGCTTCAAACGTATTGCCGACCTGGAAGGGAACGAGTCGTGGGACCAGGCAGCCCGTTTTTTCTGGGAGACGGTTGTGGTGAACAGGTCTGTATCTATCGGCGGCAACAGCAGCTCGGAGCACTTTCATCCTGCCGATGATTTCTCCAGAATGATCACCAGCATCGAGGGTCCGGAGACCTGCAATACCTACAACATGCTGCGTCTGACAAAGATGTTGTACCAGACATCGCAAGAGAAAAAGTATGTCGATTATTACGAGCGTGCACTCTATAACCATATTCTCTCCACACAAAACCCCCACACAGGTGGTCTGGTCTATTTCACGCAGATGCGTCCCGGACATTATCGCGTCTATTCGCAGCCACACACAAGCATGTGGTGCTGTGTGGGATCGGGAATAGAGAACCACTCGAAATATGGGGAGATGATCTATGCTCACAGCGATGAGGAGCTGTTTGTGAACCTTTTTATACCCTCCTCGCTTCAATGGAGTGAGAGGCACACAGAGATCATTCAGGAAAACAGGTTCCCTTATGAGGGAGAAACACGGTTTACGATCAATCCCCGCCGAAGAGAGCGCTTCACACTACAGCTGCGTCATCCCGAATGGGTTGCCGGGGGAGAGGTGAGGGTTACGGTGAACGGAAAAACATTTCCGGTGGTGCCCACCAACGGCTATATCCCCATCAACAGACGATGGAAGAAAGGAGACCGTGTGGTGATGGAGATGCCCATGCGCATCAGGGCCGAGCAGCTCCCCGACAACTCTAATCATTACTCGTTCGCCTACGGGCCGATTGTCCTTGCCGCCGCGACAGGCACCGACGAGATGACCGGTCTGTTTGCCGATGACAGCAGAGGCGGTCATATTGCTCACGGCACACAGATACCGCTGAACAGGATGCCCATAGTGGTGGGCAACCCCCACGAGCTGTCATCTTTTGTCACCCCGGTAGCAGGGAAACCGCTCACCTTTCATCTCTCTAGTCTCTATCCCGCACAGTTTGAAGGTGGAATGGAGCTGGTGCCCTTCTTCAGCCTGCACGAATCGCGCTATATCATCTACTGGCCTCAGGCTACGGTGGAGGAAGCAGACAATATACGTCTGCGGATGGAAAAAGCAGAAGCAAAAAGGAGGACAGTTGATGCAGTCACCGTCGACAAGGTGGTATGTGGAGAACAACAACCGGAATCGGATCACTCTATCAAAACAGAAAAGTCATTTACAGGCATCACGGATGATACCCACTGGCGTGAAGCAAGGGGATGGTTTAGCTATGAACTTAAAAACAGTTCGCATGAAGCACGTTTTCTCTATCTCTCCTACTTTCATAGCGACGGCACACGCAACTTTGAGGTGCTGGTGAATGACGAGCCGGTAAAAACGGTCTCGCTTTCGGGCGACAAGGGCATGGAGCCTCAGCTGCTACTCTTGCCTATCCCGGGCATGTTAACGGGCGAGGAGACCCTTACGGTAAAAATTACCGCCACACCCGGAAGCATGACGGCAAGAATTGCAGAGGTGAGACTTCTCACACAAGCATTGACGGTGGAAGAGTAGATGGAAGGCTAAACGAACTCGTCCCCATAACGGAACTTCACATCAGTCACAAAATGTTTGATGCGCTGCTCCTCGCTTTTCTTGCAAATAAGCAGCACGTTGTCCGACTCGGCCACGATATAATCATCCAGCCCCTGAATCACCACCAGCTTGTCATCACTCATGGCCACCACATTGTCCGTACTCTCAATAAATAAAGTCTTGCAGTTCAGATTGGCATTGTTGCTATCGTCACGTTGGGATATCTCGTGAAGGGCACCCCATGTGCCGAGGTCGCTCCACCCGAAATTGGAGATATTCACATACACATTATCGGCCTTCTCCAGTATCCCATAATCGATGGATATATTGGGACAGAAGGGGAAGCTGGTATCCACGAACTGCTTCTCCTCAGGCGTATTGAACAGCTCTTTTCCCTCGTTGAACTTTTGGATGATATCGGGAAGGTATTTTCTGAATGCATCGATGATACTATTCACATTCCACAGGAATATACCCGAGTTCCACATGAATTCACCACTCTCAATAAACTTTCTGGCCAACTCGAGGTTGGGTTTCTCGGTAAAAGCTTTCACTTTCTGGATGCCATCGGTCGCTTTTTCTTCCACCTGTATATAGCCGTAGCCCGTCTCAGGGCGGCTGGGCGTGATACCCAGCGTGAGCAGGACAGGGTTTTTCTCTACAAAAGCAAGTCCATTTCGCATATCAAGCTCGAACTGATCTTCGTGCATGATCAGATGATCGGAGGGAGCCACGATGATATTGGCATGTGGGTTGACAGCCCTTATCCTGAAGGATGCAAAAGCAATGGCAGGAGCGGTGTTCCTCCTCAACGGCTCCAGTAGAAGCTGATAATCGTTTAACGCGGGTAGCTGCATTCTTGTCATCTCTGCATAAGCGTCGTTGGTGACAATATAAATATTTTCCGGAGGGACAATTTTACAGAACCTGTCGTAGGTCGTCTGCAGCAGTGAACGTCCCGTACTGAAAAAATCAAGAAACTGTTTGGGCTTATCTTCCTTGCTAAAAGGCCAGAAACGGCTTCCCACACCGCCACTCATAATTACGCAATAATTATTGTTGTTTCTCATTACTAAGATTATATATAAGTATTAAAGTGAAAAATGTTGTATCTCCAATTGTTATCCATGCAGGATCAACGCTGTAGGTTTAACATTATCGCCTGACAATTTGTTTTGACCTCCCTCAATTTTACCCTTAAAGATACAAAACAAAAGAGAAACAAGCGAGAAAAAAGAAGATGAATGGAATAAAAAGAGGCTATCCTTTTTGTAATCCCGAAAATATGCGTACTTTTGCACTCACTTTTCTACAAAGATGCCCAGATGGCGGAATTGGTAGACGCGCTGGTCTCAAACACCAGTGGATTCACTTCCATG
>CAYUQE010000039.1:0-16844 GCA_964446805.1 uncultured Proteiniphilum sp. | reverse complement strand
TTCCATGAATGATTGTTGGGAAAAGACTCTTTTTCGTTTATTTTTAATTTTAAGAGGATATGTTAAACAAAAAAGTGGTTTATTTGTTAAATTAATAACTGAAAAAGTGCGATCTTTGAAATAAAAATAATTGTCACTAAAACGGAGGTAAGTAAAAAATATGAAAAAATCGACTATTTGGTTGCTTGCCATTGTAATGTTCACTGCTTTTTTCGCACTGTTGTTTCTGCAGGTGAGATACATGAGAACAAGCCTTGCGCTGCGAACACAACAGTTCGATGAACAGGTAAACAGAAGTCTCTACAATGTGATGAAAGACCTGGAACAGGATCAGACACGTGATTACCTGGAGCAGGACATGATTGAATCGGAGAGTAGATATTCGCAATACAATCAACCGCAGAGCTCACGCATCACGAGAGAGCAGTCAGGCACCACCATTAAACATCCCGATGGGAGTGAAACGAGAATCGAACTGAACATGACCGAAGAGACGAGGCAGCCGTTGACGGAACGTGAGAGAGTGTTTCTCTCACCCAACCAGGGAGGCAGCACCATCTCCAAGACGCAATACGACATGCAGCAATCGCTCTCGAAACGCTATCTGCATGAGCGCTCACTGCTTGATGAGGTGATCTATAAAATACTGAGCCGCGCAAGCATTGAACCCATTGAACAGCGTATCGACTTCAACAAGGTGGAGCAGTATATCCGTTACGAGCTCTCTTACAACGGACTGAATGAGCCGTTCAGCTTTCAGGTTGCAGACTTTAACAACAGAGTGGTATACTCCTCACCCGGTTACGCTACAAGAGAGAGGGATGCCATCTACAACCAGATTCTGTTTCCCAACGATCCCCCGGCAAAACTGAACTCGTTGAGGGTCTATTTCCCCACGAAAAGAAATTATGTCTATCGGGAGCTCACCTTTTTCATTCCATCGCTCATATTCACGTTTATCCTTCTGATCACGTTTATATTCACGGTGGCATCACTCTTCAGACAAAAGCGTTTGTCTGAAATGAAAAATGATTTCATCAACAACATGACCCATGAGCTCAAGACACCCGTCTCCACCATCTCGCTGGCAGCGCAGATGCTGAAGGACGAGACAATATTGAAATCACCCGAAGTGTTCAAACATGTCACCGGCGTGATTCATGACGAGACCAAGCGACTCAGCTTCCAGGTGGAGAAGGTGCTGCAGATGTCGCTCTTCGACAAGCAGAAGACCACGCTGAAGATGAAGGAGATGGATGCGAACGACCTGGTGGTGAGTGTGGCCAACACCCATGCACTGAAGGTGCAGAAGCTCGAGGGCACGCTCGATATTGACCTGCAGGCCGAGGAGTCGACAATCAGGGTGGATGAGATGCATTTCACCAACGTATTGTTCAATATTCTGGACAATGCACTGAAGTACAGAAAGAAAGAGATACCACCTGAGTTAATGATCCGCACAAGGAATGATGGAAACAGACTCATTATTACCATTGAGGATAATGGGATTGGAATGAAAAAGGAGGATGCGAAGAAAGTATTCGAACGTTTTTACCGCGTACATACCGGCAACCGCCACGATGTGAAAGGCTTCGGGCTGGGACTGGCCTACGTGAAGAAAATCGTTACTGATGTGAACGGCACCATCCGTGCCGAAAGTGAATTAGGGAAAGGGACCAGATTTATAATTAGTTTACCCGTTATAACACAAAATTGATATGGAAGAGAAATTAAGAATTTTTTTATGCGAAGATGATGAGAATCTTGGCATGTTGCTTAGAGAATATCTCCAGGCAAAGGGCTTTGACACCGACCTGTTCCCCGATGGGGAAGCGGGATTCAAAGGCTTCGTGAAAACAAAGTACGACCTCTGCATCGTCGATGTGATGATGCCTAAGAAGGATGGTGTAACGCTCGTGAAAGAAATAAGAACCATCAATACCGAGATACCCGTGATTTTCCTCACTGCCAAGAACATGAAGGAAGATGTGCTTGAAGGCTTCAAGGCAGGAGCTGACGATTACATCACCAAGCCCTTCAGCATGGAAGAGCTGGTACTGCGTATTGAGGCTATTATCCGTCGTGTGAAAGGGAAGAAAAGCAAGGAGCAGCAGCTCTACAGCTTCGGAACAATGACATTCGACACGCAGAAACAGATTCTGGTGATTGGTGATGTGCAAACAAAACTGACTACCAAGGAATCGGAACTACTGTCGCTCCTCTGCGCGCATGCAAACGATATCCTTGAGCGTAACCACGCCCTCAAACAGATATGGGAGGAGGACACCTATTTCAACGCCCGCAGCATGGATGTCTATATCACCAAACTGCGTAAGCTGCTGAAGCCGGAACCCAATATTGAGATCATCAATATCCACGGGAAAGGATACAAGCTGATAGTACCTACCGACGAGAAAGAGAACAGTTGACATCCAGCGATAACTGAGCTGCATATATTGGAGGCCGCCCCCGTAGGGACGGCTTCTTTTTATGTGGAATTAATATTAATTAATAGACACTTTTTTTAGTAACAAATTCGTAACTTGAAATATAATCCGTACTTTTGTTCAATAAGAATAAATCATATTAACTAAACCCGGAGATGAAGACTAGTAAAAAAAATATGGCGAGATCGCGGAAGCTTATCGCCACAGATCGTCAAAGGACCAACATCCTCCGTAAGTGGGAACAGAATACCATTGCCTACCTGGTGCAGAAGATCCCCTCATGGATCTCCTCTGACGGTCTTACCGCCATCGGTAGTTTTGGTAACCTGATGGTGGCGACAAGTTTTGTGATGGGTGCTTTTCTCAACCGCTACTGGCTGCTGCTCTCGCTGCTCGGCTTTGCCATCAACTGGTTTGGTGACTCGCTCGACGGACGGCTGGCCTACTACCGTCATACACCGCGCAAGTGGTATGGGTTCTCGCTGGATGTGACCGTCGACTGGATCGGCACCATCCTTATCGGGTTGGGATTCAGCATCTATGCGCCCGGCATCTGGAAGTATACCGGCTTCCTGTTTGTGGTGCTCTACGGATGGGAGATGATCACCGCCCAGCTACGTTACAAGATCGGCGGCCAGTACTCCATCGATTCCGGCATCTTTGGCCCTACCGAAGTACGCATCATCTTAGGAGCGTTTATTACCATTGAGGTGTTTATTCCCGGATCCATACAGTATCTCGCCACGGCTGCCTGTCTTTTTATCTTGGTATCCAACATCTTTGAAACACGTAAGCTGCTGTTCCTGGCCGACCTGCGTGATGCGGAGGAGTTGCATCTGAAAAAAGAACAGAATATAGCAGGTAAAAAGGAGAATGCCTGAGCGTGATGCCCCAAGGGGGTCACCATTAAGTTTCATTCCCTAAAATGAAATCTTCCGCCAAAAATCCCTACCTTTGTTGAGCCTACTTCTGAAGAAATAGGCTCAAATTGTTGAAAACAGGAAATATGGCACATTCAATGACAGGCTACGGTAAAGCTGTGGCGGAGCTCCCGAATAAAAAAATAACCATCGAGATAAAGACGCTCAACAGCAAGCAGTTTGATCTCTACACCCGTCTTCCCGGCATCTACCGTGAGAAGGAGATCGCTTTGCGCAACGCGCTGGCCCGTGAGCTGGAGCGGGGGAAAGTTGATCTCTCCATGAACGTGGAAGTGCTCTCCAAAGATGTCTCATCGAAGATAGATCATCGTGTGGTGCAGCAGTATCAGGAGGAGATCCGCAAGCTGGCAGTGACGATGAACCTGCCCCAGCCGCAGGACTGGTTCTCCATGTTGCTGCGACTACCGGATGTGATGAAGCAGGATACCGAAGCGCTGGATGATGAGGAGTGGGCCACCATCGAGCAGGCTATCAACGAGGCCGTAGGCGAGGTAAACGCGTTCCGCAGTCAGGAGGGTGAGATGCTCTCAAAGGTGCTGACGGATAAAATTCGCTCTATCCATTCGCTGCTGGCGGCGGTGGAGCCTTTCGAGACCGAGCGCATGGAAAAGATCAAAAGCCGCATCTACGAAGGGTTGAGCAACCTGGAGGGAGTAGAGTACGATAAGAACCGCTTCGAGCAGGAGATGATCTATTATATTGAAAAACTGGACGTGAACGAGGAGAAGACACGCCTCGCCCATCACCTCGACTACTTTCTTGAGACCCTCGGTGAAGGCCACTCACAGGGCAAGAAACTCGGCTTTATCGCACAGGAGATCGGTCGCGAGATCAACACCCTCGGCTCCAAATCCAACCAGTCGGCGATGCAGCGTATCGTGGTGCAGATGAAGGATGAGCTTGAACAGATCAAGGAGCAGGTATTAAATATATTATAGGTGGCTGGATGACCAGGGTGTCACATCCTCACGCAACAAAGGACAACAGATGGCTAAGCTCATAATTTTTTCAGCCCCCTCGGGTGCCGGCAAATCGACACTTATACGTTATTTGCTGACACAAGAGCTACCCATACAGTTTTCTATTTCTGCCACCAGCCGTCTGCCACGTGGGGAGGAGAAACATGGTGTAGAGTACTATTTCCTCACCCCCGGGGAGTTCCGTCAACGGATTGCCAACAATGAATTTCTCGAATATGAGGAGGTCTATACCGATAAGTTCTACGGTACCCTTAAAAGTGAGGTCGACCGCATTCTGGCTCAAGGGAGGAGTGTGGTGTTCGATGTGGACTGCATCGGGGGACTGAATATCAAGAAGATTTACGGTGCACAGGCGCTCAGTATTTTCATCATGCCTCCCTCGGTGGAGGTCCTTCGTGAACGCCTCGAGAAGAGAGGTACCGACGCTCCACCGGTGATAGAGCACAGGCTGGCCAAGGCGGAATTTGAGATGAGCTTTGCTTCACAGTTCGATGTGACTGTGTGCAATGATGATTACGACAGGGCTAAAGCTGAAATATTGCAACTTGTTTCCGATTTTATACAATCATAAGCAATGACACACCACCGATTCACCATCCTCATCGCGGTACTGCTCACATCGCTATCGCTGCAGGCAGCCCAGCCCTGCAAAAAGACACTGGTCTACGCTCAGAAGGAGGGGAAAGAGCTGAAGATGGATATCTACAGCACCGATACCGTAACCCTGCAACCACAGCCCTGTCTTCTATTTGTCTTTGGAGGAGGCTTCAAGGAGGGGGAGCGTGATGCGGAACTGTACAAGCCCTACTTTCACTATTTCGCCCATAGAGGGTTCACCGTGGTCTCCATCGACTACCGTCTGGGGATGAAGGGGCAGAAAGCACCCGGCATGCTCGATTACAAGCCACTGCTCAACGCGATTCATCTGGCGGTGGAGGATCTCTATAGTGCCACGAACTACCTGCTGGCGAATGCCGAATCACTTTATATCGATCCTTCACTGATCATCATCAGCGGATCGAGTGCAGGTGCTATCACCGTCTTGCAGGCCGACTATATGGAAAGGGATAACCACCTGCTGGCCGAGATGCTGCCCGATGATTTCCGCTATGCCGGTGTACTCTCTTTTGCAGGGGGGATATTCAGCAGGGAAGGTGTTCCCTCCTACACACAACAGCCCGCGCCCACCCTCTTTTTTCATGGCAGTGCCGACAAGCTGGTGCCATACAACAAGACACGTCTGTTCCACCTCGGCATGTTCGGCTCACGCTCGTTGGCAGCTAAATTCAGGAAGGAACGATATCCCTATATGTTCTACAGCATGGAGGAGAGTGGACACGAGGTATCGGAATATCCCATGAAGGAATTTCTTCCCGAGATCGCACAGTTCATCACCGATTATGTGGTCGACCGCAAGCAGTGGCTGATTGATATCCGTCACAAGGACATGCTGCGCAAACCGGAGAACGGCGATACACCGAAGAACTACTACCACTGACATGCGTACCTATCTGGAGAAGTACCTGCTTCCCATAGCGATGGTGCTGGGGATCGCATTTCACCAACAACTCGCACTCTTCTCGCCGGTGATACCCTACCTGCTGGCGCTGATGCTCTTCATCACCTACAGCCGCGTAAGCTGGAGCGACATACGACTCACACGCTTTCACTATCTGCTGCTTGCCATCCAATACCTGGGAAGTGCCGTGATCTACCTGGCACTGAAACCCTTTAACGAGATCCTTGCACAGGCAGCCATGATCTGTGTGCTCACGGCTACGGCCACCTCTGCTCCCGTCGTAGCGGGCATCCTCGGGGGAAGCATCTCCGTGACGGCAGCCTACGCCATCATCAGCAACCTCTCCATCGCGTTCATCGCTCCTCTATTCCTCTCACTGATAGGGGAGAAAAGTATCACACTCACCTTTGGCAGCTCCTTCTGGCATATCTTCCGCAGCGTGATGCCCATACTGATCGTACCGTTTCTGCTCACCTTCATCATCCAGAAGACAGCTCCCGCAGTACACAGGAAGATCCGGTCGGCACAGATTCTCTCCTTCTATCTATGGGCTGCAGCCCTCACCGTGGTGATAGGCAATGTCACCCACTACGTGCGGCTGCAGGACGACGGCAACTACATGCTCGAGGTGACCATTGCAGCCACCTCGCTGGTGATCTGTCTGCTGCAGTTTTACTTCGGCAGGAAGATAGGCAGGAAATATGGACGTACGATCGCCGGTGGTCAGGGGCTGGGACAGAAGAACACCGTGCTGGCCATCTGGCTCACGCAGACCTACCTTAACCCGTTGGCTACACTCGGCCCCGGCATGTATGTGTTGTGGCAGAACCTGTTCAACTCCTGGCAGATATGGAAGAAGAAACGCGCCGAAGAGCATCCGCCGGGCTGATTACCCTACCTGAATGAAACAACCTATCAAAGCATATACGATAACAACACATTGCAGATGAAGATTCATAAACGTTCCTTATTTTTCAGTTGTGCCCTTTTTTTGCTGCTCACTCTCTCGGCACAGACGGCTCAATTATTGACAGGCGAGATTATGGGGACCAAAGAAGCGGTAGACTATTCCACCGGCGCCATATCCTACACTGTCAACACCATCAGCAACGTGTTTGATGCCAACTACGACACGTTCTTCGCCTCCTACGAGAGAAGTGGCACCTGGGTGGGTCTCGACTTGGGTTCACCTCATGTGATCACACAAATAGGTTACTCACCACGCATCACACAACCGTCGAGAGTGCAGCTGGCCGTCATTGAAGGTGCCAACAAGCCCGACTTCACCGATGCCATACCCATCTACATCATCCCCGATGCAGCAGCAGAAGGAAAGATGACCATGGCTGAGATCACCTGTTCAAAAGGGTTCAGGTATGTCCGCTATATAAGCCCTTCCAACGTGCGGTGCAACCTGGCAGAGTTGCAGTTCACCGGCTACCCGGGCGTGGGAGATCACTCACGTTTATACCAGCCTACCAACCTGCCGGTGATTGTGGTGCATACTGAAAATAGCCGGGACATCATCGATAAGGAACTTTATATCGACGGAACCATCAAGGTGATCTCGGATGAGGGGAGACAATTTTTCACCGACACGCTGCGCATCAAGGGCAGAGGTAACGCCAGCTGGACCTTCCCCAAGAAACCCTACAAGCTCAAGTTTTTTGAAAAGACCCATCTGCTGGGATTACCTGCCAACGCGAAAGAGTGGACACTCATCAACAATTACGGTGATAAGACGCTAATACGTAACCTGATCGCTTTTGATATCAGCAGACGTCTCAATATGGCATATACCCCTGCCGGCATGGCCGTTGAAGTGATATTGAACGGTGAATACAAGGGTACCTATCAACTGTGTGACCAGGTGGAGGTGAGGAAAAACAGGGTCGACATCACCGAGATGAAGAAAACCGATAACACGCTGCCCAATCTTTCCGGTGGTTACTTTATTGAGATCGACGCCTACGCCTCTGGCGAGGTATCCTGGTTCACCTCGGCCAAAGGGATGCCCGTAACCATCAAATCACCCGCCGATGATGAGATCACACCCGAACAGAAGAACTACATCGTCCACTATTTCAACCTGATGGAGCAGGCCGTACATGGTGATTATTACAAAGACGATGCCGCCTTCCGAAAATATCTGGATACCGGGTCATTCTTTAAGAATTTCATCATCGGTGAATTTTGCGGTAACACCGATACCTACTGGAGCACCTACATGTATAAGGAGCGTAACAGTGATCTGATTGTCACAGGGCCTATCTGGGATTATGACCTTGCCTTTGAGAATGACAACAGAACCTACCCTGTGAATTCATTGACCGATTTCATCTTCAGGACAAAAGGATCGGCGGCCAATGGCATGGTACCCTTTGTAAACAATATTATCGCCAGCGACCGCTCGAAAAGGGAGATCTCCGACATCTGGGTGTCGGCCAGGGAGTCGGGTAAGATTACCCCTGCCGGGATGAACAAGCTGGTGGACAGCCTTGCTACCGTGGTATCCCGTTCGCAGGAGCTCAACTTTAAAAGATGGCCCATTTTAAACACTACCGTGCATCAGAATCCGGTGGCTCGGGGATCGTTCAAGGCGGAGGTGGATGCCGTAAAAAAATATCTGGTCGACAGGATTGCATGGATGGATAAGAAAGTAAGGATAGAAGTACCTGTGCCGCCAGTGACTCCACCTGTCATTCCACCTACAGTGGGAACGATCGTGGTGAATGAGTCGATGCTGACAGTGAAAGATTATGATGATGCCATCGATCTCTACCTGTATGATCTGAGCGGCAGAACAATCACCCGCAGAAAGCTGCAAGCCGAAGAATCCTATGCCATCAGGTTAATACCAGGCATCTATATTGTCCGGTTGCAGCACATCTCCACCAACAGGCATGAAACACACAAAGTGCTGGTTTACTGAGCACAGGTTTTCAACGATACAGAATCTGATCCATCACACCGTTGGTGCGTGCTGCAGTGAGGCCTGTACTCACGGGTAAAGGCCCTTCACCATTCAGATAGTTGACAATGCTCTCTATCAGGTAGTACTGGATGTTCTGGGGGTTCTCCTCCCGATATTCCTGCCTCCCACCGGTTGTCTCCAGGCAGATGGGTGAGAACATGAAGGTGGAGCAGGTGAGCTTACCCTTTGTACCCACAAAGTCAATCAGGTCGGTACGGGTATCATCGGGAGCGACAAAGCTCCAGCTGCCACTGCCCAGCACTCCCGACTGAAAACGGAAGGCGGCGGAAAGCGTATCCTCCACCTCATAGAGTCCCCCCACATTGACCGAAAAGCCCTGCACACCGGTGATCTCACCAAGCAGATAATCAAGCAGATCGAGCTGGTGTGATGCCAGGTCGTAGAAGTAGCCGGCGCCGGCAAGTGCCCTCGTTACGCGCCATGGCAGGTTCGCACGATCGAAATCGCTTTTGTAGGGAGGGATGGCAAAGCGTATCTGCACGGTGGAGAGCGCTCCCAGTGCTCCCTCGTCGATTAGCTGCTTCACCCTGCGGAAGTAGGGCAATGTACGGCGGTAATAGGCCACAAAGAGGGGTACGCCAGTCTCTTCCGAGACACGGTTCATCGCCTCCGCCTCCTCCCATGAGGCAGCCATCGGCTTCTCCACATAGACCGGCTTGCCGGCTTTCATCGCAGCGATGGCGTAGGCAGCATGTGAACCCGGAGGGGTGGCTACATAGACCGCATTCACCTCCGGGTCGTTGATCAGCGCTTCGGCATCATCATACCATTTGCCAATGCCATGCCGTTGTGCATAGTCACGTGCTCTATCGCCATCACGACGCATCACCGCCACCACTGCCGAACCCTTCACTTTCCCGAAAGCCGGGCCGCTTTTCAACTCTGTGACGGCACCACAACCGATAAAACCCCACTGGACCATATTCAAAATTAAAAGTTAAAAGTTAAAAATACTGATCGTTTAGCAGTTAAACCCATATCTCTGCCCTTTTCAAGCTTCCACTAAAAAAGGTGACCGCTGATTGCTGACCGCTTATATCTTATCTTTTTTCCTGTATGACACGACACCCAGTATTCCTATTGCAACAAACGCCACAGCGATATAGATAAAAACGGACGACAGATTGTCGGTCTGACCATAGGAGTGCATGCCACTCAGCAGATAATTCACCCCGAGGAAGGTCATCAACACCGATGCAAAGGCAACGACAGAGAGCAGGTTGAAGAGCCAGTCACTGCTCCACCGCTTCACCAGATGGAGATGGGTGACGATGGTGTAGACCACCACCGTGATCAGTGCCCAGGTCTCTTTAGGATCCCACCCCCAGTAGCGTCCCCACGACTCATTGGCCCAGATGGCTCCGAGAAAGGTGCCGATGGTCATGAGCGCCAGCCCGGCCAGCATGGAGAGGTTGTTGATGATGCTCAGCTCTTTCTGTCGGTAGGAGGGTTGAGGATCACCAGCGGAGAATGTCATCAGTAACATATTGGTGATCCCCAGCAGGAAGCTGATGCCAAAAAAACCGTATGCCGCCACGATCACCGCGACGTGAAACATGAGCCAGGGTGATTTCAGCACCGGCACCAGTGTATTGATCTGCGGATCCATCCAGTTGAGGCCGGAAACAAAAAGGATCACACCCCCGAAGAGGGTGGCGAGCGCAAGCGTGAGCGAGCTCTTTCTCCCAAAGAGGATCCCTGCAAGCAGCGTCACCCAGGCAATGTAGACCATGGTCTCGTAGGAGTTGCTCCAGGGCGCATAACCCGAGATATACCATCGCATCGCCATTCCATACATATGCCATAAAAAGCAAAACACTATCCCCGCTGCAAGAAGACGGGTGGCAACCCTCCTCCATCGTTGCTGCTGCTGCAGCTGCTGCATAAAAGCCAGCAGCAGCAGGAGTCCCCCGAGGATGAAATAGCCCACCCTCACCTTGCTGAAGAGCTGCCACCTGTTGTAACGAAGCTCCGCCTGCAGCTTCTCCGGTCGGATAAGGGAGGCTTTGTCGTTGTGCAGCTGCCATGCTTCGATCTCGCTCAACACCCTGTCGGGGTTGCTCCAGTCGCCACTCTCCAGTGAGCGTGTCACCTCCGAGAGATAGTGGGTGAAGGTGCGGTGTATGAAGAGCGAGTCGTCTGCTGTGAAGAGCGACAGATCGTCACCGGCAGCATACCATGTATGTGAGGGATCGTCCGGATTGGGGAAGATGCCCGGCATGTTGTGGTTCAGCAGCTGCCAGACGATGTTTATCTTCTCATCGAGCTTGACCAGCTCCTTCTCGGTGGCAGTGCGTTCACCCACAGGACGGTGGTAGAGAGCCTGCAGCTCAGGCAGGAGGCGATAACTACCCTGCTGATCAAAAAAAAGTGCATAGGGAGCATAATCCGCCGGCAGATCGTACCTGACACTGAGCTGCTTATCGGGAAGTGCGATAAGGGGTACCTGCATCCACATCTGTGGCATGGCGAGGAGGCCGAGCATGAACTGGTCGGCATTGAGGCCGCCGATGGTCTGTTCCTTGTGAAGCTTACGCAGTATCTCCGAGGAGAAGGTGTTCATCGGCATCATCCTACCGCGGAATTGTACCGGCAGCGCACCGAAGCGGGCTGCATGTGCCGCGGGTATCCTCTGTTGCTGGACAGCGTGGATGAGCGACTGACCGGTCATCTGCTGCGCGAAGCAGCCGAGCGGAAGAATGGTCAACAGCACTCTTATCGCGATCTTCTGCGCATCGGCTCTTGTCTCCCTGAGCAGTCGTAACAGCTTGCGGAAGCGTGAGCCGGGAGTGAGGAACATCAGTATAAAACCTATCAACAGGAGGAGGTAACCGCCGTAGGTGATGGTTCGTCCGGCCACATCCCTGTTGACCGAGAGGATGGTACCCTGTTCATCCTGATCGTAGGATGCCTGAAAGAAACGATAGCCTTTCACATCGAGCACGTTGTTCATAAATATCTTTGCTTCCCTCACCTCCCCGTCGACATGTACCCGCAGGTCGCTCTCGTAGGAGGAGGGGCTCTGTGAGCCGGGATAGCGGTTCAGGCGGAAGTCGGCAAGCTCCAGCTTGAAGGGGAGTGTCTCTACCCTGGTCCCCCGGGAGGTATGCATCACCATCTGATCACTTTTCTCCCCCTCGCGGATATGTACCTGTCCTTCCTTACCGAAGAGGTAGGTGACCATTGCACCGGCGAGGATCACTATCAGTGCGGCATGCACACTTATCAGAGCCCACTTCTTGTGATTGAGATAGTTGTTGCGTATAAGTATGATCAGGAAGTTAAGCACGAGGAGCAGCTGCAGAAAGAGAAAAAGCGGCGAATAGTATATCAGCATCTTCGCTGCCTCCGTACCCATCTTCTTTTCGACGAAGGTGGCTGTGGCCAGACCTGTCGCATAAATGAGCAGAAGCAGGATAGTAGCCCTGTAGGAAGAGATGAATCGGATGATTTTGTCCATGCTGTGAGATTAAAAAGACAAAAATAGGAAAATAAGCGAAGGGGCTATATAAAAATGAGTGAAAGATGACTCTCTTCCACTCATTTTTAATCCAAAGGTCAGGATGAAACGCTTTAAGCTTCCTCCCACTGTTTGCGTAAGAGCTCCAATGCTGCGGGCACGACCACTTCACGATCGCCCTGGCAACCACACTCAAAGCTTACATACTTATCGTAACCCAGCATCTTGAGTCCTTTGAAACCGTCCACATAGGTGTCGGCATCACCATCTTCACCGGGCATGCTGCGTCGCTTGCGGCTGGCCACATGCACATGTTGAAGGTGATCGCCTGCCGAGAGGAACGCACCCATGTCGCTGCTCTCCTCCCAGACCATATGCCAAAAGTCGCCCATACATTTCACACCGGGGTTGTTGATGTCGCGACAGAGGGAGGCAGCATCGCCCACCTGACGGAGGTAGAATGCTTCCCTACGGTTCAATGGTTCCAGGATGACGGTGGTACCATGCTTCTGTGCCAGGGTACCCATCTCGTCAAACTGCGCACAGAGATAATCGCGTGTCTCCTGTGTGTGCGGCATCACCGGCACCTGACTGTTGAAGGCCGGCACGATGATCACGCCTGTGGATTCCAGTTCACCGGCGGCGATGATCAGCTCAGCCATGCTGTCACGGCACTGTTTACGTACTGCAGGGTCGGTAGAGAGGATAAAACCGTCAAAGCCGGCACAGATTGCGCTCACCTTGATGTTACGCCCTCGGAGTGCTTCTTTCATCTCCTGCAGCCTTTCCAGCATCGCCTTGCCATGTGGCTCGAAACCCACCACGCCATGCTTTTCCATATAATCGAACTTTTCCTTCAGGTTAGCACCGGGGGCGGTACCTTCCTGAAAGGAAAGGTTCAGTCGGGCGTTGCCGGAAGTAGCTTTATCATCGCCTTTTGCCGAGGCAAAAGCGTTGCATCCTCCGATAGCCATGGCAGCAGAGCCGGCAATGGTTGTTTTGATGAATTTTCTTCTGTCAAGCATCATCCCTCTATTCTGATTTTGCACTTCCCGGTACAGCGACAGTGAAGCCTGACATATCCATCTTGCCGATGTTCAAGTCGACAGGTGTGTAATCCAATGCTGATGCTGTCATGGCATCCCAGGTCGTTGCCTGTCCCGTGTAGGCCGACTCACGTCCCATGATGGCCGCCATATTGGATACAGCCGTCTCGGAGGCTTGTTCAATGGGTTTGTTTTTGCGAATGCAGTTGATCAGGTTCACATGCTCAAGGGTGTAGGGATCGGTCTGCGTAAATTCAGTTTTCTCAGCTTCACCATCATACTCCCAGAGGACATTACCTGCCAGATCCTTGATCACGTGGTTGCCGTTGCTCGACCAGGAGCCCCTGGTACCCTGGATGAACTCACTCACGTTGTTGGCACAACCATCAATCTGTCGAGACATGCTGTGCAGGTGGATACCATTCTCCATGGTAAAGTCGATGCTGAAGTTATCATACTGGTCGCCGGTCACCCTGCGCTGACGTGAACCAAAGCCCACGGCATGTACGGGTTTCAACCCGCTGAACCATGTGAAGACATCGATGTTATGCACATGTTGCTCCACGATATGATCGCCCGAGAGCCATTTCCAGTTCACCCAGTCACGTACCATGAATTCGAAATCACTCCATGCCGGCTGACGATCACGATACCAGAGCATGCTCTGGTTCCAGTATACTGTTCCACCGGTGATCTCCCCAATGAGACCGTTCATGATTTGCTTGTAGGACTCCACATAACTACGCTGATGGTGACGCTGTGTACCTGTCACCACGCTCAGGCTCTTGGCCTGTGCCTGCTTGGCAGCGGCAACGATGGTACGGTAACCGATGGCATCCACGCAGATAGGTTTTTCCAGGAAGCAGTGTATATTCTTCTCCACTGCATATTTGAAATGCTCGGCACGAAAGAAGGGAGGTGTTGCATCTATCAGCACATCAATACCACTCTCGATCACCTGTTTGTACGCATCGAGCCCAACGAAACGTTTGTCGGCAGGAATATCGATACCATTGTCGGTTTTCAACCGCTCGGCAAGTGAATCGACCCGGTCCTGAAACACATCACCCAGTGCCACGATCGTAACGCCGTTGGCTGCATTCAGAAAGTTGATGGCTGCACCTGAACCACGACCACCGCAGCCTACCACACCCGCTTTGAGTTCTTTCCCGTCGGTGGCCAGATCAGGAAGTTCAGGGACATAGTATGTTCCCGGTTCTTTCAAAGGAGTGATTTTTCCTTTCTTTGTTCCACTACTGCAGGATGATAAAAAGCCTGCCGAACCTGTTCCGATGACACCTACTGCTCCAGCTACGGCAGAGGTTTTCAGGAATGATCTTCTGGTTAGATTGTTTTCTTTCTTCATTTCAATTGTTTGTTTAGAATCGTATATTAGTTGTCAGTTATTCGTTGTCAGTTGTCAGTTTGCGATAGAATCCGCTTCACATACCACACGGAATCCCACACCTTTGATGTCTGAATACCACCAGATGCTCTTTGGTTGTTGCGGGTCGGTCTTCAGCCAATCATCGTGGTGGGTGCGACTGCGTCGCGCGCTGCGCACCTCGGCTGCATCGGAGTTGTAGTATCCCCCGCGAACCACCCACTCATCACCCTCACTCACCAGAGGGTTAGCGGTGACACCCGAACGCTTGCCATAGGCATCGGGATTGTATCTGTCGGCACAATACTCCATCACATTTCCTAACATATTCCTCAATCCGAAAGGATTGGGCTGTACAAAGGTGGGTGGCTGTGTGCGGCTGCTGCTGTTCTTGTCATACACCACGTAGGCACTGATACTGTCGGTTTTAGGCTTGAATACAGTACGCATGAAACCATGGTCGGAGAAATCCTTCGGGCTTCCCGGGAAGAAGTAGGCCGAGGTAGTACCACCGCGGGCAGCATACTCCCACTCCGCCTCGGTAGGCAGACGGTATTTTTTGCCGGTTTTCTCCGACAGCCACTGACAGAAGGTCTCCGCCGCATAGTGAGTCATGGTGATGGCGGGACGGTCACCCTGTCCCCAGCCTTGATCGGGAAAACCAAACGGTGCTGTAGGACCCGATATGGCATCTACATCCATTGCTTTAAGATTATTTTCATACACCACCTCAGGAGGTGTGCGCCCTTCACTCATGGTGGAGGCATAAAATGCCCAGTACTGATTCCAGGTGGTCTCCACCTCAGCCATAAAAAAGGGGTCGAGGGAGACCTCATGCTGGGGTGACTCGTCGGGATTGCGGAACGGCTCTTTCTCAGGGCTGCCCATCTTGAACTGGCCGCCTCTGATGGCTTTCATGTTGAATGAAACGGCAGTGCCGGGGATTTGTTCCGTGTAATCGGCAAAGGTTAATACCGCTGTAGCTTCTTTATAATAACGTGAAGTATCCACCTCGTACGAGGCAGCCATTCCCGGTATCCCGGTCATCTGCCCGTGAGAGTAATTGGGATTATAGTGTCCGGCGTCGAGGTGACAACTGATGCACTGCAGGTCGAGTTTCTCGGCATTCTCCTCGTAGTAGAGATGCGCGGTAACCCCATCGTCCGTCACACCCTGAGGAAAAAGGTTCTGATGACATTTCACACAGGATGCATTGGGAATGTATTTCACTGCATGCTCCAGCTCCGACTTCATCTCCCAGTTAAAGTCGGCAGTGTCCTTGGTCAGATAACCCCACAGGTCGCGGGCTCCCAGCGCCACCTTGGCCGAATAATGATCCCAGGTGTTGTCCTTGGGTGGAAGATGGCAATCTACACAGTTGACCATCACGCCGCTTCCATTATTGACATGGGTAGACAATCTCCAGCTCTCTTCGGCATGCGGGTGCACATGACACATCATACATGACTCATTGCTGGAGAAATAAACGGAGGTCTGGTACAAGGCAGCAATGATGATCACTCCAATGAGAATTCCTACTGACAGGAAGAACCCTTTACGCTGGTGTAGTTTCTTGTTGGATGGATGGTACCTTTTTGATTTACGGGACATTATTGTATTTGATATAATATTGTAAAATATAGTTTGTATCTATCAGATATAGAGTTTGGCCTATAAAAGTACGAAATATTATGATATTTGAAAAAAATATAGTGTAAATCTGACTTTTTAAGATATGAATCCGCTCCGATAACCTTTTTTTTCAACTGAATGAGAACGGGATATTCTCGGAACCGGGCAGGATGGTTGGCAATATTGCCGTTAAAAATGATTTGATCGCGAAATAGGGTTCAGAAAGTATTACTTTGACCGCATATTTTGCAAAAAATAACGCTCTTTGACATAATTGTTTTATGTAATTCAGTAACCGGACAAAGTTCACCCATGAACAACGGATATTGGCCCACCTCTGGTGCTTAATTTCACCGCGGTATCGGCTTTTTGCATTTGGATAATGGTACCCTAACTGAAAAATGGAGGCTTCAACATTGTTCCGGAATTGGAGAATTTCA
>CAYUQE010000038.1:12531-17027 GCA_964446805.1 uncultured Proteiniphilum sp. | reverse complement strand
TGATTAAATAAATTGAGTCCATTAAATATTTTAATTATTGTTACGATCGTTCAAAAAATAACAACGTTAAATGGCTGAGAATAATAACCACCCAAAGGTAATTATAATCTCAATAAACGGGAAGCGAAATCACATTAATTTTGTGGTTGAAATACCGTCAGGGCTACTCCACCGTAACCGATTTGGCCAGGTTACGGGGTTGATCCACGTCACTTCCTTTCACCACGGCGATATGATAAGCCAGCAATTGGAGTGGTATTACCGATAGCAGAGGAGTCAAGCAGGGTTCTGTTTTGGGTACCTCGATACAGAACGAGGAGAGGTCCCTCACCTGGGTGTCGCCTTCCGTGACTACCGAGATGATTCTGCCTTTGCGGGCTTTTATTTCCTGGATGTTGCTGGTTACCTTCTCGTAGGTATCTGATTGTGTGGCGATCACGATGACGGGCATCTCGTTGCTTATGAGCGCGATGGGTCCATGTTTCATCTCGGCTGCGGGATAACCCTCTGCATGGATGTAGGAGATCTCCTTCAATTTCAACGCACCCTCGAGTGCTACCGGGAAATTGTATCCCCTGCCAAGGTAGATACAGTTGGTTGCATAGGTAAAGCTCTTTGCCAGTTCGGCGATCATCTGATCACTCTTCTGTAAGATCTCACTCACTTTACCGGGTATCAGGCTCAATTCGCTGATCAGCCTCAGGTATTCCTCCTGAGAGATGGTTCCTTTCTCTTTACCGATCAATATGGCCAGCATGGTGAGCACAGTTACCTGTGCCGTAAATGCTTTGGTAGACGCAACGCCAATCTCGGGCCCCACATGGGTGTAACAACCTGAATGCGTATTGCGTGGGATGGAGGAACCGACCACATTACAGATGCCAAATATGAAAGCGCCCTGCTGTTTAGCCAGCTCCACCGCCGCCAGCGTATCTGCCGTTTCACCCGATTGAGAGATGGCAATCACAATATCATCCTTGTTAATCACAGGCTTTCGGTAGCGGAATTCCGATGAATACTCTACCTCCACCGGAATGCGGGCATACTCCTCTATGGCATACATCCCTATCTGTGCGGCATGCCATGAAGTGCCACAAGCGGTAATGATAATTCTCTTGGCTTTCAGAAACTTTTCCTTGTTGTCGATGAAGCCTGCCAGGGTGATATTGTCAGTGTCGACATTCACCCTGCCGCGCATACAATCGCTTAATGTCTGTGGTTGTTCAAAAATCTCCTTGAGCATAAAATGGGGATAGCCTCCCTTCTCAAGCTGACTGAGTGACATCTCAAGCTTGTGTATTTCAGGTGTTTTGTCTATGTTTCCGATCGTTCTTATCCTCAGCGGCTGGTTACGTTGAATGGTGACAATCTCCTCATCGCCAATGTATGTCACCTGATCCGTAAATTCGATGATGGGTGTAGCGTCCGATCCGATAAAGTACTCCTCCTCACCTATACCGACTACCAGCGGACTCCCTTTTCTGGCGGCCACAATCATATCGGGATTATTTCGTTCCAGCACAGCAATGGCGTAAGCACCCACAACCTCATTCAATGCCAGTTGTACGGCGGTTGTAAGATCAGTGCCGTTCGATTTTTTCATATACTCGATCAGTTGCACCAGCACCTCGGTATCTGTCTGACTATGGAATGTATATCCCTCCTTTATCAGGCTCTCTTTCAAGACGGAATAGTTTTCAATGATTCCATTATGGATGATGGCAATCTCTTCCGATTGTGAAAAATGAGGATGTGCATTCGTTTGTGTGGGTTCACCATGCGTAGCCCAGCGTGTATGTGCAATTCCAATGGTTCCGGTGGTATCTTTTTGTTGTGCAAACAGCTCTAATTCCGATACTTTCCCTTTTGTCTTGTACACCTTCAGGTGATCATGGTCGATGAGCGCGATGCCGGCACTGTCATATCCTCTGTATTCCAGTCTGTGAAGGCCCTTAATCAAAATGGGGTAAGCCTGTCTGTTACCTATATAACCTACTATTCCACACATAGATAATTCTGTTTGATTGTTTTTAACGGGTAAAAATAACTATTTTTATTCTATCACATTCATCTGTAACCAAAACTTAACTGAAACGAAACGGATCTGTAATGACTATTGTTTTTCTTTGCAGAGAATAATTCATTTGGTACCTAAATAATATTATCAATTTTTCATGAACTCTCTTAGGTTTTTAAGGAGGTATAGATGTGATATCTGTACCTTTTTTTTATCTTTGTGCATAAGATTATATATAACCTGTATGGCACGAAGAAAACTATCCCAAACCCAGATTGCTTTTATCATTATCCTTTGGATCGTTTTAGTTGTATACATCCTCCTGTATGCAGCATTCAACATCTTCACGCTGATCTCTATCCTGATGTCGGGCGCCATTGTTTTTATTCCAGTTTACAAATATCTAAAAAAATAGCATATTTAGTATCAAAAACAATAAAAAGCTGATAAAAATTCTTGAATAAGAAAATTATTTCTAATTTTGTGCTTCAAAGTGATTATTGTTTGAAGTTATCTGATTTAAAGAGAAAAATTGCATGAAATCTACAGAGGTTATCGATCTATTGAGAAGACGTTTTCCCAACGAACTGGAATACCATCAGGCGGTTGAAGAAGTGGTCGAATCTATTGAGGATGTCTATAACGAGCATCCGGAGTTTGCAAAGGTAAATCTGATTGAGCGGTTAATCATCCCCGACAAGATACACTCTTTTCGTGTCACCTGGGTGGACGACAAAGGGAATGTGCAGACCAATATGGGATACCGTGTGCAACATAACAATGCCATTGGCCCCTATAAGGGGGGTATTCGTTTTCACGCTTCTGTTTCACCATCCATTCTCAAGTTTCTTGCTTTTGAGCAGACCTTCAAAAATGCCCTCACCACGCTTCCCATGGGTGGAGCTAAAGGAGGGTCCGATTTCTCACCACGCGGTAAATCCGACGGAGAGATCATGCGCTTTTGTCAGGCTTTCGTGGAGGGGGTATGGCGTGTGATTGGTCCCGATACCGACGTACCTGCCGGCGACATCGGTGTGGGTGGTCGAGAAGTGGGCTACATGTTTGGCAAATATAAGAAGCTGGCGGGTGAGTTCACCGGTACCTTCACCGGTAAAGGCCGCGAATTTGGCGGGTCGCTGGTCCGTCCCGAGGCTACCGGCTATGGGAATGTCTACTTCCTGCTGGAGATGCTTAAAACGAAGAACATCGATATCAAAGGCAAGAAATGTCTTGTTTCCGGTTCGGGGAATGTAGCACAATATACCTGTGAGAAGCTTCTGGAGTTGGGTGCCATACCGGTAACCTTATCCGACTCGGATGGGTATATCTATGATCCGGATGGAATCACTGCAGAGAAGCTGCAGTTCGTGATGGAATTGAAGAATCTCTACCGGGGACGTATCCGCGAGTATGCCGAAGAGTATGGTTGCAAGTATGTACCTGGAGCACGTCCGTGGGGTGAAGCAGGTGATATCGCGCTTCCCTCGGCCACGCAGAATGAAATTAATCAGGCTGATGCGGAGACACTGGTGAGAAATGGTGTTTTTGCCGTCTCTGAAGGAGCCAATATGCCCAGCACACCTGAAGCAGTGAATGTGTTTCAGAAAAACAAGATTCTCTATGCTCCCGGAAAAGCGGCCAATGCAGGCGGTGTATCTGTCTCGGGACTGGAGATGACCCAAAATTCGGAGAGATACAGCTGGCCGGCAGAGCAGGTGGATGAGAAGCTGAAATGGATCATGACCAATATTCACGAGAACTGTGTGAAATATGGCACTGAAAGTGACGGATACATCAACTATGTGAAAGGGGCTAATATCGCCGGATTTATGAAAGTGGCCAAAGCCATGATGGGGCAGGGAATCCTGTAACAGACTATCAATCAAAAAAGCGGCTACTGCGCCGCTTTTTTGATGATTCCTCGTATTCACCCACGTTATCAGGCAACAATAGCCATAAAATTAATATTGACGTAAGAAATAGCGATTTATATATTTTTTTTATTCTGAGAATTGGCGTACTTTTGCAGACTGTAATAAAAGGATGGTCCGGTAGCTCAGTTGGATAGAGCAACAGCCTTCTAAGCTGTGGGTCAAGAGTTCGAATCTCTTCCGGATCACTTGAAAATAAAACACTTATCGGATTCACCGGTAAGTGTTTTTCTTTTTGGGAAAACAATGGAAAAAATCATCTCAACTACTGCGACAGGATTTGTCTTTTTAAATTAGATCCCCATTCCCTTAAAAAATGACAAATCACTCTCCTCCAGGAAACTTTATTCGTCGTTTAAAGTTTAATAAGCAGACAATTGTCGTCTTAAAATTGAATCATTATGGCAAAATATTCGAAAAAAGCAGAGGAGAAAATCGCCGGAGTAATGAAAGAATTCAAGGAAGGAAAACTCTATTCCTCCTCAGGCGATAAGGTAACGGAACGCGATCAGGCTATTGCCATAGGTATTTCCGAGGCAGAACAGGCA
>CAYUQE010000038.1:0-12521 GCA_964446805.1 uncultured Proteiniphilum sp. | reverse complement strand
AGCTGAAATCGCTTAATTAAAAATAGAATGAAAAGATCACTCTTTATATGTATACTGCTTGTACCGATGATTCTTCCGGCTCAGGAACGTCCCGTACTGGACATTATGTTAACCAATTATAAATATCCGTTCGAAGTGAAATACTTCCATCTCAATAGCCAGCAGCAGGATTTACAGATGGCATATATGGATGTGTTTCCGCAAAAGGAGAACGGGAAAACGGTCGTGCTGTTACACGGTAAAAATTTCAACGGAGCTTATTGGAAAAAGACGGTTGAAGCGCTTACAGAAGAGGGATACAGAGTGATTGTCCCTGATCAGATTGGCTTTGGAAAATCGTCCAAGCCGGAGCATTTTCAATTTACCTTTCAGCAGCTTGCACTGAATACAAAAGAGCTGCTTGATGAGTTAAAGGTTGACAAGGTGACCATCCTGGGCCACTCCATGGGTGGTATGCTGGCAACACGCTTTACGTTGATGTATCCTGAAACGGTAGAGAAACTGGTGTTGGAGAATCCCATCGGTCTGGAGGACTGGAAGGTTGTGACACCCTATGTCTCCATCGATCAGCACTACCTGAATGAGCTGCGGGCAACATATGAGACAACGAAAGCGTATCAGCTAGCTTCCTATTACGACAACCGGTGGAAACAGGAATATGATGAATGGGTTTACCTGCTTACGGCGTGGGTAGAGCATCCTGACTATCCGGCAGTTGCATGGAATAACGCACAAACTGCCGATATGATCTTCACGCAACCTGTCTTGTATGAGTTCCGGCATATTCAGGTCCCCACCTTATTGATCATTGGCACCAGGGACCGTACAGCTATTGGAAAAAACCAGGTGAAAGAGGAGTCGGTAAGGGAGCAAATGGGACTCTACCAGCTCCTGGGAAAAGAAACGCAAAAGAGAATTTCTGGATCAAAATTGGTTGAACTGGAGAATATAGGACACCTGCCCCATATAGAGGCGTTTGATCTGTTTATAACCCCCCTCCGGCATTTCCTGAAAGAGTGACAGTACCCATCCCCGGCACTGTATATAAGCGAAGTATAATGAGCGGATTAATTTTTAATGAAAAACTGAAAAGCGATGAGATCAATATGGAACGGAGCCATCGGCTTCGGGCTGGTGAACATCCCGATAAAAATGTATGCTGCAACAGAAAGCAGCTCTATCGACCTGGATATGCTCGACAAGAGCGACCTGTCGAACATCAGGTTTAAGCGGGTAAATGAGAAATCGGGTAAGGAGGTGGAGTGGGAGAACATAGTGAAAGGATACAAACTGGGCGAACGGTACATCGTGGTCGATGACGACGATTTCGAGGCAGCCAGTCCCGAGAAAAGTAAGGTCTTCTCCATCCAGCAGTTTGTCAACCAGGATGAGATAGACAGTGTCTATTTTGAAACACCCTATTTTTTGGAACCGCAGAAAAATGGTGAGAATGCTTATGCATTGCTTCACGCAGCATTGAAAAAGACGAAAAAAGTGGGTGTGGGCACTTTTGTCCTGCGTAACAAAGAGATACTGGGCATCGTCAAGCCCTATCATGATCTGTTGATCATCAACAAGATACGATTCCCAGAGGAGCTGCGTGAGTATGAAGAGCTGAAGATACCAACGAAGAAAGCAAAAACGGGTGAACTGAAGATGGCAGTCACCCTGATCGAGCAGAACAGTGAGCAGTTTGATGGGGAGCAGTTTAAAGACAGCTATAGTTCCGACTTGTTGAAGATCATCAAGCAGAAAGCGAAGGGGAAGAAACTGAAAGCGGTCAAGGTGGAGGAGACGAGTGACAACACCATCGACCTGATGGAGAAACTGAAGGCAAGCCTTGAGAAAACGAAAAAGAAGGTTTCCTGATGTCACTGGTCAGCTATAAGAAGAAGCGTGATTTCGCCCGTACGTCCGAACCGGAAGGGAGAGCCTCTTCATCGGGTGAGGAGCATCTCTTTGTCGTGCAGCGACATGCTGCTTCCCGTCTCCATTATGATTTTCGCCTCGAGATGGAGGGTGTGCTCAAGAGCTGGGCGGTGCCCAAAGGTCCTTCGCTGAACCCGGCTGATAAAAGGCTGGCGGTGATGGTGGAAGATCATCCCTATGACTACCACTCGTTTGAAGGCACCATCTCTAAAGGCAACTATGGTGCAGGTGAGGTGGAGATATGGGACAGTGGCACCTATGAGCCGTTGCAGCGGAAGGAGGGTAAATCCGACGATGAGACCCTGCTGGAAGAACTTTCAAAAGGATCCGTAAAAATCCGGTTGCATGGGAACAAATTAAAAGGTGAGTTCGCGCTGGTAAAAATGAAATCGGCGAAAGAGGAAAATGCCTGGCTCCTGATAAAGCATAACGACGCCAATGCCGTTCAGGGAGATTATGATGCTGAGAACGACAGATCCTCCGTGAAAAAAAAGAAGAAGTCAGCTGGGATCGATTCCAACCCTGAGCGTTCCCGTAAACATTACCTGTCAGGCCAGAAGAAGCTTGAGAAGTTTATCAGACCCATGCTGGCAACCACCATGGAGGAGCCTCTGGATGGTGATGAGTGGATCTATGAGATTAAATGGGACGGTTACAGGGCTATTGCCGATCTGAGAGGTGGTCTGCAACTGTACTCACGCAACGGATTGTCCTTTCTGGGCAGGTATCAGGCGATTGAGGCATCCCTGAAGCAGCAGCAGCATGAGATGATTCTCGACGGTGAGATCGTGGCCTACAACAAAGAGGGGAAACCCGATTTCCAGCTGCTGCAGCATTATGATGATAATCCGCAGGCTCCGATAGTCTATCAGGTGTTTGATCTGCTTTACCTGAATGGTCACAGCACCCGGGAGCTCACCCTGCTGCAGCGAAAGGAACTGCTCAGGGAGGCGCTCACGGAAACAGATCATGTGAAATATAGCGATCATGTGGAGGACAGAGGCAGTGACTTTTTCATTGAGATAGAGAAAAATGATCTTGAGGGGATGATGATGAAAAAAAAATCGGGAACCTATGCCGAGGGAGCACGCAGCGGCACATGGGTGAAGGTGAAAAACCATAAGAGAGAAGAGGCCGTTATCGTGGGTTACACTGAACCCCGCGGATCAAGGAGCTATTTTGGCTCTCTTATCCTGGGCAGGTACAGTGACGGTGTGTTGCGATATGCGGGACATGTGGGCACAGGATTTAAAGAGAAGGAGCTCAAAGAGATTTACACCCTGTTGCAACCCATGGTGACAGACAAGATGCCTTTCGGCACCCGGCCGGTGACCAACGCTCCTCCCACATGGGTAAAACCGGAGATGGTCTGCACGGTCAAATACACCAGAATTACGGAGGATGGTCTTTTTCGTCATCCGGTGTTCATTGGTATCAGGGAGGATATCATCGCCGCAGATCTGCAGAAAGAAATGGTAAGATCTGATACACAGCCACCACGAAAGAAGAAAAATGCTGCTTCATCATCTCCAGCAAATGAAAAAGCAACCTTCACCAATACCGGCAAATACTACTGGAAGAAAGAGAAGATCACCAAGGGAGAGCTGATTGATTACTATTTATCTGTCAGCGACTATATCCTGCCTCATCTGCAAGAGCGGGCACAATCGCTGCATCGCTTTCCCGATGGGGTTGAGGGACAGAGTTTTTACCATAAAGATGCCGGTCAGGATGCTCCTTCGTGGGTAGAGACCGTACGGATCCATTCAGAATCGGGAGACAAGGAGCTGGAGTATATCGTCTGCAATAACAGGGAGACACTGGGATACCTGATCAACCTGGGTTGCATTGAGCTGAACCCCTGGAACAACAGAACAGCGAATCCTGATAAACCGGATTACCTGGTGATCGACCTTGATCCATCGGACAAGAACAGCTTTAAACAGGTCGTGGAAGCAGCACGGGTGACCAAAGAGCTGCTCGATATTGCGCAGGTGCCCGCCTATTGCAAAACCTCGGGAAGTACCGGGATCCATATTTATGTTCCACTTGGAGCGGAATATAGCTATGAACAGGGGCGTGATTTTGCCCATATTGTGATGCAGCTGGTGGAGAGGAGGCTGCCTGATTCGACCACCCTGGAGCGTAGTTTAAGTAAGCGTGGTGCAAAAATATACCTCGATTATCTGCAGAACCGGAAAGGACAGACCGTCGCCAGCGTCTACTCTGTCCGTCCCAAACCGGGAGCACCGGTCTCCATGCCTCTTGAGTGGGATGAGTTAACCGATGAACGCTCGATCAGGGATTTTACCATGCACAATGCACTCGACCGATTGACCCGCAAAGGAGATATTTTCCTGCCGGTGCTTCACGGGCGTACTGACTTGAATATAGCTCTCAGCAGGTTACAAGATAGTCAATAAGCGGGTTATAGATAGTGATAATCGCAAAATGTCCCATGATTTATTTCATCAAATCTGGCTAAACCACTCAACGAAGCATTTCTCATTCCACCAGCCGGTTCACCCCGTTATCATCTTTTTCGAGCCGGAATGAATCAAACAACCGGCCGGTGACATCATACGCATCGTAAAAGATGGTGTCATTCTCCACCTTGATATGCTGGTACAACTGCGTGTTCTCCCCGGTGACATCACCCCATGAGTCGGATTGCAGTTCATACATCTTGGGACCGGCTACCGTAACCACATAGAGTGGCGGATTCTTCACATCTCCTGTGATGTTTGCCTCGTTGAAGCCGCGGCAGTAGGTGTGATCATGCCCCTGCAGTACCAGATCGACCCCATATTTCTCGAGGATAGGACGCAGCAGGTCGCGGTATGCTTCATTGTCTCTCCCGGCAGAGCAGGAGTAGACCGGATAGTGGGTGAAAACTACCGACCATCGGTTGGGATTCTCTTTCAGCGCATCTTCCAGCCAGCTTAAGATGGAGTGGATATCCTTGTTCTCCTTGTTCATCACGGGTGAGTCGAGACCCACAAACCGTACACCCTGATAGTCGAACCAGTAAAACCGGTCCTGGTATTCCCCGGCAGGTGGATTTTGCGGCATCCCGAAGAGATGGTGCCAGTGAGCCGAGAATGTCTTCCCGTTGATGGTGTTGTTATATTCATGGTTACCCGCAACGACCACCGAAGGAAGTGACCCCAGCATCCATCCGCCGGCGTAGAAAAATTCACTCCAGTAGTCATCGCTGCTCCTGTTCACAAGGTCACCCACAAACAACATAAATGAGGCCTCACGACCAAAATGCGTATAGGCCTCACGTAGCGCACGTGATCCGAGTGACTTGATGTCGGTTTGTACATCTCCCAGGTAGATGAAGGAAAAAGGTTCCTTTTCCTTTTTGGCAGTGGTGAACTGAAACCATTCGCTCCAAGCCTTACTGTTTCCCACACGATAGGAATAGCGCGTGCCGGGCTGCAGCCCTGTGAAACTGACCTTATGAGAGTTGCGATCCTTACTCTCCCCATAGTCGGTCACCGTACTGCCTTCGACCACTGTTGCCTCGTTCCCGAATTGTGGATGTGGCACCGCTTTGATAATCTCTGCGACTGCCTTGGTGGCACTCTCACGGGTACGCCATGTCACACTGTACTCGGAGGTGGGATCCCCTCCGATGGTAAGCATGATTTCCGAAGGTGTGTCCTTTTGATCATTCTGTTGAACCGGAACTGAAGAGCATGAGAACATGATCATCAGTATGCATGCGATAGAAATAGGCCTGACTTTCATTTTGGTTGTTATTTATTGTTGATGTACTTCCCGGGCAGATCTGCCTGCATGCGAGCGAACTCCTCTCACTTCCTCACTGAGGCTTTGATACCCAGCTCTGCAGCCGATGCCCAGGGTCTGCCGTTTACCTCTGATTTAGCTACCAGCTTGAAATAGCGGACTTCGGGCTTACTGCTTATCTTGATGCTCTGGGGTGCAGAGTTGTTCCCGAACTGTCCGCTGACCACCGGATTGCCCCATACATTGGGATCGTTGCTGAGAAAGAGGTCAAAATCCCTGATATTGCCATTCTCGCCATCTCGCCTTGGTGTGTAGATAAATTCTTCCACGACATAGCTCTCATTCATATCCACCACAATCTCATGCGGATGGCGCGGTGCCGATGTGCCATAGGGGGTATGCCATTTGCTGTTCTCATCTCCGTCGATGGCTTTATAAGCCTCATCACCCGCAACCTGACTGGAGAAATGGATCACGCTCCATGTTGATTTATCAATAAACATATTCAGGTCAGCTTCGGTTGTCATACTGTCGAACAATCCCTCTGATTGGCTGTAGGCTTCAATATGTCCACCTGCCGGCAAAGTGAAAGGGGTCGTGTAAAGAGTGTAGGGGCTCTCATTGATACGATAGTATATCTGGCTGTGGGGAGTGGGAATAGTGAGGCTGACAATCCCCTTCTTGTCCTGCGAGATCGTTACCGGGTGACTGACAGGACTTTCTACGCTGGCTTTCACTGAGAGCTGCTCATTGTTCAGCTCTTTTGTCAGCGGCATGATCATCAACTGAAAAGGGGTGCTCTCTGCTCTTACCTCATACTTCTCCATCACGTCGGGTCCGCAGCTGGCGTTGCCCAGGCCACGCATCACCGCATCGAGAGAGACAATGGTGTTGGCAGTGAACGGTACCTCATAGGAATGGTGCTTCCTGCTGTTCCTGTTCAGATAGATATCTTCTGGGCGGTAGTGAGTGGCCGAGGCAGACATCCTCTGTGGTGCGACAAAGAGGAGTCCGGTGCCATCGGCATCGGTCAGGCTCATCCATCGCACATCCTCCTTGTTGCCTGTCTCCTGAGGCAGCACATACCGCTCCCACTGATCAGTGACGCTACTGTTGTACACTCCTTCGAAGGAGGCCTCCTTCCGGTCGGCGTAGGACTCCCAGGGGCCTCGTCCGAACCAGGAGAGCTGCTCGAAGCCCTCCGGCATCTCCAGACGATAACCTATCCTGGGGAGGATGTTTTTTGTCGCTGCCGGATCGAAGTGCGTATCTACAATGATGGTGCCGTCACTCAACACCTTGAAAGCCATGTTCACCCTGTAGCTGTAAGACTCGTTGGCGCTGTAGCGATTGCTGATACACAGATCAATATAGTTCTTGTCGGCAGATTTACTGACCTCCCAGCGGCCTGCCTCGACGGTGAGATCTCTGATACCCATATTGTCCCAGTTTGCCGTCTGTGCTTTATCATTCTCAGTGGGCAGCCTGAACAGATTTAGTTGCAGAGGACTGTTGATCAGTTGTTTTCCATTGCTGACATAGCTGTTGAGGGTACCCTCCTTTTTGCTGAACTGTGCCTCAAAGTCGACCCCTGTGATCCTGATGGCGTCAGCATTCTCCTGAACGGTGAGGCCTCCTGTTGCCGGTATACGGTAGGCAGGCTTCACCGCCTGCTGCAGCTGTATCTGTTCCGATGCCACCTCGTAGCCAGCTTCTGCCCACCAGGCAGCTGTTTTCTGATATACATTGAATCGGATAAAATATTCCGCCTCCTTTTTTCTATTTTGTGACAGACCCTCAATTGCCACCTCTTTCATTTCACCCGGTAACAGGACGATCTCGAGCCTGCCGGTCTTGATCACCTTGCCATCCTCCAGCAGGGAGTAGTGAATGTCGAGACCATCAGTGGTCTTAAAAGCCAGCTTACTTTTCAACAGGAAGGTCGATCCATCCTCTTTCAGTGAAAAATCGACAGGCTGGTAGATCTTCTTGGTATTGTATGATTTAGCCGAGAGGGTGTAATCTGCGAAGATCACTCCGTTGGTACAGAAGGAGCCATCATTGGGATGATCATTGAAGTCACCTCCGTACGCCCAGAAATATGCGTTGTTCTTCCCCGGCACCGGCATTTTGAGGCCCTGATCTTTCCAGTCCCAGATAAACTCACCCGTCAGCGATGGGTATTTCTCATACAGATCGAACATCTCCCGCACATTTCCCATCGCGTTGCCCATGGCATGGCTGTTCTCGCACTGGATATGGGGACGGGGATTTGATTCTGTCAGGCGGGATTCACCGATCTGTTTGATACGGTCATAATCTCCGTACATCGTACTGCTCACATCGCTCCACTGGCTGTTTCCCTCGTAATGGGTCAGACGTGTGCTGTCGAGTGCTTTGATCGCTTTCTCCACATGTTCGAAGTTGTTTCCTCCTCCCGACTCATTGCCATATGACCACATGAAGATGGAGACATTGTTACGCATCCACTTCACATGATTGTGATTACGTTCCACCATCGGTTTGCGGAACAGCTCCACGCCCGAGAGTCCCATGTTGCCATGGGTCTCCACATTGGCTTCGGCCAGCACATAGAGACCATACTTGTTACAGAGCTCATAAAAGTAGGGATTGTTGGGATAGTGAGAGGTACGTACAGCGTTGATATTGAGTCTTTTCATTGTTTTTACATCGTTCTCCATCTCTTCCTTGGTGATGGTTCGGCCACCAATCTCGCTGTGATCGTGCCTGTTAACGCCATGGAAGACCATGCGGCGACCATTGATCAGCAGTTCTCCCTTGCTGCCGATGCCTACCTCCTTAAAGCCCACCTTTCCGCCCCTGATGTCGAGCCTTCTCTTTCCCTCATCCAGGATCACGATCAGATCGTAAAGATGAGGTGTCTCCGCACTCCATTTGTCAGGGTTGGTCACATTCATCTCGATGGTGTTCATCCCTTCTTGAGCATTGTCCAGCTCCTTCTGTGCCACCACTTTTTGATGGCTGTCGACTATCTTGGCGGTCAACCTGCCTCTTTTGAGCTTTTTCCCTGTCAGTTCAATATCAACGATAACTTTGGCATCCTCGTACCGATCATCCAGCTCGCTGCGGAAGAAATAATCGCGGATCTGTGTCTTTGGTGCCGACCAGAGAAAGACATCGCGAATGATGCCGCTGAAGCGCCAGAAATCCTGACACTCGAGGAAGGAGCCGCTGGTAAAACGATAGATCTGTACCGAGATCGTGTTCTTTCCGGGCTTTACATAAGGGGTTACATTGAATTCGGAGGGCAGATAAGAGTCTTCCGAGTAGCCTACCTGCCTGCCGTTCACCCAGAGGTAATAGCCGGGGCCGGCACCGTTGAAGCGAACGAAGATATCCCGTCCTTTCCAATTTGCAGGGAGGGTAAACTCTCTTTTGTAGCTGCCTACCGGGTTCTTCATCTTATTGTTATAGGTCCATTCATCAGGGCGGTCGGCCATCACGCTATAGTTCGCATCATAGGTGAAGGGATAGCGTGTGTTTACATAGAGAGGATGATCCCACTCTTTACCGTTTCTGATGCCATACAACTGCCATACGGAGGGAACCGTGATATCATCCCAATCCTTGGTATTGAAATTGTTCTCCTGAAAACCTGCCGGTTTTGTTTCCGGGTTACCGGTCCATTTGAATTTCCAGGTTCCGTTGAGGGATAAGAAATAGGGCGACTGCTCTATGCTGTTGTTACGTACATCCTCCTCCGTGGCAAAAGGTATGGCATGGGTATGCGCTTCCTCTTTGTTGATCTGGGTTACCGTCACATCGTTCCATGCTCCCTCCCATTTATCCTGTGCCAAAAGCGGGGAGGAGAGGATTACCAAAAAAAACAGGAGTAGTAACTGTTTGATGAGTTCTTTCATAACTGTATGATTATTAATTAAATTGATCTCTATCAGGGAAGCTCCCCGGTCTGTATCATGAGAATACCTCTATCACTTGAAATGCTTCTTTTTACAAAGTTATTTTTTTTTCTTAAACAATCTCTCTTTGTTCCATCTCTTACTAAGAATAAAATTGGAGACAATGAACTTTGTTCTATTTTCGATTGGTTTGGAAGCGTTGCCGATGTTAAGTTGATCAATTTCAACAGTGTCTTTTACTTCTTCGAAAGGGGTGGCTAGGAGCGATGCACAGTTCCTTCGGAACAGACTGAAATTCGTGTTATACCAATATCGATAATAATCTTGACAACTACTGGCACTCGCAGTGGGGGCCGGATATACCGTTACCGCACTGGGCAATTATCGATATGCAAACCATCAAGCCAGTTGCCTTTGTAGAGGTATACAGAAGGAAGGGCAGTACGGACACAAAAACGATACGAATCTATCTGGGTAATGATCCCGATCCCGCATCCACTGAATGGGTGCTGGCAGGTGAGGGACAATTCACCACAGGTGATAAGTTGAGAGTGGATCTGGCTACAGGTAGCAAAGGCCGGTATATGAAGTTGTATCTGCCCGATAGTAACAGGGCTCCATTCACTGCTGTGGCTGAGGTAAATGTATACGGGAACTAGTTGAATTGAGCTGCCAGGCGTTCATGAGGATGCCTGGCAGACAATTTTCACTTGTTATGTATCGTCACCCCTGCCCAGTCGTCCGTTCTGAAAGGTGAGGCGGGAAGACCTGCTTCGTTGAAAAGGTTGCAGACAGGGTTGTCAGCCCAGGCATAGCGTACGGCGATAGGGAAGGAGACAGAGGGAGCGCTTACCTCCACCTGGTTGCCCTCAATTATGGCATCAGCCCAATGGAACTTTTTGTCGGGACCGGCAATGGAGAACCCTTTCAGTGTACCACCCCGTGCAACCAGCGCGGATGAGCTGGGTGCAAAAGAGATCCTTATTGTCCCCTTTTCAATGGTGTAGGATTGATATAACGGCCCCGTGCCGATGATCTTTTGCCCGTAAGTCTGCTCGCGTGCCTGCAATGCCAGTCGTTTACCCACATCCTGTTTGTTCTTGGGATGGATATCGGATGCATCTCCTATATCGATGATCACCGCCATCCCAGTATGCGCTAACCGTAATGTCTGTAGCTGCGCCTCGCGCAACTCTGCCCACCCTGATTCTCCGGGTTCATCCTTTGTTTGCATATAGTTGGCCAGTTGCACGAAATAAAATGGAAAGGAATAACCCCACTTCGTACGCCAGTCGTTGATCATCAGCGGGAAGAGCGTTCTGTACTGGTAGGCCCTGCCCGCATTACTTTCGCCCTGATACCAGATAGCACCTTTGATCGCGTAGGGTACGATGGGAGCGATCATGGCATTATAGAGTGTAGCAGGGTTGTGGGGACTGTTGGTGTCTTTCACCGGTTGTGCTCCCACATCGTTCAGGCTGACCGACGTCTTGAACTTCCAACCATCATTCAGATTCTCCCTTAGTGTTTCTTTGTTGAGCGGTGCAATATAGAGTTCCTGCTCACTGCCAGTAAATCCGCCCAGGCCGCCTGTATCTGTCACCCTCACGGCGATGGTGGCGAGACCCTTCCTGACCAGCCTCGCGGGTATAGTGTACTTCCTTGGAATGCCCGCCCCTTCCGTAGCACCGATCATTTCACCGTTGAACCAGGTAACTTCATTGTCATCTATGGGTCCAAGGGAGAGTGTCAGCTCACTTCCTACCCAGTTTTCAGGGATCGTGATCGTTCTTCTGTACCAGGCGAAGCCGTCAAACTCGGGCAGGCCGTTATTTTCCCATGGCCCGGGTAGGGATGCACTCAGCCACTCATCGTCGCGAAAAGATGGTTTCGCTGCCACAGCTTCATTATGTTGAAAGCCGAAGTCCCGGCTGTTTACCTCTGCGTTCCACTCCTCAAATTTCTTCAGGAAGAATGCCTTCAGCTGCTCCTTATCACGAGGTAGCTGTGCAAGCTCTTCTGCCCTCTGCCGGAAGTCGGGCATGCTCTTCAGCGACTCCGTGCTTGTCCATGCTTCGGCGAGTGTACCTCCCCATGATGTATGAATAAGGCCGATAGGGATATCCATGCTCTGGTGCAGATCACGTCCAAAGAAATAGGCAGTGGCCGAGAAATTGGGAATCGTGGCGGGAGAGCACTCTTGCCAGCCGCCGCCAGATACCTTCACCTCCTCCAGGGGGTAGGTGCTGGTGGCCTTCTCCACCTGCAGCAGGCGGATGTTCGGATAGTTGGCTGCTGCAATCTCACCCTCATAATCATTGATTTTACCCCACCCTGACAATGGCATCTCCATGTTCGACTGTCCCGAGCAGATCCATACCTCGCCGATCATCACGTTGCGGAGGGTGATACTGTTTTCAGCCTTGAGCGTGATTTCATAGGGACCACCTGCTGATGGTGTCTCAATGGTTGTTTTCCAGTTTCCGGAGGCATCTGCAAGAACACGGTACTCTCTCCTGCTCCACGAGGGTACAAGCGTCACTGTGCTGTGGGGTGTCGCCTTGCCCCATACCGGAGCGTTGGCTTTTTGTTGGAAAACCATATTGTCTGAGAACAGGGCGGGAAGGGATAGTTGCGGAAACAACGGCATGGTGAGGAGTATGAATACTGTCAGGATCCACGTAATCTGTATCAGCTTTTTCATCGTATTTATTTGTTGGGTTTGAGAAAATAAAGGTATACATATTTTATGGGATATTCAATTAAAATTTTGTGTGGAAAATTTCCTCAGTTTATACATGTTCAGGGGTAAAATATTTTATTAATTCAATCTAATATATTATTTTTGCCTCAGATTCATTGAATAAAGAATAGAATTACGCGCATTGATTTTTATTTAATCCAACCAAAATCTTAACTATGTTTTTATTTTTT
>CAYUQE010000037.1:0-17730 GCA_964446805.1 uncultured Proteiniphilum sp. | reverse complement strand
CTCTTCACGATCTTGGCCCACAGCAGTCGTGCTGCACGCATCTTGGCGATCTCCATGAAGTGGTTCATACCGATAGCCCAGAAAAAGGAGAGACGGGGAGCAAAAGCATCCACATCGATGCCGGCGTCGATACCGGCACGGAGGTACTCGATACCGTCCGCCAGCGTATAAGCCAGCTCAATATCTGCCGTAGCACCCGCCTCCTGCATATGATAACCGGAGATGGAGATCGAGTTGAACTTAGGCATCTTCTGCGAGGTGAACTCAAAAATATCGGCGATGATCTTCATCGAGAAGCCGGGAGGATAGATGTAAGTGTTGCGCACCATGAACTCCTTCAGGATATCGTTCTGGATGGTTCCGTTCATCTCTTCCAGCTTTGCACCCTGCTCCTCCGCGGCAACGATATAGAATGCCAGGATAGGCAGCACGGCTCCGTTCATGGTCATGGAGACAGACATCTTGTTGAGGGGTATCCCATCGAACAGGATCTTCATGTCCTCCACCGAGCAGATAGAAACACCTGCCTTACCCACATCTCCTACCACGCGCTCATTGTCGGCATCATAGCCACGGTGTGTGGGAAGGTCGAAAGCCACGGAGAGACCTTTCTGTCCCGAGGCCAGGTTACGGCGATAAAAAGCGTTTGACTCCTCGGCTGTGGAGAAGCCGGCGTACTGACGGATGGTCCAGGGACGCATCACATACATGGTTGAGTAGGGTCCGCGAAGATAAGGTGCCAGGCCGGCAGCATAGTTCAGATGCTCCATGCCCTCGAGGTCCTCCTTCGTGTAGACCGGTTTCACGGGGATCTGCTCGGGCGTCAGCCAATCGGCTTTGATCTCATTTTTTTCGGCCCACTCCTTCACGTTGGCAGTCGAAAAACCATCCGTAAGAATATTGATCTCTTTAAAATTAGGTTTCATATAATTTGTTTATTTTGTGCACTTCATACCGGAATAAGAATTCGCAGCAGAAGACTTTTTTTATTATTCACTGTTCGCAATATCTCATTCAAATAAATGGATATCTTTATCATCACTGCCACGACAATCAGCATATAGGCTGCCAGCAGAATCGTCTGTGATGGCACCGAGCTGAGCCATGAACCCGAAACAAGTTCTTCAGTTTTCCTTCTCCGTTCATTTGTCAGTGGTCAGTGGTCAGTTATAATCCCCTTTCTTTATAAGAGTTGATCATTAAACATCTTCAATGTTTCCAGCACATTGCTCCGCATATGAATGAAATGTGTAATACCCTGCGCTTTGAGGTCATCCATGCAGGCGGGTGACCCGGCCACCACCAGCAATTCCCTTCCGTCGCTGAGCAGATCGTATGCCTCGGGAGCCAGCGTCGCATATTCCTCATCGCTTGAGCAGAGCACCACCACATCAGCCCCTTTCGCACGGGCTGCCTCCACACCTTCGGCCACCGTGTTGAAGCCGAGGTTGTCAATCAGCTCATATCCGGCACAACCGAAGAAGTTGCTTGAGAACTGTGATCGTGCCAGGCGCATAGCCAGGTGACCAATGGTAAGCATAAACGCTTTGGGCCTTTTTCCACTTTGCTCTGTGGCGAGACGTACTTCGCTGAAAGCATCGGCGAGACGATGGGGATTGAGCTTCTTCAAGGGTGTCTCCTTGTCACTGTCACCACACCCGCAGCCATGCTTCTCCTTGTTCTCCATCTTACCAGCCATCGATTCACCGAAGTTGGGATACTGATTGGTACCAAGCAAGATCTCCCTGCGATTGGCGACAGCATTGAAACGTACATCAGCGGTATTGTTGATGGCATCCTGCAGGGTGCCTGCTTTGAGCGCTTCGTAAAAACCGTACGCTTCTGTTTCAAGGAATAGCTTCCATGACTGTTCAGCCAGTGAGGAGGTGAGCGTCTCAATATAGTAGGAACCGGACGAGGGGTCAGTGATCTTGTCGAAATGAGCCTCCTCCTTCAGCAACAGCTGCTGGTTGACAGCGATACGTTCCGCGAAGGCGGTAGGTGTCTCGAACGCCTCATCGAAGGGACGTACAGTGAGGGAATCGACGGCACCGATGGTGGCCGACATCGCTTCTGTCTGCGTGCGAAGCAGGTTCACATAGGGATCGTATAACGATTGATTGAAACGCGATGTGGTTGCGTGTATATTCATCTTGGCAGCACAACGGCAAGTGCCGTCATCTGCTTTGTTGTCACATTCATGTGCACAGGGTGGCTTGTAGGCATTCACGATCTCGGCCCAGAGCCAGCGTGCAGCGCGGAATTTGGCGATCTCCATGAAATAGTTGGATCCGACGCCAAACGCGAATTTAATCTTTTTTGCCGCCAGCGAGGGGTCCACACCGTTTTCAATCAGCACCGACAACACCTGGTTACCATAGGAAAGGCTGTAGCCCAGTTCCTGAAAGCTATAGGCACCGGCATCATTCATCCTGTTGCCTGTGACGGTAATAGCTCGGTAACGTGGAAGAGGTGCGGTAATCTTCACCATCTCCACCACTTTCTCAATCCAGGCGGGTTCATCCACCCCCTTTTTCAGTATCTTTCTGAAGGGATCAAACTCAATGGAACCGAAGCACTGCATCAGGTCGAGATGCTGTCCAGTCACATAATCGACCACCAGCCTTGCAAGCTCAATGGTTTTTGAGATGCAGGTGCTGAAATTCAGTTCCACCTTGTCGGGGGCGATACCATTGAGCAGTAATGCCAGGTTCTCTGCCGAAAGTGTATTCTTAGGCAATCGAAAACCAAAAGAGGTGATCCCTCTCTTCAGCAAGGCAAGCGCTTTCTTGTTGGCTTCGGCAAAATCAGTCACGTCAATCTCCTGACGGATATACCAACTATTCTCCTTTCTCGTGCTGCGGACATAAGGAAACTGTCCCGGCAGGCTCTCTGCTGCAGCCAATCCTTCAATATCTTCCGCACGATAAAAAGGATTCACATTGAACCCTTCATTGGTTCTCCACACCAGTCTCTTCTGGAAATCGGCCCCTTTCAGATCTTTGGTGACGACATCCATCCACGCTTCGGTGGTTACGGGAGGAAAATCCGTGAAAAGTTGCTCTCTCTGTTTACTCATACTTATTACTATTTATTATTTTGAGGTTTCACTTCAACTCTATCATTAGTGCTACGAAAGAGTGGTTAAGGTCTGGTACCGAAATAAATGACAAATTTAGGATAATTTGTGCTCATATAAAAAAATTCTGATGCCTTATTACCACTCTTGCAGCGATCATCTTACTCAGCCTGCTTCATCTCTACCAGCAGCTTCGTAATTTGCTCCACCACACGCTTCACATATCGTTCACCCTTCTCTGGGGTCGATCGCCTCGGGTTGCCAATGCCGGTGTCGGCAGATACTTCATCCCAGTTGCGGGGCATCCACCCTATTTTCCTGTCAACAGCACCTATCTTGCATGGGTTGACCCTCCCGTCGCCCGCTCTCTCCATAGCGACCAGCTCAGGATGGTAATGCAGCATCACTGATGTCTCCTGCTCGCCCGCATGCTCATCGGGTTTCTCTTCGAAATAACCTTCCGTGGGTATTATCGCCCACCAGTCCACCGCGATGATGCGGAAGGCGGGAAAAGTCAACGCCAGGTCACGGATATAAGGTTTAAAGGTGTTTCCCCCATGGCCGTTGAGGATTAACAGGTTGCGGAATCCCTGTAGTTGCAGGGAAGTCACCACATCCACCAGGATGGCTTTCTGCGTCTCACTCCGTGTATGGATACAGAAGGGTTTGTTCCATTGCCCCCCATTCTGTGACCCCAGAAAAACAGGAGGCATCACCATGCAGGTGACGCCTTGCTCCCAGGCACTGTCGGCACAATCACCAGCGATTGCGGCGGTAAGGATGCAGTCGGTGAGATAGGGCAGATGGTAATTATGGGGCTCCACTGCTCCCCAGGGAAGGATTGCCACATCGTACTTCTGTTCAAGCACCTCACCATAGTTGGTCTCTGAAATATGAAGAAATCGGTTTTTTGACATAAATTGCATGCATTAAGGCGACCGTTGTAAAGCTTTCACATCGAAATCAAACCATTTCTGATACAGTAGAATGTAAGTCCTGACACAGTCTTAATCCCTGTTTTGGAAATGATATTCTTTCGGTGTGTCAACACGGTATTGTGGCTGATATTTAATTGATCTGCAATCTCCTTGTTGAGGAGTCCCTGAACGATAAGTTTCAGTATCTCCGTTTCACGGTTTGTCAGCAGCCGCTCACTATCGTTCTGCTGATGCTGATGATCGGTGGTGATGATATGTTGTAGCTGGCGAATGCCCGTAGAGTCCAGTTCATTCAGTTTAGGCCGGAGCACCTTGTTTCTTAGTCTGTTGTGCGCTGCCAGATCTTTTTCCAGCGAATGAACAGAAAAGACAACAGCATAGATAAGGTTCTGATTGTATGCCTTGGATAGATGCTTGATCAGTATATTCTTCAGGTCGTGCAGCAGATCATCAGGCAGTTCCTCTTTAAAGTCAGACGTCTTCTGCAAATATTGGGTCATCCGCTCCTTAAACCGGAGAAACAACAGGCGAAGCATTCCCAGCTCTTTGTTCTCAGCACCGCTGATGGCGATGAATGCGTTAAGGTGCTTTTCAATGTTGGGCACCAGCTCGTGGATGTAGTTCTCCACCGTATGATGGAAATAGTCGGCAATCAAGCCCGTGTCGAAGAGAGCAAGGGCGGCATCAGGGATGTAGCTCTCATCAAGATAGACATTGAGTACGGTAAGGATAAAATCGGGATTCAGCTGATGCTCTTCACAAAGATCAAGCACTGTCTTATCACCCACACCCAGCCGCATACCAAAACGGTTCAGCACGGGTATCAGCTCGTTGTGCTCCGACAGCACTTCAGCCATCACACTTTGTGGTTTCAACAACGTCATCGTCCTCTCTCTTTATTTGCTTTGACCCGTGAGGCAAAATGAGTGTTTCGACGACGTTCCCTGTAGTAATGAGTGAGCGTGTCGAGCG
The DNA here is from genome assembly GCA_964446805.1 of uncultured Proteiniphilum sp. GTDB lineage: Bacteria > Bacteroidota > Bacteroidia > Bacteroidales > Dysgonomonadaceae > Proteiniphilum. The sequence continues at coordinate 12,741 of CAYUQE010000037.1, read as the reverse complement.
GATGTAGCAACAACATGCGTGGTCCTGCCATTCGCATCACCTCTTTTATCTTCAGTCGCATATCGTTCTTGTAACAATGGATGGGGCATACTCCACAGGTAGGTTTATCGTCGCCAAAAGGACACTGTTCCAGTCGTCGCAACGCATACGCACGCAGAGTGGTACATTCGTCGCACAGCCCCTTGCCGGCGCCGTGTCTGGAACGACAATAGACAGCGATCATCTTGCTTACGACTTTCTTTTCCCCTTCATTCATCTCTTCTCCCTGAATCGAAGTGTAAAAATAGCGATTATCTTTCTCGTTGCCAAACAGAATGGCGTTATTTCTTTCAGTTGCAGCGTGGTCACTTCTTGTGTTTCTTTTCCTGAAGAGCTATTGTGCGCATCTGACGGAGAATATGAGCCTGTCGTTTTTTCATATAAGAGGAAGGTTTTGCAGAGCTATATACCAGGGGATTGGGCAGCGTGGCCGCGATGAGTGCTGACTGTGGGGCCGTGAGTTTGTCGGCTGTGGTATCAAAGTTGCGTCGTGCCACCGCCTCGGCACCATAGACTCCTTTAGCGGTCTCCATGCAGTTGAGATACACTTCCAGTATTCTTTCTTTAGGCCATATAAGCTCTATCAGGAAGGTGAAGTAAACCTCCAGGCTCTTTCTGAACCAGGATGAACGGGGCCACAAGAAAACATTCTTCGCCGTCTGTTGGGAGATGGTGCTTGCTCCGCGTAATTTCTTGCGGGTTTTATTCTCTCTGATCGCCTTTTCTATCTCCACCCTGTCGAAACCATGGTGTAAGTAGAACCGTTGATCTTCCGATGCGATCACAGCCCGCTTGAGATGATCTGAGATCTGATCGTATGGCACCCACTGGTGATGCAACTGCGGCCGTTCACCCCTGCTCACCTGCTGAATCGTTCTGAGACCCATCAGTGGAGTGAAGAGGACAGGCACAAAACGATAAATAATGACTCCTCCCACTGAGAGGATGAAAAACCATAGAACAAGCTTGCCTATAATACGGGATAGTTTTCTCATCTGATCACTTTCAATTCATTCAGCACACAAAGATAGAAAAAAAGTGATTCCGGAGGAGTGACCGGAGGGTGTGATACCTATTTTTTCTTCGACAGCAGGTAATTACCATCGGGTGTCTTCTCTACAAAATAACCTTCATTCAGTTCAATGATCCATCCATCACCTGTAACCCTCTCATCGGTGATTGTATGTGGCTCGGAGATAATCACCCAGCGCCAGTCGGTTCTGAGCAGTGCCCCACCCTCCCTCACGGTGAGTACACCCCAATGATCACTTATCTGAATGTTGTGATACACCGTTCCCTCATCTTCATCGAGAGGGATAAGGTTATTCAGATCGAACGACATGTTCATCTCCTCCAGTCTTATCTCCAGATGAGGATCATCGAGAAACTTCTCCCTGTAGATATCAAGCCGTGCACTGTTGGATAACTCCCTTCTCTGCTCCTCCTCTGTAATCATTCTCCCGTTGTATTCCTCCGCAAGCTGTTGCACATAAGCCTGCAACAAAATACGCATATTCATTCCGAAAGCATCAGAGAAAACCTCGGTGAGGTCACTCTCCGTTTCGAGCTTTTTGTTCCAGTGATTATCTGCCTGATAGAGGAAAAAACCATACACCGGGACCGTTTCATAGGCAAAGGTACGTACAAAGGAAGGTGTCTGCTCAAAATCGGAGAGTCGCGTCAGGAGATACTCACGCCATTGCCATTTATCGCGACCGCTCATCAACTGCCCTGTGTAGGTAGCAACACCCTCCATCATCTCCAACCAGTTCTCCGCACTCTCGGCACCGCGGTATAGCTGATGGCGGTATTTCCGGAATATCAACGCATTGCGCAGATGCTCCTCCGCGCTCGTAAAGCGCTGTGCTCTCAATGCCTCTCTCAGTGCCGCCAGCTCGAGACGCAGGTAGATCCGTCCCTCACGGCGATCGAGGTGGATGTTATCCTCTCGCTGAAAATGAAAGCCCAGTGATGCCTGTGCAACGTGAAACAGTTCATGGGTAAAGAGATCGATCCGATCAGCCCTCACCCGCGAGAGTGGCATCTTCACCATCGCCCAATGGATGCCGCTCCACTCGAAGTCAGTGTTGGCAATAGTGACCTCTTTTGGTAATATACCTCTATAGATCCCTTCGTTGAGGGTGAGATGCCCCTCCCTGTCGGGAACATTGGCATACACCTCCCTACTGTCGGGATCAATAATGAGCAGAGGGCCATAGATGTTTTTATCCCATAACCCTATGTGCCTTGAGGTAGCCTCCTCCACCTGTAAAAAATAAAGAGAGATACTATCCGCAGGAAGCTGCGAAGAGTGAGCGCTGATTGCCTCCACAAACAGGCTCATCAGCCATATGCCAATGAGTTTTTGCATGATGTAGAAAGGTCTTATTACAACCTTGTTTTTATATAATCACGTCAACCACTGCAAGGTCATTCCCTGCGACCATAAAGCGGATATCATAACCGGCGTACGACAATCCGTATACCCTCTCGGGATCATCCTGATAAGAGGGTCGCGGATCACCAGAGAGGATGAGCTGCAGTACTTCACGTTTATCGTCGGAGATACGGATCAACAGTGCTTCGGGGAAATGAACATGAAGCATCTGATCCGCTTTCGCGTTGATGAGCCCGCCTGTAGCATCAGGATGACAGTCAGCAAACACTATGTAGGGTTTGATATCATAAATGGGGGAGCCATCCATCATATCGGCACCCGAGACATGTAACAGGGGCCCTTCAGGGGTGTGCATTTCAATTTGTTCAAGCTTCAAGCAGGAAAGCGCTATGGGATTGGGTCGGAACGGGGAGCGGGTGGCGAACACACCCACGCGTTTGTTTCCTCCCAATCGCGGGGGCCTCACCATGGGTGACCACTCATCACGCATCGTTTCAGAGAACTCCCAGATAAGCCAGATATGGCTGTATGCCTCCAATCCCCGCAATGCATCGCCATTTCGAAATTGCGGTTCGAACACAATCGTCCCCTTCAACCCTTCAATCATTCCACTTTGACGGGGAATGCCGAACTTGGTTGCAAAATCGGTACGTATGTGAGCGATGGTTTTCATCAGCATCTATTTTCTCATCACCTTAGCCGATAAGCGGGTGACCCATATTCGCGGCAGGAAACGAATGAAAAAAGGAACCAGACGATTCATTGCTCCGTGAATGGCTACCGGCTTCCCCTTCATCATTGCGTTGAATCCCAGCTGGGCTACCTCTCGTGCACCGGCAATCTTGACGTTCTTCACCAGCTGGGAGGCATTCATCTTAGATTCTTCCCCGAAATGGGTGTCAGTAGGTCCCGGACAGAGCGCCGTGACGGTGATATGATCTTCTTTCAATTCATCCCCTATCGCTTCAGATAAATGAAGGACGAAGGCTTTTGTCGCGAAGTAAACTGCCATCATCGGCCCTGGTTGAAAAGCTGCCGTGGATGAGATGTTGAGAATTCTCCCATGCTTGCGTCCACGCCAGTCGTTGACAAAAAGATGGGTGAGATGGGTGAGCGTGGTCACATTGAGGGCGATCATCTTCTCGTAACGTTCCCAAGAGGTATCAGCAAAAGCACCATAATCCCCAAAACCGGCATTGTTCACCAGGTAATCGGGGTCGATATCTCTTCCTTTGATCTCATCAAATAGCTCCTGTGCTGCCTCAGGCAAAGAAAGATCGTTGACCAGCACCAGCACGGTGACCGAAAATTGCTCTTCCAGTTCCTTTTTAAACTGTATCAACTCCTTCTCACTACGAGCTACCAACACCAGATGGCATCTCTTCTCCGCAAAAAGGATGGCCAGTTCTCTGCCAATACCTTTGGAGGCTCCTGTGATTAACGCCGTTTTATTCATTCATCCCAACTATTTGAAACAAAATTAATCTATTTTTCTTCACCGGTGCCAAAGATGAGGATATTTTTACGCGCACCCTCATTCAGGAGCGCTTGCGTGACTTGTCTATCCGTAGAAAGATGAAAAGCAGGATGGTAAAACCCCATAGTGAGGAGCCGCCATAACTGAAAAATGGCAGGGGTATCCCTATTACAGGCATGATGCCGATGACCATCCCCACGTTGATGATCAGGTGAAACAGGAAGACACTCACTACCGCATAACCATACACCCTCCCGAAGACGGTTGTCTGTCGCTCCGCCAGAAAAAGCAGGCGTAGCACGAAAATCATAAAAAGAATCAAGATCAGGGTGGAACCGATAAACCCATGCTCCTCACCAATGGTACAGAAGATGAAATCAGTATCCTGCTCGGGCACATATTTCAGTTTTGTCTGCGTACCATTGAGGAAACCTTTCCCGGTGAACCCTCCGGAACCAATGGCAATCTTCGACTGTCCCACATGATAACCCGCACCGCTCAGATCCTGTTCCATGCCGAGAGTCACCTTGATACGCATCTGCTGATGCGGCTGGAGCACCTCGTAAAAGACATACTCCACCGATTCGAGAAAGGCAAAGGAGCTGACCATAAAGAGGAGGATATAGATATAGCTCTTTCTGCGGTACCGGAAAAAGAGGTAGAGCAGATAGAGTGCCGTCACTGACAGCGCGACGAGTGCGATCACCCCCCAGTCAATCATTACCTGTGAGAACGTGAGGATATAAGCGACAAGGAAGGTTGCAGTCGCCAGTAGAAGGATCATATAGAAAACAAAACGCTGTTTCAGATAACTCCATACCAGGGAGGCTGCAAAAATAATTATCAGCAGGATCGTGATGAACTCACCCACCGAGATGATTCCTATCTGGCCGTCGGAGAACTTGATCCCAAGAATGAAGTAAACAATGGCCGCCACACCCATGAAGAGGAATCCTCCAGGCAACCCTTCCCTGTAGAGAAGCAGTATGAAACTCAGATAAACGAGGGCAGTACCTGTCTCACTCTGTGCAATGACTAGAAACACGGGCAACAGAATGATCGCGGAGACCATCAACAGGCTCCTGCGCTCCATCAGACGGAAGTTGTAGGAGTTGAACACCTTGCTTAGCGCCAGCGCGATAATAAACTTCATGAACTCGGCAGGCTGCAGCCGCACAGGCCCGATGATCAACCATGAACGGGAACCATTGATTTCTTTTGCCACCAGCAGCGTGATGAGCAGAAGCCCGATACCTGCCATATAAAAGAGAAAAGAATAGCTCTCATAGAACCTCACATCGATCTTTAACAGAGCGATTGCGAGCAGAAGGGATGTACCCATCCATACGAGCTGCATGCCTGCTCTGCCCGACAGATCAAACAACCCTGTGGCATTCTCCAGGTCGTAGCTGGCAGCGTAGATACTAAGCCATCCAAGCAGTACAAAACCAAGGTAAAAGATGGTCGTTACCCAATCCACCTTTCCCTTTTCATTGAACTCTTTGCTTCCCTGATAAACCATCATTCTCTCCTTTATGCTTCTTCCACTAATTGACTGGCATATTTCTTGTATAGATGTAGGGCATGATCTCACGGTTGAAAATGGATTTCTCCAGCCATTGATCACTCTCGGGTATTTCTCCCCTGAAAAATTGCTGCATCATCAACCGGGCAATAGGCACCGCATTTGTGGCGCCAAAACGTCCGTTCTCCACAATCACGGCGATGGCTACCTGAGGATCATCCTTGGGGGCGAAGCCAACGAAGAGTGAGTGGTCATCACCATGCGGGTTCTCCGAGGTACCGGTCTTGCCGCACACCTCCACGAAGGGGGCAAGGTTGATACCGCGACAAGTACCCTTGGTAACTGCATCGGCCATACCTTCGACGGTCACATCGAAATAGGCGCTGTTGATGCCTGACTCGTGTCGTGTGATATAGCGTTCATCGAGCGCTGCTCCCTTTCGTTCCCTCACCACATGAGGGGTAAAAAAATGACCCCTGTTGGCTATCAGCGCCGATAAATTGGCAAGCTGCAGGGGGGTGGCCAATATCTCACCCTGCCCGATAGCGATGGATATGATATTATGCGCGTTCCAGCGATCGGTCTTGAAGACGTTGGAATAAAATTTACTGTTAGGTATAAACCCTCTTTTTTCAGAGGGGAGGTCCACACCCAGAGGGTAACCAAAGCCCATGTTCACCAAGTGATCCTTCCACACATCAAAGGCCTCCCCCACCGTTGCATACTTGCTTCTGTTGCTCAACATGCCATTGAGGCCGTAACAGAAAAAAGAGTTGCAGGAGGTGGAGAGTGCGTACTGGATGGCCAGCGGTGAGCCATGACCGTGACAGGCAGGGCGACCACCCAGTGGAGGATAACCACCATAGCAGGCATATCTTGTTTCAGTGGTGATGATGCCCTCCTGCAGAAAAATAAGTCCCTGTGTGGGTTTAAAGGTAGAGCCAGGAGGATATGTGCCTGCAATAGCCCTGTTGATCAAAGGCTTGTAGGGATTGTTCTCGAGCAACTGATAGTTGGTGCTGAAAGCCTTGCCGGTGAGCAACGAAGGATCATAGGTGGGGGCAGAGATCATGCAAAGGATCTCGCCAGTTTTGGGTTCAATCATCACGATGCTTCCCACCTTGTTGTGCATCAGCATCTCACCATATGCCTGCAACGCTATGTCGATGCCCAGGGTAAGATCTCTGCCAGAACGGGGTGTTTTGTCCTGTTTTCCCTCCTGGTAGCGTCCCTGCACCCTGCCATGTGCATCACGCAGGAGCACCTCCACCCCTTTCTCACCACGCAGGTCTTCCTCGTGAGACAGCTCGATGCCTGATTTTCCGACATAGTCACCCCGCACATAATAAGGATCGGCAGCCATCTTGTTTTTATCCACCTCAGCCACATAGCCAAGGATAAGTCCCATGTTGGGATAGTTGTATTGTCGTTCTGTGCGGCTCTGGATATAGATCCCCGGAAACTTGTACAATTTTTCCTGCAGCAGGCCATACTCTTCTACACCGAGCTGAGAGAGGAATAGCTGTGGGGTATAGGATGAATAACCCGGATTCTTTCGCCGGTCTCTCATATCGGCATTCAGCGTATGAAAACGGGCCATGTCAATATTCAGCGTATGACAGAAATCGAGTGTGTCTAGATGCTCCATCTCTCTGACCACCATCATCACATCATAGGTGGGGCGGTTATAGACCAAGAGGTTTCCCTTCCTGTCATATATAGCTCCCCTGGCCGGGTAGAGTTGTCTGCGCAGGAAAGCATTACTGTCGGCATACTCTCTGTACTGTGGACTCAATACTTGCAGGATGAAGAGTTGCACTATGTACAAGAGAACAAAGAGCAGCGCCACGCCGGCAATGACATTTTTTCTTTTAGACAAGGGATTATGTGTGCTCACTTGCTTTTCTCCTATATAGTATACTATCCATCGCTAACATGAGCAGAATGGAGATGGTGGCAGAGGTGCCAATCCGGAGAAGGGTCGTCGTAAGATTGAACAGTGTGAACGATTCAATCAAAAAGAGTATTGTCAGATGCAGGAACACGATGAGGAAGGTAAATCTGACGAAAGGTCCCCCGGAAGTGTAGATGCCCGGGACAAACGCATCATACTCCTCCTTATCGAAAAAGAGGCTCATGACCGGTTTTCTTAATGTGGCCACCATGGTTATTGCCGCAGCATTCATGCCAGGTGTATTCAGAAAAATATCAATGATCAGCCCCATCAGGAAGGCGGAGATAATCACGTAAAAGAGATTTCTCCCTCTGGAGAGCTTTAACAGGAAGTAGCCATACAAGACAGGAGTAGCCATTCCGAACAGACTTATCCTGTTGAGCAATAATACCTGTAACAGTACTAAAAACACAAACAACACAATTTCGTAAAAGTAGCTAAGCTTCATTTTTGTACAATCTCTTCCAGTGTTTTCTGTTCTTCATAGAACAGATCATTTATCACGAGCACATCCTGCAGCGTGTAAAAATCAGTTGCCAGATGAATGGTGAATGTGTTGAAATTATCATCTCCCGACTTACCAGTCTCACTGACATAGCCAATGACAAGGTTCTTCGGAAAGATACGGGAGAAGCTGGTAAGGACGGTATCCCCTGCATGAAATGCTTCATGCTTGGGCAGCTCCTGCAGTTGTGCTTCTCTGATGTTCTTTCCGTCCCATGAAACAGATCCATAATTTGCAGAGTTCTTCAGCCTGGCGCTCAACCTGAACTTGGGGTTAATCACCGGGATCACCACCGCAAAATTGGTGGAAACATTCGAAACCACTCCCACCACGCCTGTCTGTGAGATCACACCCATATCGGGTTTGATGCCGTGGGCCGCCCCTCTGTTGAGAGTGATAAAATTATTATGACCTGAAAAGCTCAGGTTGACCACTTTCGCGGGAATAAAATTGAATTGCGGTGTGGTGACGCTATCCTTCACGAATGCATTCACCCCGAGGGAGTCACCCGTGTCAATCTCCTCGGCCTCTGTCCTGAGGATAAACAACTCCCTCTCCAGCATCGCGTTTCGTTCGAGCAACTCCTGATTACTCTTCTTGAGCAACAGGAACGATGTCAAATTCTCCGAGGCGGTGTAAAACCACCCCGTCACATGGTTGGCAGAGGTGAGATAGACACTCCGCTGGTAGGAGTTATGCGTAAAAACGAGATAGAAACTGAATGCAACAAGGAGTATTGCAACCAGCCAGTGACTATTTCGTATGATAAAGTTAAAAAGATTACGCATGCAATCCTAAGCCATTGTCTGTGATCCCAGCTAATAGCTGCAAGCTATGAGCCTACAGCGATTTATCGCATTAAAAAAGTAAACTTGTCGATATTCCTCAGTGCGATGCTGGTCCCTTTTGCCACCATGTGCAACGGATCATCCACCACCGTGAAGGGTATACCGATCTTTTCCGTCAGTCGTTTGTCGAGGCCTCTCAGTAAGGCACCCCCGCCAGTGAGGTAGATTCCGTTACGCACAATATCAGCGTACAACTCGGGAGGGGTCTGTTCCAAGGCGCTCAGCACGGCAGAGTCCACCTTCGATACCGACTTCTCAATACAATGAGCAATCTCCTGGTAGGAGACAGGTACATCCATCGGCAGCGAGGTCATGCGGTTAGGGCCATGGACGACGAAATCTTCCGGCGGATTTTCCAGCTCGGTAAGCACGGAACCTACCATGATCTTGATCTGCTCGGCGGTACGATCACCCACCTTGATGTTGTGCTGACGTCCCATATAGTCCTGAATATCTTCGGTGAAATCATCTCCAGCTATCTTGATCGATTTGTTGGAGACAATACCACCCAGTGAGATCACTGCGATCTCGGTAGTTCCGCCACCTATATCAACGATCATGTTACCTTCAGGTGCTTCCACATCAAGGCCAATGCCCAACGCAGCAGCCATAGGTTCAAAGATCATGTACACATCACGCCCACCGGCATGCTCGGCCGAGTCGCGCACGGCTCTTATCTCCACCTCGGTGCTTCCTGATGGGATACAGATGACCACACGCAGTGAAGGTGAAAACAACCCACCCTTGTTTTTGTTGGCCATCTTGATCATGCCGCGGATCATCTGCTCTGCAGCATTAAAATCGGCAATCACACCATCTCTCAATGGTCTGACCGTACGTATATTTTCATGTGTCTTACCATGCATCTGCAGCGCTTTCTCGCCCAAAGCGATCATCTTGTCGGTTTTGCGATCCAGTGCAACGATGGATGGTTCATCGAGTAGTATCTTGCCTGCGTTGTTCACAATAACGGAATTGGCGGTTCCAAGGTCCATTGCCAGCTCCTGTGTAAATGAAAATAATCCCATAATATTTGAAGTTTTCAGCAGTCAGCTTTCAGCTTTCAGCTTTTAGTGTTTAATGTTTAAAATGTCGTACGCCGGTGGTCACCATGGCCACACCGTTACGGTTGCAGTATTCCACCGACTCGGTATCACGGATGGAACCACCCGGCTGGATCACGGCAGTAATACCCGCCTTGTGCGCTATCTCCACACAGTCGGGGAAAGGAAAGAAAGCATCGCTGGCCATCACTGCTCCCTGCAGATCGAAGTGAAACGTTGCTGCTTTCACGATCGCCTGATTCAATGCGTCCACTCTCGAGGTCTGACCTGTACCGCTTGCGATAAGCTGTTTGTTCTTAGCCAGCACAATCGCATTCGACTTGGTATGTTTTACCAATATATTGGCGAAGAGCAGATCGTCCATCTCTGTGCCACCGGGTACTTTGTCGGTAACCACCTGCAGATTGTCCGCTGCCTGCACGCTGAGGTTTTTATCCTGCACCAGCGCCCCGTTTAAAACAGAACGGTACTGCAGCTTCTGTGTTGCTTTCTCAGCCGATTTAAGCACTAAAAGTATCCTATTTTTCTTTTGAAACAATAGAGCAAGTGCCTCCTCATCATATTCGGGTGCAATCAACACCTCGAAGAAGATAGCGTTGATCGCCTCGGCAGCTGCCCTGTCTACCTTCCTGTTGGTCACCACGACACCGCCGAAGGCCGAAACAGGATCAGCAGCCAGCGCTGCATCCCATGCCTCCCTGACGGTAGGGCGACAAGCCATACCACAGGCATTGTTATGCTTCAGTATGGCCACTGCGGTCTCGTTAAAATCGGAGATCAGGGAAATGGCTGCATCGATATCGAGCAGATTATTATAGGATATCTCTTTGCCGTGTAGTTGCTCAAAGATCTCATCAAAATCACCATAGAAGGTACCCTTCTGATGAGGATTCTCACCGTAACGCAGCTTCTTCCCGTCGTTCACGGCTATCCGCAATGCCGACTGGTCCTCTTTATCGAAATAACTGAGGATGGCCGCGTCATATGCCGAGGAGACCTTGAATGCCTCTTTGGCAAACCAGCGTCGCTCTTCCAGGCTGGAGAGGCCCTGCTTCTCTTTCAGTAAACCGAGGAGCGGCTTATATTGATTTCTGGAGGCTACAATAAGCACATCTCTGTGGTTCTTCGCTGCACCCCGAATCAACGAGATGCCGCCAATATCGATCTTCTCAATGATCTCCTCCTCGGTACCACCCGCAGCTACCGTCTCCTCAAAGGGATAGAGGTCGACGATCACCAGATCGATCGAGGGGATATCATATGATTTCACCTGTTTTTTATCAGCATCATTATCACGCCGGTAAAGGATACCGCCAAAGATCTTGGGGTGCAGCGTCTTTACCCTGCCACCCAGGATGGAGGGGTATCCGCTCACATCTTCCACCGCATCACACTCGTAGCCGAGCGATTCGATCAATTCGCGTGTGCCACCGGTAGAGATGAATTTGACTCTTAAGCTGTCTAACACCTGAAGTATCTCCTCTAAACCTTCTTTGTGATATACCGAAATGAGCGCTGTTTGAATTTTCTGTGACATTGTCTGTCTATTTGACACGTTAGTTTTTTAAAGGAGTACAAAGGTATAAAATCTCTTGGTCATTATTGAGATTTGGCAGATTTGTTTTATTAAAAGCGGGGATCTCACCACTGGTGATTTCCCCGCATCTATAGATTGTCAGCTCCCGTTGTCGGGAGAAAAAAATAAGAGCATTCTATCGTACTTCCCAACCCAGGGCGCTGGCACCAAGAACGGCAGCATCACTCTCCTTGAGATCGGAGAACATCAGTTGTACCTTGTTCTTGAATATATTGAGCAGGTTCTTCTCCATGCTTTCACGTATGGGATTCATGATCAGATCACCAGCCTTGGCAAGACCACCAAAGAGAATGATTGCCTCGGGACTGGAGAAGGCGACGAAATCGGCAAAAGCCTCTCCCAGCATCTCACCGGTAAAGCGGAAGATCTCCCTCGCCATCTCATCACCTGCCATCGCTGCATCGAACACATCCTTCGAGGTGATGTTATCCATAGGGATGCTGCGCAGACGTGTCTGTGCTTCAGGCCTCAGTTCGAGGTACTCGCGCGCGGTACGTGCCACGCCGGTGGCAGAGGTATATGCCTCGAGACATCCGGCTCTGCCACAACCACAGAGACGCCCGTTATTTCTACGCATGATCACGTGTCCCAGCTCACCGGCGAAGCCATCATGACCATACACCATCTGTCCGTTTACTACGATACCGCTACCAACACCTGTACCCAGGGTGATCACGATAAAATCCTTCATCCCGCGGGCAGCACCATAAGTCATCTCACCTATCGCAGCCGCATTGGCATCGTTGGTAAGTGCTACGGGTATCCCCACACGGTCTTCCAGCAACTGTGCGAAAGGGATCACACCTTTCCAGTTAAGGTTAGGTGCAAACTCGATGCTACCGGTGAAGTAGTTCCCATTGGGAGTACCCGCGCCAATACCTTTGATCTGCTCCTTGGTTGTGGTCTGGCTGATGAGGTCCTCAATAAGCTCGGTGAGCTCATCCAGATAGGCTTCCACACCCTGATGTTTGGAGGTTTTAATACTACCGCTGATAATGATCTGTCCTCTCTTGTCTACAATGCCGACGACTGTGTTTGTACCGCCCACATCAATACCTATCACATAGGGTTTGTCCATGTTTTGTTTTATTAAAAGTTAGTCAATGCTGATTTAATTTATTTTGTAGGCACAAATATAAAGAAATTTCATGAATGAGCTTTCAGGAAGTTCGAAAATTTACATTTTATTCTCCTCGGTCAGCTTTTGTTGCTTGCCTCCTGCTTCCTGACGCCTGGCTCTTGATGAATGATGACTTACACCTGGCACTATATTGTTGGCCCTATAAGAATTTTGCCCCTCAATAATGATTGACAATTTAATAAAAATATCTACA
>CAYUQE010000036.1:13888-17793 GCA_964446805.1 uncultured Proteiniphilum sp. | reverse complement strand
TGTTGGCACTATAAGAATTTTGCCCCTCAATAATGATTGACAATTTAATAAAAATATCTACATTTGCACTTTAAAATTAACAATTATCATTCAAGGACCTGAATTAATATCATTTTCCATCAAAATAGGACTATACAAATTACAATAAGATAACTATTACACAACCGATCATGAATGAGATTAAATTTTATAGCGGAGAGCATATCCCGCTAGAGTTGCACAAGGTACGCATCGTACAGAAATTACATCTGGTACCCATTGAAAGAAGGCTTGAAGCGTTGCAGGAGGGCGGATTCAACACGTTCAGACTCAACACCAAGGATGTCTTCCTCGACATGCTCACCGACAGTGGCACCAATGCGATGAGTGACAATCAACTGGCTGCGATGATGCAGGCTGACGATGCCTATGCGGGATCACAAAGTTTCTTCCGTCTGCAGAAAGCGGTAGAAGATGTGCTGGACAAGAAATATTATCTGCCGGTACATCAGGGACGTGCTGCAGAGAATATACTGTCCAACGCATATGTACGTAAAGGTAATCTGGTGCCGATGAACTACCACTTTACCACCGCCATGGCACACATCACCCAGTATGGTGGCAAGATCGCCGAGCTGCTGTACGACGAAGCGTATGTGATCAACTCAACGCACCCCTTCAAAGGGAACATGAACATTGAGAAGCTGGAAGAGATCATCAAGATACATGGCGCCAAGAACATCCCTTTCATTCGTATGGAAGCATCCACGAACCTCATCGGGGGACAGCCCTTCTCCGTTCAGAACCTGAGGGACGTAAGAGCTGTGGCCGACAAATTCAATCTCCGTCTGGTCCTCGACGCCAGCCTGCTGGGTGAAAATGCATTCCTCGTCCTTCAACGGGAAGAGGAGTTCAGTGAGAGTAATATGGGTGAGGTGATGAAGATCATGACCGGTCTTGCCGATATTGTCTATTTCTCGGCACGCAAGCTCAGCTCATCCCGTGGTGGCGGCATCTGCACCAACAATCTCGACATCTACCGGGAACTGGAGGCACTGGTGCCCCTTTTTGAAGGATTCCTGACCTATGGAGGCATCTCGGTGCGCGAGATCGAGGCGATGGCTGTAGGCCTCTATGAGACGCTCGATGAGACCATGATCAGCCAGAGTCCCAGCTTCATCGCCTATCTGGTCAATGCACTCGATGCGAAGGGTGTGCCCATGATCAAGCCTGCCGGCGTGCTGGGTGCCCATGTCGATGCGATGCAGGTGTGTGCGCATATCTCCCAGAAAGAGTACCCTGCCGGCGCACTGGCAGCGGCCCTATTTCTGATTTCGGGCATCAGGGGGATGGAGCGCGGATCCATCTCCAACCAGCGTGATGAGTATGGCAATGAGACCTATGCCGATATGGAGCTGTTGCGCCTGGCAGTACCACGCCGTGTGTTCACCCTCTCACAGATCAAGTATGTGGAGGACCGCATGACGTGGCTCTATGAAAACAGGAAGCTGATAGGTGGTCTCCGCTTTGTATATGAGCCGCCGGTGCTCCGCTTCTTCATGGGTGGTCTGGAGCCGGTGAGCGACTGGCCACAGCAACTGATTGCCAAGTTCAAGGAGGACTTTGGAGAGAGTTTATAGAAGAAGCCACAAGGTGGAAATTGACTGCAAATGAAGTTTATGGAGGACTTGGGAGAAAATTGATTCCATGTACGGAAAAAGATCGCTTTGAGAGCGGTCTTTTTTTTAACTTTTCTTTATCATAATTTAGCCGATTGCGCTCTCTTTATTCGGCACAATTGTACTAATTTTAACCAATTATTCACCTAACAAGCTTTTCAATGAAGAGAAACGTACTCCCTCTCCTTTTGTTTATCCTGCTTTTCAGCACAATAGGGATCCATGCCCAGCAGGTTATTGCCCACCGCGGTTACTGGAAAGCCGACGGCTCGGCACAAAACTCCATCGCGGCGCTGATGAAGGCGGACTCCATCCGTGTGTTTGGCTCTGAAGTAGATATATGGTTGTCTTCCGACGGTGTGCCGGTGGTGAACCACGATGCGACCGTCACGCTGAACGGTGAGCAATTACGTGTGGAAGAGACCCCCCTGGCCACACTGCGACAGGTGAAACTCTCCAATGGTGAGACGCTGCCTACCGTGGAGGAGTACCTCGATGCATTTGCCGCCTGCAGCCATATTAAACTGATCATTGAATTCAAAACACACAGCGCCAAAGAGCATGAAGCGGAGCTGGCAAAGAAGGTGATCAAGATGGTTCGAGCACGCAGACTGCAGGAGAAAGTGGAATATATCTCCTTCGGTATTCATTTTGTGCAACAGGTGAGAACAATTGATCCGCAAGCCAAGGTCTATTATCTCAGCGGCGAACTGTCGCCCCGGGATCTTGCAGCGATGGGCGCAGCCGGGTTCGATTATAATTATAATGTCGTATATAAACAGCCGGAATGGGTGCAAGAGGCGCATGATTTGGGGCAGCAGGTGAATGTGTGGACCGTCAACAAGCCGGAAGATATACAGAAGATGATCGATCTGAAGGTAGACTATATCACCACCGACGAACCGTTGCTGGTAAAAGAGATACTACAACAACAATGAACCTGAAAGCACAACTCAACCGTGCTATTGAGATTGCCATTAAGGCACACGAAGGACAACGCGACACCAACAATGGCCGTTCCTACATCGAACATCCCTTCCGGGTGATGAGTGCGGGAGCGACACTGCAGGAGAAGATCCGCCTGCAGAAGTACCTGAAAGCCTATAAGCAGCACACGCAATAATGGCAGGTATTTACATCCATATTCCTTTCTGCCTGACGCGTTGCACCTATTGCGATTTCTACATGGGTACGAACGAGTCGCATATGGAGACTTTCGTCGACGCGTTGTGTGCCGAGGCGAAGAGAAGAAAGGATGAGACAGGAGAGCCCGTGCAGACCCTCTATTTCGGAGGGGGCACACCCTCACGGCTACACAGGGCCCATTTCGACAAGATCTTCGATACACTTTTCACATACTACTCCTTTGAACCGGACGCGGAGATCACCCTCGAGGCCAACCCCGATGATCTCTCGGAGGAATATGTGCACATGCTCTCAGCGCTGCCTTTTAATCGCATCAGCATCGGCATTCAGAGCTTCAACGACGATGAATTGCGTTTCCTCAGTCGCAGACACACGGGGCAGGAGGCGGTGGATGCAGTAAAGCGATGTCAGCAAAAGGGTTTCCATAATATCAGCATCGATCTGATGTACGGGTTGCCGGGGCAGACGACGGCAATCTGGCAGGAGAACCTCGAAAAGGCTATAGGACTTCCCATTCAGCATATCTCCTCCTACCATCTGATCTATGAAGAGAAAACCAGGATGTTCCGGCTGCTGAAGGCAGGGAAAATACAACCCGTGCAGGAAGAAACCAGCACGACGATGTTTGCCCTGCTGATCGACACGCTCACCTCCCATGGATTCATCCATTACGAGATATCCGCTTTTGGTCAACCCGGCT
Source organism: uncultured Proteiniphilum sp. (assembly GCA_964446805.1). Lineage (GTDB taxonomy): Bacteria > Bacteroidota > Bacteroidia > Bacteroidales > Dysgonomonadaceae > Proteiniphilum. The sequence goes on along the minus strand of CAYUQE010000036.1, from coordinate 14,289 downwards.
ATTTTTCCCGGCACAACTGCTCCTACTGGAAGAATGAGAAATACATAGGTCTGGGACCGGCCGCACACTCCTACGACGGCAGCAACCGTTCGTGGAACGTGGCTTCCACCATCCGCTACAACCAAAGCATAGGAACGGAGCGGGTCGACAGGGAAATGGAACAGCTCAGCCTGCAGGAGAAATACAACGAATTTATACTTACCGGACTGCGTACCATGTGGGGTGTCGATCTCCAGGAACTAAAAAGAAGGTTCGGCGAGAGGTTCCATGACTTCTGCCTGGAGAACGCACAGAGATATATCCATCAAAAGCTGCTTACAACAGAGGAGGGTCAATTAAAACTCACCCGTGAGGGAATCTTTATCTCCGACGGCATCATGAGTGATCTGATGTGGGTCTGA
>CAYUQE010000036.1:8570-13788 GCA_964446805.1 uncultured Proteiniphilum sp. | reverse complement strand
CCGTGAGGGAATCTTTATCTCCGACGGCATCATGAGTGATCTGATGTGGGTCTGATTTTAACTCAGCCCCTCAATCACTCCGTCGATGATGTCGATGCGTGTTGCCTGTGGGTCGGCAGGAAGACCCGGCATACGCATCATCTCCCCGGCGATGGCGACGATGAACTCCGACCCCTGGTTGATCACCAGATCGTTGATCTTGAAACGGAAATCTTTTGCTACGCCAAACCACTTGGGATCGGCAGAGAAAGAGTATTGTGTCTTGGCGATGCATACCGGCATCTTTGCTAGTGGTGTCCCTTCAATCATCTTCAGCTTTTTCAGTGCTTTCTCCCCCAGCACCACATCACGTGCCCCATAGATCTTCGTGGCTATCTTGGTCAGCTTGGTCTCAATCGTATCCTCGTCGTCATAGGTGAAGCGCAGTTCTCCCGAAGGCCTGTTTTCAACAGCATCGATCACGGCATGGGCCAGCGCCACAGCACCTTCGCCACCTTCGGTGAATGCTTCATTCACGGCAAAGGCCACCCCTTTTTCTTCACAGAAGGTACGGAGGGTATCTATCTCTTCGGGTGTGTCGAACGCATATTTGTTGAACGCCACCACCACCGATTGTGCAAAGTCGGCCAGGTTGAGAAGATGTCTCTCCAGGTTCTGCAGTCCTTTCTTCAGCCCCTCCATGTCGGGCTCTTTGATGTGCTTCTCCGGCGTGCCGCCATGCATCTTCAGCCCCTGTGCAGTGACGACGATCACCGTCAGCTTGGGCCGCAGTCCGCTCTTGCGGCACTTGATGTTGAAGAACTTCTCCGCCCCCAGGTCCGCTCCAAAGCCGGCCTCCGTGATCACGTAATCACCGTAGGTCATCGCCATCTTGGTAGCCAGCACCGAGTTGCAGCCATGTGCAATGTTGGCAAAGGGTCCGCCGTGCACGAAGGCAGCGGTGTTCTCCGTCGTCTGCACCAGGTTGGGGTTGATCGCATCCTTCATCAGCACGGTGATGGCACCGGCCACGCCCAGATCCTTCACGGTGAAGGGAGCGCCGTTGCGTTTATAGCCCAGCAGCATGTTTTCGATGCGGCGCCGCAGGTCAGCTTCATCCTCCGCCAGGCAGAGGATCGCCATCAGCTCCGAGGCAGCCGTGATATCGAAGCCCGACTCGAGGGGGACGCCATTGCCCGGCCCCAGGCCGGTCACAATGTAGCGCAGGCTCCGGTCGTTCACATCCAGCACCCTCTTCCAGAGGACCTCTTTGATCTCGTCACCCGTACCCTGCACGCGGAAGATATAGTTGTCGAGGAGTGCCGCGATGGTGTTGTGCGCCGTGGTCACCGCATGAAAATCGCCGGTGAAGTGAAGGTTGATGTTCTCCATGGGCAGCACCTGGGCATAGCCACCTCCCGCAGCTCCGCCCTTCATACCGAACACGGGGCCCAGTGACGGCTCACGCAGCGCCACGATCGCTTTTCGCCCCAACTTGTTCAGTCCCAGTGCCAGGCCAATGGAGACGGTGGTCTTCCCGATGCCGGCTTTGGTAGGTGTGATGGCGGTCACCAGGATCAGGTTGCTCTGCGCTATTTTTTCCTTGTCGATCAGGCCAACGGGTATCTTGGCCATGTGCCTGCCAAAATTGATCACCTCTTCACGAGGTATGCCGATGCTCTCGGCCACATCCTTGATCTTCCTGAGCGGTGTCTCTCTTGCAATTTGAATATCTGATTTCATTATTTTTTAGTTTTTATCTTCTCCTCCAGCATCGCCAGCTGATCACGCAGCTGTGCCGCCTCAAGGAACTCCAGCTTCTTGGCAGCTGCCAACATCGCCTTCCGTGTTTGTTCTATCTTCGTCTTCAGGTCGGCGGCAGTATGAAACTCACCCAGCGGCTCGGCGGCCATCGCGTAGTAGTCGGGCTCCACATAGGCCCTGGCTTCGCCAATGGCGGTGTACTCCCGTGTCAGTGCCGTTGAGCGGGCTCTGATGATCTGTTGCGGTGTGATGCCGTGTGTTATGTTGTACTGCATCTGTTTCTCGCGGCGCCGGTTGGTCTCGTCGATGGTCAACTGCATGCTGTTGGTGATCTTGTCCGCGTAGAAGATCACCTTCCCGTTCACATTGCGGGCAGCCCTCCCGGCGGTCTGGGTGAGGGAGCGGTGTGAGCGGAGGAACCCCTCCTTGTCCGCATCGAGCACCGCCACGAGCGACACCTCGGGCAGGTCGAGCCCCTCACGCAGCAGGTTCACCCCCACCAGCACATCGAAATGGCCACTGCGCAGGTCATCCATGATCTTCACCCGGTCCAGTGTCTCCACGTCGGAATGGATATAGTTACAGCGTACATTACCCGCAGCAAGGTAGTCTGTCAGTTCTTCGGCCATGCGCTTGGTGAGCGTGGTGACCAGCACCCTTTCATCCTTCTCCACCCGCTGTTGGATCTCTTCCATCAGATCATCTATCTGGTTCAGGCTGGGGCGCACATCGATGGGCGGGTCGAGCAGTCCCGTGGGGCGTATCAGCTGATCCACGACGATCCCTTCCGATTTCTCCAGCTCATAATCGGCCGGTGTGGCACTCACGAAGATGATCTCCTTGCTGATCGCCTCAAACTCCTCGAACTTGAGCGGACGGTTATCGATGGCTGCCGGCAGACGGAAGCCATACTCCACCAGGTTCATCTTGCGGGAGTGGTCGCCGCCATACATGGCACGTATCTGCGGGATGGTCACATGGCTCTCATCGATCACGGTAAGGTAATCATCAGGGAAGAAGTCGAGGAGGCAGAAGGGGCGTGTACCGGGCAGGCGACCGTCAAAATACCGTGAGTAGTTCTCAATGCCTGAGCAGTAGCCTATCTCCTTGATCATCTCCACATCGTAGGTCACCCGTTCGTAGATACGTTTCGCCTCGTAGGGTTTGCCGATGGACTGGAAGAACTCCACCTGCTTCCCCAGGTCGAGCTGTATCTCATCCACCGCTCTGTGAAGACGCTCCGGCGTGGTGACGAACAGATTTGCCGGAAAGATACGGTACGATTCGTGTCGCTCCATGGTGACACCAGTCAGGGGGTCCACCGTCTCGATGCTCTCAATCTCATCGCCCCAGAAGATGAGGCGGATGATATAGTCGTGATAGGCCAGGAACACATCCACCGTTTCGCCCTTCACCCTGAAGTTACCCCTGTTGAAGTCGACTGTTTCGTTGCGCGAGTAGAGGCAGTTCACCAGCAGGCGCAGGAACTGATCCCTGTCGATGGTCTGCCCCACGCTCACCTCGATGGTGGTCTTGTTGAAGTCCTCGGGATTACCGATACCATAGATGCAGGAGACGGAAGAGACCACGATCACATCTCTTCTGCCGGAGAGCAGTGAGGAGGTGGCCGCTAGACGCAGCTTCTCAATCTCGTCGTTGATGGAGAGATCTTTCTCGATATAGGTGTCCGTTGTGGGAAGGTAGGCTTCGGGCTGGTAATAATCGTAGTAGGAGACGAAGTACTCCACCGCGTTATGGGGAAAGAAGCTCTTGAATTCGCCATAGAGTTGTGCCGCCAGTGTCTTGTTGTGACTCAGCACCAGCGTCGGCTTGTTGATCTGCGCGATCACGTTGGCCACAGTAAACGTTTTTCCAGATCCGGTCACACCCAGAAGGGTCTGATAAGGAACCTTCTGTTGAAGGCCCTCCATCAGTGCCTTGATGGCCTCGGGCTGATCACCCGTGGGTTTATATGCTGATGTAAGTTGAAATTGCATAGCTACTCTTTAAACAAACAGAAGATGAATTGGTTTTATCGCTCTTATCACGCAGTGAGATCTATATAATTGTTCATGGTGCGCCGGAATAAGGTTTTGTTTCGTAGATGCTGACGATCTGGAAGAGCGGGTTCAGCTCCAGATGGACAATATAACCGGTCACCTGCTCCAGGATACCCTCCTTCAGATACGTTTTCAGTAATGGCACGTTCACCTTGTAGTTGTCGTTGAAGGTTTTATCATATTGCACCGACTGCAGATCGGGCATAAACTTCAGTGTTGCCCCCTGTGTCTGTGCACCTGCCACCAGTAGCTCTCCCAGGATCCTCTCCCGTGTGGCGGTGCCCGAGTCAAAAAAGCGGTGTACCGTGGACGCGAGCCAGCGGCTTATGCCGGAGTGATCAACGGCGGAGAGAGAGCTGTAAAAACCGTTGACGGTGGCACGGATACTATCGAGCGTGGCCACATCTACCGGGTAGGACTGAAACAGCATTTCATATCGCTCCTCTGCACGGAAGAGATAATCGCCGCTGAATTCGCCGCTCTGTACCATCATCATGTAATCAGAATAGGATGCTGCCGTGTTCGCATGCAATGCACCCATCCAGGAGAGAGAGTCGAGGCGTCTTTTTACCAGGGGAGCATAGTTGCTCGCGGGATGTCGCTGCAGGAAATCACGTAACTCCGTCACCCTGTCGGTCGTTTTTATTCCTTCCCATACAGATGCTTCGTCCGTCTTCAGGCGGATCAAAGCGGCCTCCGCTTCTTGAGCATGGGCTCCACCGGGAAATGCTTCCATATAAACCAGGAATCCCTCCACGCTGTTCTCTCTCACAGCTGTCTCCCAGCCGCTGCGTTCCAGGTTGCCCTTGCGTATGGTTTCATTGTAGACAAAAAAAGCAGCGATCAACAGTAAAACGAGGATGACGATCCAGAGAAAAGCATTTCTCTTTTTTTTCTTCATCGGTAGATCTTCCATCACTGCTAAAGGGTAACTGGTGAATTCTCCCTCCCCAGGCAGATCTTCAGTCACTGATTCAGGGTAACCGGTGAATTCATTTCCCTCCTCAGGCAAGTCCGCCAGCTCCACGGGAGGGATCTCCCCTGCCCCATTTTCAGGCAGCTCCACCTCGTAATCCGAATGAATCTTTTTTGTGCACTCATTACAAAAGAGCGCTTCGTCGATCTTATTTTTTCCGCAGAGTGGACATTGTTGAGACATAGAAACCAGTTATAAAACAATGATACCTTTTCACAAAGATATGAATGTTTTACAAATAATCCGCGAATCATCTTCTAGACTTGCCGACCGCTCAGCGTCCAAAATATTTCAGGCAGGATTTTTTCTTTCAATTCATTCAATCTTGCATCATCAATGTAATGAGTTGCATATCTGAGCTCAATGGTCCGGTTTTTCTTGTCACCCTCATTCAATTGCAATGTGGTTTTGTCATTTAGAGATGTAACTATCTATTTAC
>CAYUQE010000036.1:0-8470 GCA_964446805.1 uncultured Proteiniphilum sp. | reverse complement strand
CCCTCATTCAATTGCAATGTGGTTTTGTCATTTAGAGATGTAACTATCTATTTACCTATTGTAGTTTCATGAATTATTCCAGTGTCCTGTCAATGCCTTGTACAGAATCTTGCATTTCATCCAATCGTACTGTTGTGTGAGCAGCTGTTAAATACGGGGAGAATAGGATATCGAAAACAGGGCCGATAGCCATTGTAATTGTGAAATTATCACTAAATAGGCAATTTAAATTACAAAAAGTAGCAAAATCGGCTACCGGAAGTTATCTTTGCGAAAACATGTAATGGTTGATTTCTATTTGTTCTCATAGAAAGAGAGCCATTCGAGCAAGTAAGGCTATGATATTGCCACTCTCTTTTTTACCTGACAGGAATGAACATTATATGAAAGAAGCGTCGTCATTTACCGATAAGCAGCTGTTTAAGGAGATAAGTGAAGGGAATGAACGGGCTTTTCAACTTATTTTTAAGCGGTACTATCCACGTATGTTTTCTTTTGCAGGTAAGGTGGTGAAATCGCCTCATGTGGCAGAAGAGATTGTGCAGGAGGTGTTTATCCGCTTGTGGGAACAGCGCGAAGTGTTGGCTGAGATCAAGAATCCGGAAAATTATCTTTTCATCGTTCTGCGTAACCACGCCTTCAACAATTTGCGTGCTGCAGCCAATGAGCAAAACCGCAGAGAACAGCTTTGGGAAGCATTGGAGCAGAGAGCAGCCGAAGCGAGCACCTCTCTCGAGGCGAAGGAAGCCGAACAGTTCTTCGAGAAGATATTATTGCAGCTGTCTCCACAACAGCGAAAAATATTCCGGATGAGCAGGGAGGAGGGTTATTCGCATCAGCAGATTGCCGACGAACTACACCTTTCAAAACATACCGTTAAAAAACATGTGGCTGACTCATTGAAGATATTCAAGACATACTTAAAATATTTCGGCCAACTCTTTTTATGTTAGATTCCTGATAATAGATCTCCCCGCTGCAAGCTGTCGGGGTATCATTGAGGAATAATTTTTACTGCTCGCTGCAAGCAGCGGGGAAGTAAAACCTAAGAGATTGAATGAATGTTCGTAATTTTCCCCATTTTTACTACTCCCTACCCCTCCTTTCAGTGTCTTTACTATGTAAGCTGCCAATAACATGAGAGAATCCCAAAAAAAGGTGAACGAGTTATTCGAAAAGTATCGCGCCGATGCTTGCAATAGAGAAGAGTTTGATGAGCTATTGGATCTTATCGGTAAAGGTGAGCAAGACAAAACGCTTCACGGTCTGTTGAAACAGGTATGGGACGCTGAAGTTCCGCGATCCACCCGGAAAATATCTTCTCGCTGGTATAGCGCTGCGGCTGTGATGCTGTTGCTCATTACGACAACAATATTCCTCTGGAGGTCAGGCGGAGACACAACGCATGCCTTGTCACAAGAGGAAGGAATCAATCTGTTGTCGGACATCACCAGCATACAATTACCGGATGGAAGTAGGGTCATGTTGCGTGAGGGAAGTTGGCTCAATGTGGACAGTTCGTTTGCAGGTAACAGCCGCGAGGTAAGCCTTCAGGGTGAGGCCTATTTTGATGTTGCTTCCAACCCCGGAAAACCATTTATTATTCACACAGGAACAGTGAAAACCACCGTCTTGGGCACTGCCTTTTCTATTAAGGCCAATCCTGCCGATCCGGTGATCACCGTCACCGTCACACGCGGAAAGGTAAAGGTAGAAGACGACAAAACATTATTGGCCATGCTGGAGGCTGACAAGCAACTGGTTTATAACACAAAGACGAACCGTGTCTCCGAAAAAACAGTGGATGCCGGATTAGCATCCGATTGGAGGTCGCACAATCTGATTTTCAGAAACAGCTCCTTTGAATCAATCATTCAAGAGATATCCACCATATATGATGTTACAATTGTGTTTGAAGACGAATCCCTGAGTCAACGCCAAATTACCGCTTCATTAGACGATCGCGATGCAATAGCAACAATATTGAATATATTATGTACCGCGCAACGCGCTTATTATATAATGGAAGGAGAAACGTATGTGATCAAGTCTTTGAAAGAGTGATGAGCGGGATACCGGCGCTTTAATGAAAAGAATAAAATATTATCGTATGAAAAAAAAACGACCAGACGACCAAATGATGTATAAAAATTCATTCCTCAAGAGATGCAGCTACAGTCTCATCGCCCTATTTATATGGATGGGAGCGGCCCATGCGCAAATGGACGAAAACATCCACACCAAAACAGTCACGCTGGGATTTAACCAGGAGAAACTATTCAATGCGCTGTTGTCGCTGGAAGAAAAATCGGGGTTCAAGCTGGTTTTCCCCGGTGAGCCGGTCAATGCGGCACATCTGGTCGATCTGCAAAAGGAAGAACGTACGGTGGCTGCCACCCTGCAATTGATTCTGAAAGGTACCGGCCTCAACTTTAAGCAGACCGGCAATACGATTGTGCTGTTTTTAGTCAACGAGAAAAAAGATATCCCGGAGAACCCATCAGGGACCGTGCGGGGGACCGTGCGGGATGAAGCAGGTGAGTCGCTCCCCGGAGCCGTGGTGATGCCGAAAGACGTGACAAAAATAAGTGGCACCATCACCGATGCGAACGGCCATTTCCTATTAAGCAACGTTTCACCAGATGAGATATTGGTCTTCTCTTTCGTGGGTTACGAGAAACAGGAGATTGCGATTGAGGGAAGAACAACATTACATGTGACGTTGGTACCGGGAGCACAACTGCTGGACGAGGTGGTGGTAACCGGCTACCAGTCGATCGCGCGGGGAAAAGTGACCGGTGCGGTAGCTACGGTGAACGCCGACGCGCTGCAGGAGCGATATACGACAAATATCATGTCGAACATGGAAGGTCGTGTAGCCGGTCTGGTAACTGACGGAGATAAGATCACCATCCGCGGAACAGGCAGTTTGCATGCCATAAACGAGCCGTTGATAGTGGTTGATGGCATGCCCATTGAAGGTTCATGGCAGGATTTAAATCCCTACGATATTGAAAGCGTCACCGTCCTCAAGGATGCCGCTGCCACAGCCATGTACGGCTCAAGGGCTTCCGCCGGTATTATTGTGATCACTACCAAGAAACCACGCGATGCTGGTCGCATCAGCGTGGATGTACAGGCCAACTTCACCATCCATCAAAAGCGAAATCTGGACTATGCCGATAACTTTTTGATGACGCCGGCGCAGCAGGTGGATGCCGAAGAAGATTATTACAAATACAGGTATCTCACCGAAGGAACAGCCGTCAATAACCGTGTCTCTTTCAGGGATAATACACTCAATAAGAACCAGCCTTTTTCTCCCATTCAATATGCCTACTATCGCCTGGGTGAGAACATGACCACCGAAGCGGAAGTGAACGATCTGCTGGGTGAACTGCGGCAGAATAATTATGCGAAAGAATATGGCGACCATATCCTGCGGAAGCAGTTAGTGCAGCAATACAACATCGCCATACGCAGCATGTCGGACAAATACCAGTCTAGTTTGGTGATCAACTACAAGCATGACAATCTGGGCTATATCAATGAAGGCGACAACCGATTTACGCTCTTCTATAAAGGGGAATACAAGATGGCCAAATGGTTGAACCTGAACTTCGGGGTGAACAGCATCCTGCAGAACAGCCATTATTCCAGCTATGACGGGTGGCTCAACAAGGCGAGAGATCCTTTCTCCGAATTCGCCTACTCCCGACTGCTCAACGATGATGGAAGCAATGTCAATCATAGCCGTTTTGGTAATGGCTTGTTTACCGACAATCCCGCTTTTCGCCCCACACAATACAACGCGCTGGAGGAGATGGCCTACGACCAGACCCGCTATGATCGCCAAAGTTCACGCTACAACGGCGGACTGCTCTTCTATATCATGGATGGACTCACCGCCCAGGGACAATTCATCTATGAGACGGAACGCAATACCAGTAGCCGCTTTTCCGAAGCGGAGAGCTATCTGATGCGCATGATGCGCAATGCCTATACGATCCAGAAGAATGGCAGCTGGGAGTATATGATCCCGGAGACGGGGGGACGACTGGTGAACGACAACCGGAAAGGTGATTACTGGACCACTCGCGGACAGCTGAACTATTCAAAGGTGTTTGCACAAAAGCATGCGGTGGATTTGCTCGCGGGGATGGAGTTTCGCCAAACACGCTCGAGAGGGACACGCGGGCTGCTGATGGGTTACGACGACCAGCTGCAGACACAGAATACGGCCAATATGAACCTCGTTGAGCTGCGTGCCTGGCAGTCGAATCCCTACTATTACGACATGAATACGGTCTCTTTCTTCGGACTCATTGAAAGTGGTATGGGACTGATTCCCGAGGAGTGGCACCGTTTTGCTTCAGGGTATGGCAACATGACCTATACCTACGACAAAAAGTATAACCTCTTCGGCTCGTTCCGAAAGGACTATGCCGATGTATATGGCCTGAACAGCAAGTACCGCGGGAAACCGCTCTGGTCGGCAGGCGCCAGCTGGGTGGCATCGGATGAGGCGTTCATGAAGGATATCCGGTGGGTGGATTATCTCAAGGTGCGCACCAGTTACGGGATAACGGGAAACATTGTGCAGGGTGTGAACAGCATCATGGTGGCGGACACCAAGATACCGGTGAATACATGGACACAGCAGCCCAGGGCAAGGATAGACCGACCGGCGAATCCTTTCCTGACATGGGAGAAGACGGCGACGACCAATATCGGGCTGGACTTCGGCCTGTTGCAGACGCGACTGCGGGGGGCGCTGGATTTTTACTACAAGAACGCCAATGATGTGTACGCGCTAAAGACGTTGGAGCCGACAACAGGCTTCTCGGAGATGTGGCTGAACATGGCGAGCCTCTACAACAAGGGGGTGGAGCTGGACGTGACGTACGACTGGTTTACAAGCAGAGATCGGAATCAGCTCTACTGGTCGACCAGCATGACGATGGCCTACAATCACAACGAGATCACCAATATTGAATCGCTGGCCAAGACTGCCGGCGGGCTGGCAGGCGACAATAAGTATATGAAAGGCTACCCCACCAGCGCCATGTGGTCATACCGCTACGGGGGACTCACCGATGAGGGGCAGCGGATGTTCCTGGACAGGGATGATACGCAGCTGACGGGAAATCAGATCAGCGGTAAGGATATTGATGCAGTGGTCTTCTCGGGACAAAGAGATCCCAAGATCACGATGGGAATGAACAACACGTTCCGCTACAGGGGACTCAGCCTGGCCGTGATGGCTGTTTATTACGGTAATTACTACATGCGCAGCCTTCAGGAGGGCACGCTGAGCAGTCCCGTGGGAGCTTATAACCCGGGGGTGATGGCATCGTACCTCCTTGCTGCATGGACACCGGAAAATACCGACACCACCGTGCCGGGCATCTTCCAGAACGACAGGACCTCCTTTACAGACGGTACCGGTGCTTATAACTACCTCGATATCTATGTGCAGCGGGCCGATTTCATTAAGATCCGCAATATCGTACTTGGTTACGACCTGCCTCAACACTGGATGGCTAAGAGCGGCATGCAAAATGTGAACCTACGCTTCCAGATTGACAACCCGTTGACATTGTGGACAAAAAACAAGGTGGGTGTAGATCCAGAGACGGGAGGTCTTCGCCGCCCCGCTACTTTCATTCTGGGACTTGCCCTTAATCTATAATTTGAACAATAAACATGCATGATATGAGAACGATCATTCTGAGGCTTTTCGCTGCCCTCGCGCTGCTCCCGGTGTTTGGCGGCTGCAGCGATTTTACCGATATCACACCCAAGGGACAGAGCATCCTCAACAAGGTGGAAGAACTGGAGCTGTTACTCAACGACGAGTATATGCAGTTGCAGAGTTGGGAACCGATGTATCTGGTGAATGACAATATCCCTTCACAAAATATACTCGACCTGATTACACGTCATGAGGAGGGCATGCCAACTGTGGAGTCGGTGCTGCTGACATGGGACGAGACGGTGGATCGCGCCGACATCACACAGGATCCACAGCAGTATCTCTACGGCGCATTCTACGGAATCATCGGCCGTATCGCCAACCCGATCATCGCGAATGTGGACAACGCTTCCGGAAATGCTTCGAAGGCCGCACAGATAAAGGCGGAGGCGTATGTGCTGAGGGCTTATTTACACTATCTGGCGGTAACGTTCTACGCGAAAGCGTATAACCCTGCCACTGCTACTGCCGACGGAGGCGTTCCCTACATGTTCGAGGATTTCCCCATCAACGAGCTTGCCACAAAGAGAACCGTGCAGGAGGTATATGAATTGATCCTAGCCGATCTGGAGACGGCCTTCGCATTAAACGCACTGCCGGTGAACCCTGCCAGGATGCGCGTAGGGAAAGCATTCGCCTATGCCGTGAAGGCGAAGGTGTTGATGGCTATGCGCGACTATAGCGGTGCTGATCTGGCGGCCATCGCCTCATTGGAGATCAACGACCGGCTGTTGGATCACCGGAGCGACAGGTTGGCTATTCCAATGCCCCCTTTTAATATTCCATTCTTCGACCGGCCCAAGTTCAACGACGAGGAGCTGTTCTATCAGATGTCGTCGTTCACCATGCGGTATATCTTTTCTCCCGACCTGTTGGCAAGCTTTGACCCCGACGATATCCTGCTGAAACATGGCGAACTTGAAAACAATGTGGCCACCTATCTGACAGGTGGTGTGCGGATGAATCAGGGTGGCAATACAACTTCTGTTGCCGGAGTGCAGACGTGGTTCCATTATGTCATGGCCGGTGATTACAAGGTGTACTATAGTATCAACAGCCTGACCACGGTGGATATGCACCTTACCCGTGCAGAATGTCTGCTGCGCGGTGGGGATAGCAACATTCCCTCAGCGATGGCCATCCTGGAAAAGATACGTGAACGCCGTATCGATCCGGATGCTTACACGCCCCTGCCTGTTGGTTCCAAGGCCGATGCGATTGCAGCGTTGAAGCAAGTATCCCGGAATGAGAATTTTGCCACCTCCAAAAACTTCATCGATATGAAGCGTTGGAATGCCAGCGAACCAGCGTGGCAGACAACCCTCACAAAAACCCTCACGTTGGCACCGCAAGGATTTATGCCCAGAGGAGGCAACCCGATGAATGGCTGGGATCCCATTCCACCCGTGATCACCAGGAGCTATACGCTACGCCCCGACTCCCCCTTATGGATCTTTCCGTTCCCGCAGGCGGCCACTAATTACAATCCTCATCTGACACAAAATTATGAATAATATGAAGAAAATAGCTTTTTTATCCATTTGTTGTTTATTGGCAATAAGCAGTTGCACCGACGAAAACAACCAGTCATTCACGTTGAAAGGTAAATTAGGAAACTGGAGCGATCCGGCAACAATTTATCTAAGCTATTGGGATGATGGTAACGAATACCTTGATACGACCCGCCTCAGCAAGGGTAATTTTAGCTTTGAGGGAACCATCGGTGAGCCCGCACCCGCCCGTTTGATTCTGGATTATACAGGCGAAGGCATGGGGCAGGCTGCGCAGGCTGGACATATACTCTACCTCTATCTGGAAAATGGAACGGTGAAAATGAAATCGCCCGACTCGTTGCAAAACAGCCAGTTTATCAATTCTCCCATTAACGAGGCACACCTGGCATATCTTGATTTCATTGGCGGACAAATCCAGGATCTGGCTACCCGGATGAATGAAAAGGTGATGCAGGCAACACCGGAGCAACAGAATGATTCGGCTTTTAACGCGCAGTTAAACCAGGAGTACAGACAATTGCTGGACGAACGTACCCAAAAACAACAACAGTATGTACGGGATCATCACGATTCCTATTTCAGTGTAGTCGCTCTTTCGGAATCGGTTTCATCAGATTTTGATGTGGAGGAGATTGAACCCCTGTTTTTATCGATTGATGAAAAATATCGTACCTCATTTCCCGGGAAAGCTTTCGCGCAACGGATAGAAGCAGCGAAAACAATTGGCATTGGAAAAAAAGCCCCCGGCTTTACCCAAAACGACCCCGATGGCAATCCCGTAAGTCTCTCCGATTTCCAGGGAAAATATGTGCTGCTTGATTTCTGGGCATCGTGGTGCGGTCCCTGCAGGCAGGAGAATCCCAATTTGGTGAAAGCATACGCTGCATACAAAGACAAAGGCTTTGAGATTCTGGGTGTATCGTTGGACAACAAGGACGGCAAAGAGGCGTGGGTGAAGGCGATTGAAAAAGATGGCCTTACCTGGACACAGGTTTCCGACCTCAACTCCTGGAATAACGAGGTAGCACGTTCCTATGGTGTCAGGGCAGTGCCTCAAAGTTATCTGATTGACCCTCAGGGAGTCATTGTTGCGCAGAACTTAAGAGGCGAAGCATTGGAGGCGAAGTTAAAAGAGATCTTTGGAGAGTAAGCTCGTACAATGGCGAAAACATTGAAAGAAGAGGCTGCTCTAAAAGGGCAG
>CAYUQE010000035.1:0-18157 GCA_964446805.1 uncultured Proteiniphilum sp. | reverse complement strand
CGGTCAGAACGACTCAAAGAACCGGTCTTGATCTGTCCGGCGTTGGTAGCTACTGAGATATCGGCGATGGTGGCATCTTCGGTTTCACCTGAACGGTGTGAAGTGACACTGGTATAGCCGTTTCTGTGAGCCATCTCGATGGCGTTGAGTGTCTCGGTGAGGGTGCCAATTTGATTCACCTTGATCAGGATCGAGTTGGCACATCCCAGCTTGATACCTTTTTCGAGGAAGTCAACGTTGGTCACGAACAGGTCGTCACCCACCAGCTGGCATCTGTCGCCGATCTTGTCGGTAAGCAGCTTCCATCCTTCCCAGTCACCTTCATCCATTCCATCTTCCACAGAGTCGATCGGATATTTGGAGATCAGCTCAGCCAGATAGTCTGCCTGCTCGGCCGAGTTGCGTTTCTTGCCGTTGGGTCCTTCAAACAAGGAGTAATCGTATACTCCATCTTTGTAGAACTCAGATGCAGCACAATCGAGACCGATCATTACATCCTTAGCCGGCAGGTAACCAGCGTTCTTCACAGCAGTAAGAATCAATTCGAGTGCTTCTTCGGTACCACCTGCAAGATTGGGAGCAAAACCGCCTTCATCACCTACAGCCGTGCTCAAGCCCTTATCGTGAAGTACTTTTTTTAGTGAGTGGAACACTTCGGCACCCATGCGTAATCCTTCTTTGAAAGAGTTGGCACCCACAGGACGAATCATGAATTCCTGAAAAGCAATGGGAGCATCGGAGTGGGAGCCACCATTGATGATGTTCATCATGGGTACGGGCAGCACATAGGCGTTGGTACCGCCAATATAGCGATAAAGCGGCAGACCGAGATAGTTTGCTGCTGCCTTGGCTACTGCCAGTGATACCCCCAGGATAGCGTTGGCGCCGAGGTTCGATTTTGTTTTCGTCCCGTCGAGTGCAATCATCTTGCCATCAATCTGCGTCTGTTCGAGCACGTTCATGCCAATTAAAGCAGGTGCGATCTCATCGTTGATGTTGGTCACTGCTTTCAATACACCTTTTCCAAGGTAACGGCCCTTATCACCATCACGAAGTTCCAGCGCTTCGTTTTCACCGGTGGAAGCACCCGATGGTACTGCTGCACGGCCAAAGGCACCTGACTCGGTTACAACATCTACCTCAATGGTAGGATTACCTCTTGAATCCAATACTTCCCGTCCTAAAATACTTACAATTCTCATGTTGTTGATTTTTATAAAAAAATAATTTTGTTCTATGCTATGTGATTATCATACAGGCCGATACCTGCAAACGAATCGCCTTGAAATGGCGCTTACAAAGATACATATTTTTTTGTTAAACCGATAGGCTGCGGATAGAAAGTTAGGTTAAATGTTAATAAAGGAAAGCAACCTCATCACCTATGCGGTGGCAGTCATTATAGTGCTGATCCATTTACGGATGCAATGAGTACACTGAGATTGGAGGTAAGCAGTTTTACCGCTATGGCCATCAGGATCACGCCGAAAAATTTACGCAAGATATAGGCACCACTTTCACCCAACAGTCTCTTTACCACATCCAAATAGCGCAATACCAAATAGACGATGATCAGATTCAGGAACACCGCGATAATAATATTCAGCGTATGATACTCCGCGCGCATGGAGAGCAGGGTGGTAAAACTTCCGGGACCGGCTATCAGGGGGAATACCACAGGGAAGAGCGTGGAGGAGTTATCGGTGCTGCTGTTGTCGTTCTTGAATATCTCCACACCAAAGATCATTTCAATGGAAAGGATAAGCAGCACAAAAGCACCGGCGACGGCAAATGCAGATATATCCAGCTGGAAAAGCTTCAGTATCCATTCTCCGATAAACAGGAATCCGATAAGAATCATAAATGAATAAGATGCCGCTTTCTCAGGATGGATCGTTTTATCCTGACTTCTCAGATTCAGGAAAATAGGTACTGACCCTGTCACATCAATAATAGCAAACAGGACCAAAAAAGCACTGACAATCTCAACAACATTTATAGTCATCATCACATCCCGGATTTAGAATAAAGAAAGTATACTCTTACATTTTGTCACAAAAATATGCAATTACAGGCAAATATCCAAAGGGATTTCAATATTTGTCCGCAATAAAGTGTAGTTTTTCGTAAGGAAAAGGATCAGGATGGACGAAGTTCAGGTATTTAATAATCCTGAAAGCGTTGAAATGGTGGAAAAAACGTTTCTTGAACGAAGCCGTGGAAGCACTGTTCCTGTTACAATCGGCAACCTCCACGGTGAAGTCGTTCATCATTAAAAATTCAACCAGACTGTTGTCGAGCTTTTGAATCATTGAAAGCAGCTCCTCCTCCCCCATCCCGTGGAAAGATTCCAACATATCGAAGAGACGCTTTAATTCGTAGAATGATCTTCTGGAATATACGTTCATGATACCGTCAGGCTCCGCCATAATTTTTTTCAGCGCGGGGCCAGTACCGAAAGGTACACGGTCAGAAAAACGTGCCATCGGATATACCACGGCATTGTTCAATTCTCTCACATTTCCCAGGGCAAACACTTTCTGTAGAAAATAGAAGTCCTCCCCACCCTGTTGACGTCCCATCCCTCCCACGCGTACGTAGGCGTCAGCAGTGACGGCGAAAGCAGAACCGATGGTGTGATAATAGTAGGGGAATCCGGTATGTTGCAACATCTCCCGAAAATAGCGGATATAATCTTCATATTGCCTTACAGCGTGCTCCAGCTGGGGATCATTCTTTGCCACTCGATGATAAAAATGATGCACGGTAGCATTCAAACGTTCATTGACGGCGAACGCCTCATATACAGAGACCATGAAATTATCCGACACTGTACAATCAGCATCCAGGGAGATGAGGATGCCACGATGCTTGTCGTTATGTAGAAAATGAGCCACGGCAAGGTCCATGCCGATCTTACGTGCCAGCCCCACGCCGGCATGTTTTCTGGGCAGCTGTTCGAACAACAGGGGAAAGAAATGAAAACCGGGTTCACTCATTTTCCCGGCGAACAGTAGCAGCTGTTCATATGTAAGCCGGTTTTGTAACACGGCGCTCTCGTTGGAATGTTCACCGGAGTTAATCACAACCATTATCACCACATTCGCCTTAGGCCGCACAATGGCATGCAGATGATGCAATGTTTCAAACAGCGCAGGTTCGTCAAAGCAGGGAATAACGACAACCATATCCGCATTCAACTCCGCGGGTATCGTTTCACGGATGTAGGCTGGTTTCTGTCTGTCGGTATAACTCCTCCAGTGCTTCATGTGAGATGGTCTAAAATGAACAAAATAAGGCTCTTTTTCCAAAGAACCTTATCATTTTAATAGCAAGCGGCGTGAACGTCTATTTCTTCACTTCGGGCGTTGCAACAGCTGTCACAGGTCCATATTTGCTGTTCAGGAACTCAACTACCGCTTTCGTGATATCATATTTCTTATCGGCATACAAAACGGTACTGGTTGTCCTGTTACTGAAAATTATCTCGTAATCCTTGTGCTTGTTGAACTCCACCAATCGTGCCTTGATCGTATCTTCCATCTGGAGATTCATTTTCTGCTGCTCCAGCATGAACTCTTGCGTCAGTCGCTCAGCAAGCTGCTGATATTCCTGGTTCATCTGCATGATCCGTTCCTGCTCCTGTTGTGCTCTTTCCTGACTGAGGAAGGCATTGTTCCGCATTTTACGTTCAAACTCCTGTGCAGCTGCATTGATCTGGGTTTCTCTCTGGTTCAGGGTAGCACGTGTGCTCTCTTCTTTTCGCAACAACGATTCGTTCAGGTCCTTGGCAAAATTGTAATTGATCAACAGTGAGTCCACGTTCACAAATGCAATGGGCAGGGTAACCGAAGAATCATTCAGCAAGGTTGAAAGATCCTTGCCGGAGGTCCCATTCACGGATGAATTGGAAGTAAAGTGTAGGATGTAAAGAATAATGAGTGCAACCGTCAACACTCCGCTGACGATGTAAGGAGTAGAATTCTTCATTTTTAATCGGATTTATAAATTTTCTGATTTCAATAATTTCTCTATCGGACTCACTTTCCTGCTCATTTCAGCATCCTGTGAGGTGGCACAATGAATACCTTTCTCCTGCATAGCTTTGCTATCTCCTATATGGATACTGTGAAACTCACCCTTTCTGGTGAAGAAAACACGCATGCCCATCAATAAGATAGCGATAAACAGGATAACGATACCAAGGAGTAGTATTTTTACCATAATGATCATTTTAAACGTCGCAAAGATAGTCTAAATAGCCAATTAATATACAAATTTTCGGATGAAAGATGCTAATATTTTTGTCAGGTCGATTTTTTTCCTGTAATTTTATCGACTACAACATCACAAAAAAGAGAATATATGACAATTAAAGAGTTGCAACCCTCCGCTATCTGGGGCTATTTTTACGACATCACACAGATCCCGAGACCATCAAAGAAAGAAGAAAGGATACTGGCCTATCTGCTTGATTTTGCCAGACAACACAACCTGGAGGTAAAACAGGACAAAGCCGGCAACATCCTCATCAAAAAAACGGCCACCCAGGGGAGGGAGAATGCACCCACGGTCATCCTGCAATCACATGTGGATATGGTCTGCGAGAAAAATTCAGACGTCACCCACGATTTCGACAATGACCCTATTGAGACGATCATTGACGGGGACTGGATCAAAGCCAACGGCACCACGCTGGGTGCCGACAACGGTATAGGTGTGGCTGCACAGCTAGCCCTGCTGGCGGCGGATGATGTGGCCCACGGCAACATTGAAGCGCTCTTCACCGTGGATGAGGAGACCGGGCTCACGGGTGCCTATGCGCTCGAGAAGGATTTTCTCACCGGCGAGATCCTGATCAATCTGGATACCGAGGAGGAGGGAGAGATTTACATAGGCTGTGCCGGTGGTAAAGGCACAAGAGCCTATTTCAAATACAAGGAGAAAGAGGCGCCCAAGAAATATTTCTGGTTCAGCATTGAAGTGAAGGGCCTACGCGGAGGACATTCGGGTAGTGATATCGACAGGGGTCTTGGAAATGCCAATAAGATTCTCACCCGCTTCCTGCACTCGCTTAGCCGGAAGAAGTTTGCTATGATGCTCTCGAAAATAGGAGGTGGAAACCTGCATAACGCCATCGCTCGCGAAGCGTATGCCATCGTCGGGGTAAAAGAGAGATACAAGGAAGAGATCAGAGTGAAATTAAACACCTTCCTGGCAGAAGTACAGGAGGAGTACCGACTAACGGAACCCAACCTTGACATCCACCTGGAATCGACACAGATCCCTTCGAAAGTGATCAACAGGAAAGCATCCGAAAAACTGATCCTTGCGTTGTATGCCTGTCCCCATGGTGTCATCGGCATGAGCAGTGACATACCGGGGCTGGTGGAGACCTCCACCAATCTGGCATCGGTGAAGATGATCGACCATTCACTGATTGAAGTAGGTACAAGCCAGCGAAGCTCCGTAGAATCTCAGAAGAACTACGTGGTAGACATGGTCTCCTCACTCTTTCATCTTGCCGGAGCAAAAGTGACTCATAGCGAAGGTTACCCCGGATGGAAGCCCAATCCCGAATCAGGTGCGCTAAAGCTGGCGGAGAGGGTGTATGAATCACTCTATCAGAAAAAGGCCAAGGTGAAGGCAATTCATGCCGGGCTTGAATGTGGCCTGTTTCTGGAAAAGTACCCTACCCTTGACATGATCTCCATTGGCCCTGACATGACAGATGTGCATTCACCCGATGAGAAAATGAAGATCTCCTCGGTTGGAAAATTCTGGGATTTTTTGGTGAAGATAGTGGAAACAGTATGATCATTGCTAAATGATGGGTCGCTTTATTGTTGTAACGCTCTTTTGGGTCATCAGCCTCTCCACACTCTTTTGTCAGAACGATCTCCGCATCATGTTCTATAATGTGGAGAACCTGTTTGACACAGAGGATGATTCGCTCAAGAATGATGACGAATTCCTGCCGGATGGATTTATGCAGTGGACATCATGGAAGTATTGGGAAAAACTGCGCAATATCACCCGGGTGATCACAGCTGTGGGTGGCATGCAATCACCCGCGCTGGTCGGACTATGCGAAGTTGAGAACGACAGTGTCCTCTTCGATCTCACAAGACGTTCTCCCTTGAGAGTGCAGGAATATGAATATGTCATCACCCATTCACCCGATGAGAGAGGCATAGATGTGGCATTGCTCTATCAGCGTCACCAGTTCAGGCTGTTGGAAGCACGTGAATATGAGATCGTTTTCAGTGATAAAGGAAGGAGACCAACCCGCAATCTGCTCCATGCCGTGGGAGAGATCATGAATGGTGACACGCTCGACCTGTTTGTCTGTCATTTTCCTTCACGTAGCGACGGACAACGAGAGACAGAACCTGCACGGATAGACGCCGCGACCTTATTGCGAGCAAAGGCAGACAGCCTGCAAGCGTTGCGTGAGAATGCCAATATCGTCATCATGGGGGACTTCAATGATCACCCCGACAACAAAAGCCTGCGACAGACACTCAATGCTGGAAGTGTGCAAGGTGCGATCAGAAGGGATGAACTCTACAATCTGTTTTATCACCGTTCGCCTGCAGAGGATTACGGCACCTATAAATACCAGGGAAGATGGGAAGTACTGGATCAAATGATTGTATCGGGTAATCTGTTGATGAAAGAGAACACCCTGCAGGTGAAGAAGAGCAAGGCAGAGATCTTCGCGGCCCCATTTCTTCTAACGGATGATGATCGCTATTATGGCAGAAAACCTCACAGAACGAGCCAGGGCCCCCGCCATATAGGGGGGTTCAGCGACCATCTACCCATCTATACCGATCTGCTACTCCTGTAGGAACTTCCCCCTCAATTCAAGTGCTCCTTTATCAAACTTTATCATTCATTTCTTAGCTACTTCCACAAATTAATCATACATTTGCAACCTATAGCATAGAGACAATATAACATTCAAACAAATAACACCTATGAATCCACTTTTAATCAACTTAAACGGCTGGGAAATACCGATCATTGTGTTGGTGGTTCTTATCCTCTTCGGTGGAAGAAAAATACCTGAATTTATGAAAGGGTTGGGCAAAGGCATCAACAGCTTCAAGAGAGGACTTCATGATATTGAAGATGATATCAAGACCGACTCTACTGACAATAACTCAACTACCGGCAAAAAGTAGACTTTCTCCACCTGTATCTGTAAAGATACCATTCTTTTTTCAACTTACCCCTTCCCGTTCACAGCCTGCTCTTTGCAGGTTGTTTTCGGGTATTACAATCTTCTTTATATCAGGATATAAATGACAGAGAAAGAAATGTCCTTTTGGGATCATCTGGAGGAATTCCGATGGACGATTATTCGTACATTTATTGCTGTTCTGGCTTTTTCGATAGTGGGATTTATCCTTATCCCGCATATCTTCGATTCTATTATCCTTGCTGCCCGCTCTTCAGATTTTATCACTTATCGTTTTTTTGAAAAAGCGGGTGAATTTATCCCTTTCCTGCCTGATTTTTCGGCCGATTCATTTGAAGTGGAGATGCTCAACATCAACATGACCACACAGTTCATGACCTACATCTCCACCTCTTTCGCTTTTGGGGTACTATGCACGATCCCTTATATTTTGTATGAGCTATGGCGATTTGTAAGCCCGGCCCTCTATGAGAATGAAGCCAGAGGGGTGAAGACTGCTTTTGGTTTCGGTGGCATCATGTTCCTGATCGGATGTCTGGTAGGTTATTTCGTCGTGTTCCCCCTCATATTCCGTTTCCTCATCACGTTTGAGCTGAGTGCATCCATCGAAAATATGATCTCTCTCGACTCCTATATGAGTAACTTCTATACCCTCATCCTGCTCATGGGACTGGTCTTTGAATTACCCCTTGTATTTTGGTTGCTGTCGAGTCTGGGGCTGATCTATCGGCCCTTCTTTCGGAAATACCGCCGTCACGCTGTCGTGGGAGCCCTGCTGCTGGCTGCCTTCATCACTCCCTCGGGCGACCCGTTCTCTCTCTTCGTCGTTACGATACCCCTCTACGCATTGTGGGAAATCAGCGCCTTTGTGGTGAAAAAGGAACCACCGGCCGACGAGGAGGATGAGGAGGATGAATTACCTGCTATCTACGAGTAATGAATTGGGTCTTTTATGCACCTCTGTTTACAACCTCTTTCCCGAAAGGAGTGAATGCCAGTTTCATCAGCTTGAAATGCTGATTTCCGAAAGGGATCCCGATGATGGTGATCTTTAGGACTACAGAAGCCACTACATATTCGATGGCAATAAAAACACCTCCGAAGAGTACCCAAATAATGTTTCCTAACGTTCTCATACGATTGATTATTTGAGGGCAATCACTTCAATCTCCACCAGCGCATTTCTGGGCAGTGCTTTCACTGCAAAAGCCGAACGGGCAGGGAAGATACCGGTAAACTGAGCCCCGTACACTTCGTTCATTCCTCCAAAGAGAGACATATCATCCAGAAAAACCGTTGTTTTGACAATATGGTCAATGGTAACGCCTGCCGCCGCGAGCACTGCCTTGATGTTGGTAAAGATCTGCGTGGTCTGCGCTGTGATACCTCCCGGAACGATTTCGCCGGTGGCAGGATCAATGGGTAGCATCCCCGATAAGAAGAGCATGCCGTTGGCCTCCACAGCCTGGCTATAGGGTCCTATTGCTGCAGGAGCGTTGCCTGTTGTAATTGCTGTTTTACTCATTGTTGTTTTATTTAAAATTCTCGTCTGTTGTCATATGTCGAAACATAGGAATGGAATAACATGGTAACATCCAAACCCACTAACCTGCTTAACTTCCTCTCTGTCGTACCACCTCGTAAATCAGGACCCCTGCAGCAACAGATACGTTGAGCGACTGAATGGTTCCAGTCTGCGGTATTCTCACCAGCTCATCACTCACACGCAAGTTCTCGGCTGCAACACCCATATCCTCGGAACCCATGACAATAGCCACCGGCACGGCGTAATCCGATTCGGTATAGTAACTGGCTGCTTTCTCAGTGGCTGCCACCACTTTAATTCCGCTGTTCTTGAGGAAGACGATTGCCTCTTTCAGGCTCTGCTCACGGCAGACAGGGATGGTGTGCAACGCTCCGGCCGAAGTCTTGATGGCATCGGCATTCACCGTTACACTCCCTCGTTCGGGTATGACGATCGCATGTACGCCCGCCACCTCACAGGTACGAGCAATCGCGCCGAAATTGCGCACATCGGTCAACCCGTCCAGCAGCAGGATAAAAGGGGTCTTCCCCTCTTCATAGAGCAACGGTACAATGTTCTCCAGTCGTTGGTAGGTGACGGCAGCGGTAAAGGCGATCACACCCTGATGGTTCTTTCGTGTAACACGATCGATACGTTCCACAGGTACTCTCTGCATCGGTATCTCATGGGTGCGCAGCAGTTGCTGCAACTCCATAAACAGGTCACCCGACAGCTCACGCTTCACCATCACCTTATCAATATCCTTGCCGGCTTCCACCGCTTCAATCACGGCACGTATGCCAAAAATCATCTCTTTTTCTTTCATCTATTGTTTGTTATTTCTTTACATTCCCAACATGACCCGTGCATTCTCAATAGCCTGCACGGATACTTCCGCACCGCTCAATATCCGGGCTATCTCACTGATGCGTTCACCCGGCGTCAGTTCCCTGATGTGGGTAGTCACCCTCTCAAGCGTTTCCTCCTTATACACCACAAAATGAGTGTCTCCCTTGGAGGCTATTTGTGGCAGATGGGTGATACCGATCACCTGCATCTGCCGGCTCATCTCTTTCATGATCGACCCCACCCTGTCGGCAACATCACCGGAGGTGCCTGTATCGATCTCATCGAAGATGATGGTGGGTAGTGCCGTTGCCCCTGCAATCATCGCCTTGATACAGAGCATCAGGCGTGAGATCTCACCTCCTGATGCGATCTGTGAGACAGGGTGCAGTGCACTGTTCTTATTGGCTGAGAAAAGAAACTGTACACTGTCCACCCCGGTTACATCCGGCATTTGTCTGGGTATGAGCTCACAGCGAAAGCGCGTATGAGGCATCTTCAGATATGTCAGCATCTCAATAATATCCTTTTCCAGAGGGGGGACGGCTGCCTGTCGCTTTTCACTCAGCAGGCCGGCTTTTGTGAGCATGGTGCTCTTCTTCTCCTCCACTTCTTTTTCAAGGAGCGCCACTTTTTCATCCAGCGAATCGATGTTTGTCAGCGTCAGAGCCATCTCATCCCGCAGCAGGATCAACTCCCCGACACTGTTGACGGAATACTTCTTCTGCAAGTCATAGATCGTACTCAACCGCTCTTCCAGCAGTAGCTGACGGGCAGGATCGAACTCCACCCCCTCAAACAATCGGGAGGCTTCTTCACGGACATCTTTCAAGTCGATATAGGCCGACTGTGCTCTGGCGACCAGCTCTGCCACTTTGGGAAATACATGTTGCACGTTCCCCAACGCTTCTATCACGGAGCGCAGCATCGACTCCACATTCTGCTCATCACCCGCTAACAACGATGTGGACATGAAAAGCCCCGACTTGATCTCTTCACTATGGGTGATCGCTTCCAGCTCCGTTTCGAGTCGCTCCTGCTCATCAGCCTCCAAAGCCGCATCCGCCAACGCCTGATAACGGAAACGGAGATAGTCTTCCTCCTCCTTGTTTCTACGGGATTGCTGGCGCAGCTCGTTCAATGCCTTTTCTACTGAGCGGTATTCGGCAAACGCCTTGGCATATGCCATACGCTCCTGCGCTGTGCCGGCAAGCAGATCTACCACGTTCAACTGGTAGAGGTTGTCGTTGAGCGACAGATTCTGGTGCTGTGAATGGATATCGATCAGCCGCTCGCCCAAACCTTTCAGGTCGTTCAGGTAGACCGGTGAATCATTCACAAAAGCGCGTGATTTGCCATTGACCCATATCTCGCGACGCAGGATGCACTCTTCCTCGTCATAGACCCAATCCATTTCTTCAAAGAATGGTCTCAGGTTGTAAGCTGAAATGTTGAAAACACCTTCAATCACACACTTTGTCTCACCCTGTTGGATGTGACGTGGATCGGCCCGCTGACCCAGGATGAGTGACAGTGCACCCAGGATGATCGACTTCCCTGCACCGGTTTCACCCGTGATCACCGAGAAGCCTGCATCAAAGGTGATTTGCAGCGAGTCAATGAGTGCATAATTATGAATGGTTAGTGATTGTAACATATACGCTCTTATCTCAATTTATCTAGTTCTGCCATGCGTGATGGGTAGACCCTCTTCAGCACTTCATATGCCTTTTGTCTCTGCTCGTCGCGGCCCCGGGAAAGTACATTCACCAGTTCATCGAGCTTCGCATCACCGAAAAGGGTAATAAGCACGCTTGTGGGGCGCTCGGCATGGAGCGAGGCAATAACTGCTGCAGCTGATGCCATCCTCTCCGGCCCCCTGTCAGCACTCCGGCTCAGCTCATCCACTCCCTGAACGTGGTACTCATACCACATCTGGCGGTAGAACGCCAGCGACCCCTCGTTGAAAGCGGCAGCCATGGCCATGCGACTCCTTTCATTGCCATACCTGTCCCACCCGCTCCAGCCGTAAGGCTGCACTGTCGCCGCTATCAGCTCCATCTGCCGGAAAAAGGGGGTACCCCCGGAAGGATATCGGGAATCCTGATCCAGGCCTAGTATCAGATAGACATAATAAGCGATGGTTGCCGTCAGGTTTCCCCTGAGATCATTCACATTAAACGTTAACGGCTGATACTCCATATAATCGAAATCGAACTGCCTGTCACGCACATTCAGCAAAGGTGTGGCGAATGTGGCATCCCGCACTGCGCGGCGTGACTGCACGTAAAGCTCTCCGCGGAAGGAGTGGGTAGCGACAGCTTCGGTGATCACCAGCGTAAAGGTGCAATCAATTTTATCATCGTCCCTGCTGGTCATATCGCTCCATCGCCGTCCGTTGATGAAGGTGTACAATGCCTCCTCCAGAGAAGTGAAAACGGCTCTGTTTGTGCCCTGTATCTTTGAGCTGTTCACCTTCACCACCGCATTCAACTCCTGCGCAGTGAGTGAGAGAACACCCCCCATGCTGAGCAGCAGTAAGATCATAAACCTGTGAAATACCCTCATCCTGCAAATCGATGCTGTTTTAATGACCCATCAAGAGGTGTCTTCAACAAACAAAAATAGGCATAATTTCGGACAATCTCTTTTCAGGGAGTAAGGAATATGTTACTGAGCACCCTGAATTCTGTACGGCGGTTAATCTGATCTGCCATCTCCTGCTGCTCGGGAGTAAGCATCTGAATAAAATCTTCTGTCAGGAGATCGCCCTCTTTGAGGAAATCATGCGCAGAAGCAATCACGCTATTCACTCTCATCGGCTGGTTTTCACCCTCTCCATACGCTGAAAGCCGTTCTCCATCAATACCGCTCACTGTCAGATAGCTCACCACCGCCGCTGCACGCCGTAATGAGAGATCCCGGTTGTAAGCGTCCGTTCCATGGCGGTCGGTATGGGCAATGAGTGCAATGGCTATTTCCGGATGTTCAGTCAGCAGGGTCACCAGACTATCCAACTGATCCTTCGATTCGGGACGAAGGGTGGCACGGTCAAAATCGAAATAGATATGCTCCAGGATGACTGGCTTATTGTAAGGGATCATCTCAAAATCGACATGATAGACCGTATCCTTTTCTGCTGAGGACGTACGGATCGATTGTTTTTGATTGAGAAACCCTTCGGCAGTAGCCATCAACAGATAATCCACCCCTCCCGCGGCAGCAAACCTATACTCCCCTTCTCTGTTGGTTATGAACTGTTTCTGTGAACCATCACTCCCTATCACGGAGAGTGATGCCCCCGGAATAAACCGGTCTTCCAAGTCGACAACAAATCCATCTACCATTATATGACTCTTTGTCAATGAAAATGAATAGAGGTGATCATAGCCACGCACATCGTTACGGTTGGAGCTGAAGAAGCCATGCTCTCCTTCCTGTGCAAAGGTGATACCGAAATCATCGGCCGGGGTGTTGAGCGGTGACTGTAGATTGCGTATCAGCCACCTGTCGGATACCCGAGTGTAGGTCGCTTTAAAAAGATCCAGCCCCCCCATACCGGGATGACCGTCAGATGAAAAGTAGAGGGTGCTATCATTCCGCATATAAGGAAACAGCTCGTCCCCCGGTGTGTTGATCTCAGGACCCAGATTTTCCGCATGCAGCATCTCCCCTGTTTGTGTGATGAACAGACGCCATATATCCTTCCCCCCCTCTCCACCGGGCATATCTGAAACGAAATAGAGCCATCGTCCTGTGGGAGAGACAGCAGGATGCGCGAAAACTGAAAGCGAATCACCGACCACCAACTGCAGCGGTCGCCCCGCCGTCCATATACCGTTTATCCTCCGGGAAAGGTAAATGGCCGTGGTGGCGGGATGATCGGCATTGACACCACTGGAAGTGTAATACATCTTCTCCCCGTCACGTGTGATTGAGGGCGTCCCCTCATCAACCTCCGTATTTATCTGTGATTCGAGCCGTTGTGGTTTCTGCCACTCACCGCGGCTGTTCTTTTGAGCGATGAAGAGATCATTGTACTTCATGCCTGTAACCGCACTTTTCTCTTCACCCTGGGCAGCCTCTCGCGAGGAGGTGAAATAGAGCACGCCGTCGTTGTGCGCAAGCATCGGACTGTACTCTGCATGGCGGGAGTTGAAGAGATCCATCCGCTGCACAACATAACGCGTAGGGTTACGGAGCCACTCCTGCGCCAGCCCTATACCTCTGATGCCATTCAGGCCGCTCTCATCGTCTGGTCTCATCTGCAGATATGCATGATAAGCATCCACAGCCGGAGCATAGCTTCCTTCTCGGTGTAGCATCTTCGCGTGATGAAGAAACATGGTGGTGTCGGGATAGCCGAAACGTATGGCATTGCCGTAGGCAGTAATGGCAGGGGCAGACTGGTTGAGATGCCGGTGGTTCTCCGCCATCTCGAAAGAAATCACACCGCGCAATGCATCCTGACCGCGTGGCGTGCTCCTGTAGAGATCCCGGTAGATACGGCTGGCCGCGTGATACTCACCGGATGCATACAGTGCCCTTGCATCACTCAGCACTGCCGTATTACAGGAACACAGAAGGGCGGCAATGGTGAGCAGCGCGGAGAGGAAAGCATTCCACCTACCCATTTACTGATGCTCTGGTCTTAACAAATCATTTACGGTCTTCACCGGGTTGAAGGTAGAGACGGGCACTTCAATAAAGATGGTGTTCCAGTCGCTCATTGCACCGTTCCACAATCCGGGCAGTTCGAGCGCTTTCAGCTCATTGCCGTTTTTGGATTTGTGAGAGATGAACCCGGTGTCGGGATCGACAAATTTCGTAAGATTGAACTTGTTGCCCTGATAGCATTTCACACCACATACCAGATCCACAGGGTTGAAATGGGTACTGTTACGGAAGGCGTCCATAGCGTTGGCGTTATGCATGTCGATCTGTGAACTTTCTACTATCTGGAGTGATGTTGTACCATCGTGATTGACGGTGAGAAAGGGACCTCCCCCGGGCTCACCCACATTCTTCACCATCCCGCAAACACGAAAGGGCCGATCGAGCTTGCTCCTTAAATATGCTTTCAACGAATCATCTGATGTGAACGGCTGCGGATGTGAAATGGTCAGTTCATTCTCGGTAAAAGCAAGCATCTCTGCCAACTCTTCAGGTTTCACCTCTCCCGACTCCAGCTTGTTCAAATAGCCGAAAGCACGCTGTTGCATCGTGATAAGGACACCGGCGAGCATTTTCTTGTAGTGTGCCTCCTCCTCCTTCAGTCTGTCAGGCACCACATTGTCGATATTCTTGATGAAAATGATGTCAGCGTCTATATCATTCAGGTTTTCAATCAATGCGCCATGGCCGCCGGGACGAAACAGCAACGTCCCATCTTCCTCCCTGAAGGGCTCGTTGTTCATATCTACGGCGATGGTGTCGGTAGATGGCTTCTGAATACTGTAGGAGACTTTGAACGTTGCCCCCAGCTTTATCTGATAACCCACCTTCCTGGCAGCCACAAGCAGCTCGAACAACTCTCGATGTTCTTCAGACACAGTGAAATGAACATTCACCACTCCCTCTGCATTTTTGGCATAGAGGGTACCTTCCGAAAGATGCTCGCCCACGGGCGTGCGGTTTCCCTCGGGATAAGTATGAAACAGCAGCAGCCCCTTGGGCATACTCCCATAATCAAGACCCTCGGGATGAAGCAATGCCATTATCACCTCTTTGTATCTACCCTCCTCACATAATGCCACAGCCCCTTTGTTGAACATATCTTTACAGGTCTCATCCAACAGCACGAAGAATGCAAACTTTTCAATATTGGAGAAAAAAGTCTGGACAAAGGCAGTTGCAGGCACATCATCACCGGCATCAAGAAAGGAGAATAAATCTTTAAACATACGACTTGCAGCACCTGATGCAGGAACAAACTTGGTGATGGTTTTATTGCTTTTCAGGTACTCCTGCCATGCTTTCAAATAGATATCCACATCCTCACTCTTCACGCTCATGATCCCTTTTTCAAGGGAAGCAGCAGCCACAACAGGTAGAAAAGGAATTCCACTGTGGAACTGATTCAGTTGTCTCTCAACCTGGTCAGTGGAGATTCCTTTCACTCTCAGCAAATCAAGATCTTGTTGTCTGTACATAATGTAGGGATTAAATAAAACTGTTGGTAAATAAAAAAGGGATGCAATCCGTAATTGGATCTCTCTTCCTCCAAAGATAGAAAATTCTTCTGAAATGACGGTGTGTGGAATTGTAAAAAATTGAATTAAAACAGCAATTGCACCCGACATATTGGCAGAAACTGTCGATGAACAAATTTTGGCACAACATTTGAAAAAGAAACAGTGTATGCGAACAATCCTACATCCGCTCATGCAATGGATATAGATGTTCACATATCTTGCGAAAGGAAACAATTCAATTAATCAATATAACAAACTATGGGCAAAATTATCGGAATAGATCTGGGAACAACCAATTCGTGCGTATCTGTAATGGAAGGCAACGAACCTGTTGTCATCCCTAACAACGAGGGTAAACGCACCACACCGTCGGTTGTGGCTTTTGTGGATAACGGTGAACGAAAAGTAGGTGATCCTGCCAAGCGTCAGGCCATCACGAACCCCGGACACACCATCTCATCCATCAAGACATTCATGGGAGAGACGTTCGACAGGGTACAAAAAGAGATCGGTCGTGTACCCTATAAGGTAGTGCGCGGCGACAACAATACACCTCGTGTAGACATCAACGGTCATCTTTATTCTCCGCAGGAGATATCTGCCATTGTATTGCAGAAGATGAAAAAGACCGCTGAAGATTACCTCGGACAAGAGGTGAAAGAGGCAGTGATCACTGTACCGGCCTACTTTAGTGATGCACAGCGACAAGCAACCAAAGAAGCGGGAGAGATTGCGGGGTTGACCGTTCGTCGTATTGTGAACGAACCCACTGCCGCCGCCCTGGCTTATGGTCTGGACAAGCAGAGCAAGGACTCCAAAATTGCCGTCTTTGACCTGGGTGGTGGTACCTTCGACATCTCCATCCTGGAACTGGGTGATGGTGTATTTGAGGTAAAATCGACCAACGGCAATACGCACCTGGGAGGTGATGACTTCGACCACCGTATTATCGACTGGCTGGCAGACGAGTTTTTGAGTGACGAAGGTATTGACCTCCGTAAGGATCCTATGGCCCTTCAGCGCTTGAAGGAGGCTGCCGAGAAAGCGAAGATAGAGCTCTCCAGTGCCACCACCACAGAAATAAACCTACCCTACATCATGCCGGTGAATGGTATACCAAAACACCTGGTAAAGACATTAAGTCGTGCTAAATTCGAGCAGCTGATAGACGATCTGCTGCATCAGTGCATCGAACCTTGTAAGAAATCGATGAGCGATGCGGGATTAAGCAATTCCGAAATTGACGAAGTGATTCTTGTAGGCGGTTCCACCCGTATACCGGCAGTGCAGGATATGGTGGAAAAGCTTTTCGGCAAGAAGCCCCACAAGGGGGTGAACCCCGATGAGGTTGTTGCTATAGGTGCAGCAATACAGGGTGCTGTTTTGTCGGGAGAGGTAAAAGATGTACTCTTGCTCGATGTGACTCCTCTCTCTCTCGGTATTGAGACACTGGGTGGTGTGATGACAAAACTGATTGATGCCAATACCACCATCCCTACAAAGAAAAGCGAGACCTTCTCTACGGCCAGTGACAATCAACCATCCGTACAGATCAACGTGCTTCAGGGTGAGCGTACGCTGGCACGCGACAACAAACAGATAGGCGTGTTCAATCTTGATGGCATACCACCCGCACCCCGTGGTGTACCTCAGGTGGAGGTGACCTTCGATATAGATGCAAACGGCATCCTGAGTGTATCGGCCAAGGACAAGGCATCGGGCAAGGAACAGAAAATACGCATTGAAGCCTCTTCCGGTCTGAGTGACGATGAAATCAAACGGATGAAAGAGGAGGCTGCGGCCAATGCCGAGGCAGACAAACTGGAGAAAGAACGTATCGATAAGCTGAATCTTGCCGATTCAACCATCTTCTCCACGGAGAAGCAGTTGAAAGAGCTGGGAGATAAGATCCCGGTCGACAAGAAAGCACCTATTGAAGCGGCCCTGAGCAAACTGAAAGAGGCTCACAAGGCGCAGGATCTTGCAGCCATCGATGCCTCGATGAATGAATTGAACAGTGTGTTTCAGGCAGCATCGCAGGAGATGTACAATGCATCCAACGCACAGGAGGGGCCTCAGGGAGGATCTCAGGGAGGTCAGCAATCGTCACAGGAGGAGAGCCACTCGTCGGATGATGTCACTGATGTAGATTTTGAAGAGGTGAAATAACCCGCACA
Source organism: uncultured Proteiniphilum sp. (assembly GCA_964446805.1). GTDB lineage: Bacteria > Bacteroidota > Bacteroidia > Bacteroidales > Dysgonomonadaceae > Proteiniphilum. The sequence goes on along the minus strand of CAYUQE010000035.1, from coordinate 208 downwards.
AGAGAAGGTCAGTAAATAACAGGTTCTTACCGCTGTAAATGTTGAATTTACAGCGGTTTTTTTTATTTGCTCATATAGGATCGAGAATTACTGTAGTGAAAAACGTTTCGTCAACATAAAAAAACAGATCCTATTGACTTGATATTTAAATTATTATTTTTAACTTTGCAGCCCAAATAGAAGGGAGGTTATTGCAATACTCAGGAAA
>CAYUQE010000034.1:0-18274 GCA_964446805.1 uncultured Proteiniphilum sp. | reverse complement strand
GCTTTTCGAAATCCTGCATACACTGAATCAATGCTTCAACCGCTTCCTTCGGACAAGCATTGTAGATGGAGGCACGGAAACCACCCACGGAGCGGTGTCCCTTGATGCCCACCATCCCTCTCTCCTTGGCGAAGTCCATGAAAGCAGCTTCTTTCTCTTTATGGGCTTCCTTCATGACGAAACAGACGTTCATGATGGAACGGTCTTCTTTTGCAGCGGTACCCACGAAGAGGGGGTTGCGATCGATCTCATCATAGAGCAATGCCGCTTTCTCTTTGTTCAGCTTATACATTGCTTCCAGGCCACCCAGCTCTTTCACCCATTGCAGTGTTTCATGCATCACGAAGATGGGAAACACCGGCGGCGTGTTGAACATGGAGCGATCCTTCTCGGTTGCACCTATATGTGTACGGTAATCGAGCATCGTCTGCAGGGGTCGCTTCAGCTTACCCAGGATATCCTCACGTACAATCACAAAAGCGACACCGGCAGGACCCACGTTCTTCTGTGCCCCTCCGTAGATGATGCCATACTTGGAGACATCCACCGGACGGCTCATGATGTCTGACGACATATCGGCCACCAGTGTAACAGGACTGTCGATGTCCTCGTGCATCTCCGTACCATAGATCGTATTGTTGGTGGTGATGTGAAAATAATCGGCATCGGCTGGAATCGTATAACCTTTAGGGATATAGGAATAGTTTTTATCTTCCGAGGAGGCCACCACTTCCACCTCTCCGTAGAACTTCGCCTCTTTGATTGCCTTCTTGGCCCATACACCGGTCTGCAGGTAGGCCGCCTTCTGCTGCATCAGGTTGGCAGGCACATCGAGAAACTGTGTGCTGGCACCACCCCCGAGGAAAAGCACCTTGTAGTTATCAGGTATCTGCAACAACTCCTTCCAGAGGTCGGCTGTCTCTTTCATGATCCGTTCCCATCCGGGAGTACGATGTGAGATCTCAAGAATGCCGATGCCGGTATTGTCGAAATCACGGATTGCGTCAATGGCGGACTCTACTGCCTGTCGGGGGAGGACACAGGGTCCTGCGTTGAAATTGTACTTTTGCATATGGTTCAATTTTATGATTAGTTCACTCTGAAACGATCATCACCTTTTTTGAAGAATGACACGATCTGCTCTGCGGCAGCAAGACCGGCATTGATGTTGGCATCTTTTGTCTGTGCGCCCGACTTCCTGGGTGTGGAGAAATAGCGTGTCGGAAATCTGGCCACAAACGCATCATGGTTATCCGGTTTCACATCCGTGATATATTGAAAAAGAGGGCGTTCCTCCATTATCCGGATGATATCCTCCTCCACCACGAGTTCCTTGCGTGCGGTGTTGATCAATACGCCCTCTTCGGACATGCGGGAGAGAAGGTCATAGCCCACACAATTGCGTGTATCTTCCAACAAAGGCATATGGAGAGATACAAAATCACTGTTTTCAAAAAGTTCTTGCTTACTATAGGCTGTGATCACACCATACTCTCCCTCTTTTCTGAGGTCGTCGTGCGTGAGTGTAGGTGAGTAGGCATACACAGGCATGCCGAAACCGCGGGCGATCTTGGCTACCATCTTCGCTACGTTCCCGAAGGCAAACAGACCCAGTCGTCTTCCACTCAACTCACGTCCCACGGTACCGTCGAATTGATTGCGTTGCATATAGATCATCATGCCGATGACCAGTTCGGCCACGGCATTTGCATTCTGACCCGGCGTATTCATCACACAGATTCCACCGGTTGTGGCAACGGACAGGTCCACGTTGTCATAACCGGCACCTGCCCTGACAATCACTTTCAGTTCGGGAGCCGCTTCAATGACATCCTTGTCGATTTGATCGCTCCGAACAATCAACGCATTCACATCCCTCACAGCTTCAAGTAGTTCAGCCTTGTCAGCATAGTTTTCCAACTTGACAAACGTATGCCCGGCAGCTTCGATGATGTTTTGTATACCCTCCACTGCCTGCAGTGCAAATGGCTTACTTGTCGCTAAAAGAACCCTCATATCACTCCTCTTTTTAATAAAAAACCCATTTTTACGAAGTCACAAAATTACAAACTTATATCAAACAAAAAACGAAATAGGAATAAAAATATGGGCTTCTATTTTAAATTGCCAGCTTGAAAAGTTATTTGCCCGATAAATGGAATCATCGTATCTTTGCGCCACACGAAAGATGTTACGTAATGAACAGTTCTTACCCATCCACTTTACTTGAGAATGCAGTGAACGAGTTTGCCAGGCTTCCGGGAATAGGGAGGAAGACGGCACTTCGGTTGGTGCTACACCTGCTCAGGCAGGATGAAGAGAAAGTGGTCCATTTCACGGATAGTGTACTTAAGCTGAGGCAGGAGATCAAATACTGCGCTGTCTGTCATAACCTTTCCGATACGGAAATATGCGGTATATGTGCCGACCAGCGACGTGATCGCAGCGTGGTGTGCGTTGTTGAGAATGTGAAAGAGGTGATGGCCGTTGAGAAGACCATCCAGTTTGGAGGATTGTATCATGTGTTGGGTGGCATCATCTCACCCATCGATGGTATTGGTCCCTCGGACCTGGAGATCAACACCCTGGTAGAGAGGGTGAAAAATGGGGGGATCAAAGAGGTGATACTTGCGCTGAGTGCCACGATGGAAGGTGACACCACCAACTTCTACATCTTCCGCAAGCTCCAGCCTTACGAGGTGAAAGTGACGATTATTGCCAGGGGTGTCTCCGTGGGTGATGAGCTGGAGTATGCCGATGAGGTGACGCTGGGACGTTCCATTCTCAACCGTACTCCTTTTGATGAATCCTATAAACTACTTTCGAAATGAGGGAAGAGAATCGTATGGAGAGTCGCGTCACTGTTCTCAGTAGGCACTACTATGGGAGCATCATCTCACTTATGCTGGTTTTTCTCCTGGTGCTGTTCCGGGTGATCCCTCTCTTTGGGGAGAGTGAGCTGATTAGCATCACGCTGGAAAGATACAGCCTCATGATCTCCCTCATCGCCATACCGCTCTCCCTGAGACTTTTTGCCTGGATGTTGAAAAAGGTGTCCCGTCCAGTTGCGACAGAGATGGCCATGCGTGTTTATACGAAAGCATCTCACCTCCGTTTATATACCATCAGCGCGGTCACATTGCTGAATATCCTCCTGTTTGGTATGTCCCGCAACACCAACTTTTTGTGGATGACGGCGGTACTTTTTGTTATCTTCCTCTATTGCAAACCCTCCTACGCAGAGTTGTCCAGCCTGACAACACTGCCGGAGGGGAAGAGCACTACTGAAGAGGAGGGAATGGAGGACCTGGAAAAAGAGGATGACGATGAAGAAGCTGCTGGAAAATAAGAGAATCCGTCTGCGCGCCACTGAGCCCGAGGATCTGGAGCTGCTCTACAGCTGGGAGAACGACACCGAAATGTGGAAAAATGGTGTTTCCGTTGCCCCTTTTTCCCGGTTCACCCTCAGGCAGTACTTGATCGAATCCACACAGGATATCTACACGGACAGACAGCTTCGTTTGATGATTGAATCAAAAGAGAGCGGTGAAACGATCGGCACCATTGACCTTTATGATTTTGATCCTTTCCACCGAAGGTCGGGCGTGGGCATCCTTGTCGACAAGCGGTTCAGAAAGCAGGGCTACGGCATGCAGGCCTTGCAGCTGCTCGAAGCGTATTCTTTTGATTTTCTCCACCTTCATCAGCTCTATGCCTTTATACCGGCCGGCAACAATATAAGCATCGCTCTCTTCACCAAATCAGGTTACATCATGGCTGGCAGACTGAAGGAGTGGCTCTCCGTGGGAGACAGTTTCGAGGAGGTGCAGGTGATGCAACGAGTCAACAGTGAGTGAAGGAAGATCAATTCAATGGACCATTAGCGACAGCGAGAATTATGCAGGAAGATATCAAAAAAGCATGTGAGGTGCTCAGGAATGGCGGGATTATACTCTACCCCACCGACACCATTTGGGGTATAGGCTGCGATGCCACCAACGAGGTGGCGGTGAACCGCATCTACGCACTCAAGCAGCGCGACGACAGCAAGTCGATGCTGGTGTTGATGGACAATCCGGCCAAGCTGCAGACCTACATTCAGGATGTGCCCGATATTGCATGGGACCTGATTGACCTGACCGACAAGCCGCTCACCATCATCTATGAAGGAGCAAAGAACCTGGCGGCCAACCTCGTCTCATCCGACGGCACCATTGGCATACGCATCACCGACGAGCTTTTCTCCCGAGAGTTGTGCCGTCAATACCGCAAACCTATCGTGTCGACCTCGGCAAACATAAGCGGTGAACCCTCACCATCGCGTTTCACACAGATCAACACAGTGATAAAAGAGGGTGTCGATTTTATCGTTAACTACCGACAGAAGGAACATGGCGATGGCGTGCCTTCAGCCGTAGTGAAGCTGGGCAAAAACGGCGCCATCAATATTATCCGCAAGTAAAGAAATTGGTTATCTTTGCAATCGGCTTATGAAATCTACTTTTCCGATGCGAATCAAAGAAATATACAATCAATTTTTCCTCTGGCGCGACTCTCACATCAAAGAGCGTCATTTTCTGCTGTTCGTCTGTTTCCTTGTCGGAATACTGACTGCAGTGGCTGCATGGTTGCTCAAGGCAGCCATTCACTTCTTCCAGGTTTTTCTTACCGAAAATTTCAGCCAGTCAAACATGAACTTTGCCTACCTGCTCTTTCCCATCGTGGGAATCCTGCTGGCAGGACTCTATGTGAGATACATTGTCAAAGATGATATCAGCCACGGCGTCACAAAGATTCTCTTCTCCATCTCGCAACGCAAAAGCCGTATCAAGCAACACAACATGTATTCATCATTGGTAGCCAGTTCCATCACCATCGGCTTCGGGGGATCGGTAGGTGCCGAGGCACCTATCGTGCTTACCGGCTCAGCCATCGGCTCCAACCTGGGGAGGTTCTTCAAGTTGGAACAGCACAGTCTGATGATCCTGGTGGGATGTGGTGCGGCCGGTGCTATCGCCGGCATTTTCAAGGCACCCATCGCCGGCATCCTGTTCGTGATTGAAGTGCTGCTGCTCGACCTCACCATGTCGTCCATCCTCCCGCTGCTGGTGACAGCCGTCACCGCTACCACCGTATCCTATCTCCTCAACGGCATGGGAGCCATGTTTGCCTTTTCACAGGTAGAGCCATTCATGCTCAACCGTATCCCCTACGTGATTCTTCTGGGCATCTTCTGCGGGTTTATCTCACTCTACGTGATACGCACCATGAGCTGGTGTGAAAGTCTCTTTAGCAAGCTGTCACATGGTAATAAGTTCCTGCTCGGGGGTACCTTACTGAGTATCCTTATTTTTCTCTTTCCACCACTCTTTGGTGAGGGATACAACACCATCAACACATTGCTGGCGGGGGGCGACTCGTTTCGTTCACTCACCAACGAAAGTTTTTTCTACAACCTCGAGAGCCGCTGGGCAATCGTGGTCTTCCTTGTGCTGGTGATACTGTTTAAAGTGTTCGCTACCAGCGCCACCAATGGTGGTGGCGGTACGGGAGGAGTGTTTGCTCCCACCCTGTTTCTGGGTTGTATTGCCGGTTTTATATTCTCTTATACACTCAATGAGATGGGATACACCACCTATCTTCCTCAGGAGAATTTTGCACTGATGGGCATGGCAGGGGTGATGGCAGGAGTAATGCATGCACCACTCACCGGCACGTTTCTTATAGCGGAACTTACCGGCGGTTACGAACTCTTTCTTCCGCTGATGATTGTCTCATTGGTTTCCTATGGTACGATCCTGGTGTTCGAGAAACACAGTATCTACGCCATGCGTCTTGCCAGAAGAGGAGAACTGATCACACATCATAAAGACAAGGCAGTGCTCACTTTTTTAAAAATCGAAGAGCTGCTGGAGAAGGATATCCCCACTGTGAAGCCCACCATGACGCTGGGAGAAATGGTGAAAGTGATCTCCACATCCAACCGTAATATTTTCCCGGTGGTGAATGACGAAAGTGTCCTGTTAGGGCTTGTGATGATGAATGATATACGCAATATCATGTTCCGTCCGGAACTGTATGACCGGTTCACCGTACAAAAATTCATGGTGGGTGCACCTGCGAAAATAGAGATCAGCTCCAGTATGGAAGAGGTGATGGCGCTGTTTGAGAATACAAAAGCGTGGAATCTGCCGGTGATCGACGACAGAGGAGTCTACCAGGGCATCCTGTCGCAGTCGTCGGTGTTCAACTCCTACAGGGAGGTATTGGTGGAAAATTATTCGGAAACAGATGCATAGCAGAGACCACACAATGGAAAAGATAGCACTACGAATTCTGTTCATGGGCACACCCGCGTTTGCAGTGGAGTCGCTGAAGGCATTGGTGGAAAACGGCTACAACGTGGTGGGCGTGGTCACCATGCCCGACAAGCCGTCAGGCAGAGGGTATCAGCTGCAGCCATCGGCGGTGAAGCAATATGCACTGCAGCAGGGGCTGACGGTGCTACAACCCGAGAAGTTGAAGGATGAAGCCTTTCTCCACAACCTCAGACAGTTACAGGCCGACCTGCAGATCGTGGTGGCTTTCCGCATGTTGCCGGAGTTGGTATGGAGTATGCCACCCAAAGGCACCTTTAACCTGCACTCGTCGCTACTCCCGCAGTACCGGGGTGCTGCACCCATCAACTGGGCCATCATCAACGGGGAGAAGGAGACCGGTGTAACCACCTTTTTCCTCTCACACGAAATAGATACGGGAAGGATCATCTACCAGGAGAAGACAGCCATTGGCGAGAGCGATAACGCAGGCACGATGCATGACAAGCTGATGGTGATGGGTGCAGGGCTGGTGATCAAGACCGTCGATGCTGTCCTGAATGGCACTGTAACCTCTGTACCACAGGACGAACTGCATGAAGATGCCGCATCATTAAAGCCGGCACCTAAAATATTCAAAGAGACCTGCAGGATAGATTGGGGAAAGAGCGCCGCAGAGCTGCATGATTTTATTCGCGGCTTGTCACCCTCTCCTGCAGCTTGGACAGAGCTGTGCGAGCACGGAAGCGAACAACCGCTGCGGGTGAAACTGTTCACCAGTGAACGGATCAGCGGCAAAGCAGAGACCCTGCCTGCAGGAACCATCCTGACAGACCACAAAACATTGCTGGATGTGGTCGTCCCTGACGGGATCATCCGCATCACCGACCTTCAGCTATCGGGCAAAAAAAGAATGAAAACAGTCGATTTCTTAAACGGATACACCTTACAGGATGATGCCCGTTTCTGCTGAGGTCACCATTTGTAGTTCAGACCGAAGCTAAGTGTCTGACTCAACTGCCAGTAACGGTAATCAGGGTCGGCAGGCACCCCGTCATCAAACCTTGCATTCACATAGACACGTGTGGAAAAAGCATTACTCAATGCCATATTGAGTCCGTTTTCGAACTCCGACACCACCTTCTTATAACTGGTAAAGTAGGTGAGGCGTGAGTCCCAGGCAATATAACGGGTGATATCGTACCTCAGGATGGATGTGACAGTCGATCCTATATCCAACAGTGATCTTTTACCTTCGGGAATACCGAATCGTTTCACATCGACGGCTGTGTTCCCCACATATTTGTAGTTAATTGAAATAGGCGCTAAAGCCAGCGTCCATTTCACGCCGCGATGACGCACCTTCACTGACTGTCTGTTCATTTCAAATTTCAAACCAACACCGGCATTTACATATAATGGCGACAGGAATGAAGATCTGATATCATTTGAATTGGGATAATAATTATTGAACAGCTGCGATTTTGCCTCCAGGTTGGTGGAGTAGGACCATCCTTTTGCAAAGGTGTTCACCCCGAAGTCACCGTAATAACGTATCAGGTCGTCACCGATACGATAGCTCCTCACTGAATCTTCCGGTGCATTGAAGAGGGACAGCCGCCACTCAAGCGTATTATTGAATCGTATTTTCTCTTTCTGATAGTTGGCCCTGATGACGTGGTAATTATTGAAATTGAGATTGTTCGTCCCTCCTTTATGCCAGTTTTTAGAAAAATAATTCTGTGCAAACTGGAACGAATGTTCGCCATTATAGACCCAGTATTTGCGATTGATGGTAGCGACATCCACACCCGGTGCATCAAGGGAGTAGGTTGTTTCGGTTTTCAACAGTTCGCGGAAGGGGTTGAATGTCTCTTTCACAATCGCGTCACTGCTTTCGACCCTGGGAATGGAGTCAAAATCGAGGATGGCATATTTTATTCTGTCAGGATGACTCCTGTAATAATCACGTCGTACGTGCTGCACGAAATCGGCATGCTGCAAGTAGGGTGTAAACGTTTGCTGTGGTGGTATAAGCAATCCTTTCTCGGATTCTTTCTCCAACGGATAGAAGGAGAGGTCGCGGGGCAGCATCTTCCCTGTGAAGATCACTGGCAGGAAAAGAGGATTATAAAATAGCGTATCACGAAATGTCATCCCGCGCAATCTATTCATGGTGTAATTTTCCATGGGAAGTTGCAATGTCCCGCTCTCGTTTCTCACATAAATGGAGTCGAGAGGGTTCCTGTACTGGGGATGGGCACTTCTCTCCGATTGCTGCAGCATCCGCTGAGGTGAAATAGACCGAGGAAGGGTATCTAGCGCGTGGATGGTCAGCGCGGCTTCAACTGATTGCAGGCTTTGCGGGGGAGCTGTACGCTGTTCAATCTGCTTGCCGATGTCGGTGATATTTTGAAACAGATCAATGCTGTCCAAAACCTGCAGCGGATCTGACACAACATTTACGGTGGCCTGGTTCACTGAGGCCACGGTATAAAAGGAGATAACAGATAAAATAAATGGGAGGAGTATTCGTTTCATAATCAATTATTGGTTGAAAGCTGATTGAAACTTTTCTCACAAGAAATTCAATCGCTATCGCATTCTTCCGAACAACAAAGATATAAAAAAATATTCAGATACAATTAGAGGCATTCAAAACCTTTCCCCCATTTAATCTGTTATTTAATCATTGTTTGATTTAATATGGTTATGTGTTGCAATCAGACAAACAATTTTATTTACTTTTGTTTTTCGTGTATGGACATAAACATGTTGCGTGCTCATTGATCAGATTACTTACAACAACTATTAATTCCAAATTGAAATGAAAAAATTATCCTACTTAGTATTGATTGTTGCCGGTGTGATGTTGCTCACAGGCTGCCAGGGTTATAACAGGATGGTGGAGAAGCAGGAAGCTGTCACAGCGCAGTGGGGAAATGTGCAAAACGCCTATCAGCGTCGTGCAGACCTTATACCCAATCTGGTGAATACGGTGAAAGGGTATGCAACCCATGAACAGGAGACATTCACGCAGGTGACTGAAGCACGTGCAAAGGCGACACAGACAAACATCAACCCCGAGAACCTCACTACGGAGAGCCTCCAGGAGTATCAGCAGGCACAGAATCAACTGAGTCAGGCATTGGGCCGGTTGTTATTGATACAGGAGAACTATCCTGAGCTCAAGGCGAACCAGAATTTCCTTGCCTTACAGGATGAGCTGGCAGGGACAGAGAACAGGATCTCGGTAGAACGTAACAAGTTCAATCAGATCGCACAGGATTACAATTCATATATCCGCAAGTTCCCGCAAGTGATTTATGCCAAATGGTTCAAGTTTGAATCAAAAGCCTATTTTGAAGCACTGCCTGAAGCACAGACCGCGCCGCAGGTTCAGTTTTAAAGGAGAGAGGGGGAGTTATGCTGAACAAGGAAGAACTGGACAGGATCTCGGCTGCCATCAGGAGTGCTGAAAGCCACACATCCGGAGAGTTGCGTGTATGCATCGCCAAGAGATGTAAAGGAGATCCGCTGAAGGCTGCCTACATCAAATTTCACCAGCTGAAGATGGAGCAAACCCAACTTCACAATGGGGTCCTTATCTACGTCTCACCCACCGATCATAAAGCGGCCATTCTGGGTGATAAAGGAATCAATGAGATAGTGCGGGCCGATTTCTGGGACGATGCACTGGCCGAGATGCTCGCCTGTTTCAGCAGAGAAGAGATCACTGAAGGCATCTGCAAGGGTGTGGGGAAAGTGGGAGAATTGATCAAAACGCGCTATCCGATTTCGGAAAATGATAAAAACGAACTAAGTGATGAAGTTATCCTGGAAGAGTAGGTTCCTTCTAATCGTCTTAATTGTACAAGTCACCGCGGGATTGTCGGCACAGGAGATCCCCGAGCCGATGGTTCCTTATCGTTTGGTAAACGATTTTGCCGGCATCTTCTCTTCTGCCGAAAATGAGGCACTGGAGCAGAAGTTGCTCGCCTACCATGACTCGACCTCCACGCAGCTTTATGTTGTCACTGTGAGTGATCTGGGTGGTTACCCCGCCTCTGATTACGCATTTCGGCTTGGAGAAAAGTGGGGTATCGGCCAGAAGAGCAAGAATAACGGTGCAGTGATCCTTATCAAGCCCAAAACAGACAGCAGCAGGGGGCAGGCATTCATCGCCTCAGGCTATGGGCTGGAAGCACGCATCAACGACGCTTACGCGGGACGAATCGTACGCAACGTGATGATCCCTTATTTCGCCGAGAATGATTATTTCGGGGGCGTCAATGGTGCCATCGACGAGCTAATCGCGCGTCTTTCGGGTGAGTTCACTACTGATGAAACCGATGATGAGGGCATGCCGATATTGGCCATCATCATCATCGTCATCGGCCTCATTATCCTGATCTCCGTGCTCTCGGGCGGAGGTGATCAGCATATCGACAGTGACGGTCATCGTAACAGCGGTGTCCCGCCTCTCTTTTTTCCTCCCATCATCGGGGGAAGCAGAAGAGGTGGCGGTGGCTTCGGCGGTTTCGGCGGTGGCGGTGGCTTCGGTGGCTTCGGTGGTGGCGGTGGCGGCAGTTTTGGTGGTGGCGGTGCCGGGGGAAGCTGGTAGCATGCGCAGAGAACTTATCACCATTCTTGGCCCAACAGCGTGTGGCAAGACCGCCTTTGCCGCACAACTGGCCTATGCACTCGACGGTGAGATATTGAGTGCGGACTCCCGTCAAGTATACAGGCAGATGGACATAGGCACGGGGAAGGATTGCTCGGAGTATACCGTTCACGGGAGCGCTATCCCCTATCATCTGATCGACATCCGTGAGCCGGGAGACAAGTACACGCTCTTCGATTATCAGCATGATTTTCATGCCGCGTACAACGACATAGTGCGCCGCGAGAAAAGGCCCCTGCTGTGTGGAGGCACAGGACTCTATATTGAATCGGTGCTGAAGGGGTATCACCTGCCCGATGTGCCGGCAGACATGCCATTGAGAAGATCACTCGAAGACAAGTCTCTCGAGGAGCTCGCCCTGATCCTGCAAAGCTACCGTCCGTTGCACAACACTACCGACACCGATACAAAAAAGAGAGCCATCCGCGCCATCGAGATTGCTGTGTACCAGTCAAAGCAGCCCTCATCAGCCAGCACATACCCACCTACGGAGAGCACGATCCTGGGCCTCCATATCGACCGTGACTTGCGCCGCGAGAAGATCACCCGCCGCCTGAAATCCCGCCTGCAGGAGGGGATGATTGAGGAGGTGAGGCAGATCCTCGCTTCGGGAGTGGCGCCGGATGATCTGATCTATTACGGGCTGGAATACAAATATGTAACGCTGCATGTGATGGGAGCACTCAGCTATGAGGAGATGTTCATGCAACTGGAGACAGCCATTCATCAGTTTGCCAAAAGGCAGATGACCTGGTTCAGGGGTATGGAGCGGCGTGGGTTCACCATTCACTGGATAGATGCAGCGCTCCCCGTTGAGCAAAAACTGGAACAGGCATATTCTTTCCTCTTAAAGTAAGATTATCACTGGAAAAATTGTAAATTTGTCCTCCGGACAGTGGTGTATCGCTCTGCTTGAAACATGGGATGCACTAAAGAATCATCTTTTACATTTACATCAATGATCAAAGGAACATTTCCCGTCGAGAAATTTGAAACAGTCGAAACACCGTTCTACTATTACGATATGGAGTTGTTGCGGGCGACACTCAACATGATAAGGAAAGAGACGGAGAATAAACCTTTTCACATTCACTATGCCATCAAGGCAAATGATAACCCCCGTATTTTGAAGGAGATCGCCTCTTACGGGTTTGGTGCTGACTGCGTGAGCGGTAACGAGATACTGCGGGCGCTGGAGTGCGGTTTTTCACCAGCAGGAATTGCTTTTGCCGGTGTAGGCAAAACCGACAGGGAGATTCATATCGGTCTCGATAACGACATCTTCTGTTTTAATGTGGAGTCACTCCCCGAGCTGGAGGTGATCCACACACTTGCCTCGGTAAGAGGAAAAAAAGCACGGGTGGCATTGCGTATCAACCCCAATGTGGATGCACATACCCATAAGTATATCACCACCGGCTTGAACGAGAACAAATTTGGCATCAATGAGCAGGATCTGCCTGAGATCGTGAAGATCATCACCTCTTCTGCCGCTCTCGAGTTGATAGGTATTCACTTTCATATAGGTTCACAAATCACCGATCTCTCTTCCTTCGAGGATCTGTGCGTGAAAGCAGTGGAACTGCAGGAATGGTTCAACAGTCAGGGTATCACCCTTCCGGTCATCAACGTGGGTGGTGGTCTGGGTATCAATTATCACCATCCGAATCATTGTCCGATGGCCGACTTTGAATCCTACTTCCGGCTTTTCGGCAAGTATCTCCCACTGCAGGACAACCAGACCCTTCATTTCGAGCTGGGACGTTCAGTGGTAGCTCCCTGTGGCTCGTTGATCACCCGCACAACCTTTGTCAAGGAGGGGCGACTGAAGAAATTCCTCATCGTGGATGCCGGCATGACCGACCTGATTCGTCCCGCCCTCTATCAGGCGTTTCACCATATTGAGAACATAAGCTCCGATGAGGCCTACACCCCCTATGATGTGGTCGGGCCTATCTGTGAGTCAAGTGATGTCTTTGCCGAGGGGATGATGCTGAACCGTGCCCGAAGGGGTGATCTGATTGCGATACGCTCTGCCGGAGCCTATGGAGAGACGATGGTATCACGTTACAACTGCCGCGAGATTCCCGCCTCTCATTTTTCCGATTCACTCTAAATTGTTCGAAACATGGAATCGATCTTCTCTCTCTTCGCTCAATACACGCTTGTCGAGTGGCTTTTGACTGGCTCCCTGCTTTTACTCTTTCTTATTCACCTGCTGTTCTGTATCCTTCTTTACAGGAAGCCGTACACTTACGAGAGAAAAAGAAAAGTACCAGCTGTAGCTGAGGAGGAGCTTCCCGGCATCTCAGTGATCATCTCTTCAAAAAACAACTCGGAAGAGCTGGCAAAAAACCTCCCTTTCATCCTGGAGCAGGATTACCCCCTCTTTGAAGTGATCGTGGTGAACTGTGGCTCGACCGATGAGACTGACATGGTCCTCAAGGCTGCCGAACAAAAATATCCACACCTCTATCACACCTATGTTCCGGCCGATTCAGACGGCACCAATGAAAAAAAACTGGCACTCACCTTAGGCATCAAAGCGGCAAAGCATGAGATACTCCTCTTCACGGAAGCATACTGTCGTCCCGTCACTACCCGATGGATCCGCGAATATGGGAAAGCGTTTCTGCAGGGGAGGGACATTGTACTGGGATACAGCAGGTTGATCATTGAAAAGAAAGTGTGGATGCGTCAGTTTATTCATTTCGACAATCTCATCCATCACCTTAAGTTCATCGCCATGGCGCTGGCTCACAAACCGTTCATGGGCATCGGACGGAACATGGCATACAAGAAAGCACTTTTTTATGGCAACAAGGGGTTTTCACCTATATTGAACATTGAGGGAGGTGAGGATGATCTCTACATCAACAGGATAGCACGGGGAAAGAAGACAGGTGTAGTGATGACAGCGGATAGTATGACCGACACCCGTGGCATCGACAGTTTTTTTACATGGCGATCCATCAAATCTAAATATCTTTATACGAAACAGTTTTACAGGGGTTTCGCCTTTCATCTTCTGGGAGTGGAGACGGTCACCAAATATGCTTTTTATCTGGCCTTCCTCGCAATAGTAGGATTAGCGATTATGAACGCGGCCTATTACCTCGCGGCTTTTGCACTCTTGCTTGCCATCCTGCGGTTCTTTGTGCTATTGGTCATTATCAACAAAAACAGCGTTCTCTTCGACGGGAGTAAGTACCATCTCAATCTGTTTCTCTTCGAACTGTTCCAACCTTTCAACAATCTGCGTTTCAGGAAATATGCCAATAGAAGAAACAACACCAGACGTTGAGACGGTATTGGAACAATTGACATATTGACAGGTCACCGACATGAAAGAGCTGCATACCGGTTAAATCGGGTTAATCAGTTATTCTTTCCGTTAAAAGTGTTAAAAAGCATTTCCGCATTGGGAGAAAGTGCACATTTTTTGTTCTATATTTGCTGCATTAAGCACGAAAACAACTTCAATATTTATCAACTATGAATAAAAGCAATATTAAAAATGGACTAGTCATCCTGCTGGTAGCTATTGTCAGTTCAGTGGTTACATTAGCGGGCTATAATGTAATGACCAGGAACAACGGGAATCGATTTGCCGCTGGCACATCCGACAAGGCAACCACTCAAGAATTGGGAGCCATGGCCGATTCATTCGGCCAGGACCAGAACTTGGTTCTGACAAACCTCACTACGGCTGATGGTTATCCCGATTTCACTCAAGCTGCAGCACGTTCGGTGGACGGCGTGGTACATGTCAAAACAAAATCGATCAGTCAGCAACAATACATGAATCCATTCGACTTCTTTTTTGGATTCGGAGAAAGAGGACCTGCGCAACCACGTGAGCAGGTAGGCTTCGGCTCAGGTGTGATCATCTCGAAGGATGGTTATATCATCACCAACAACCATGTGGTGGCAAATGCGACCGAAGTGTCGGTCTCATTGAACGATAACAGGGAATTTACCGCGAAGGTGGTGGGAACAGACGAAATGAGTGATATTGCCCTGCTGAAGATTGAAGGAAGTGATTTTCCCTATCTCACCTTCGGCAACTCAGACGCATTGCTGGTAGGTGAGTGGGTACTGGCCGTAGGTAATCCGTTCAATCTTACCTCCACCGTCACGGCAGGTATTGTGAGCGCCAAAAACAGAGGAAACGTGATGGGTGGCGGTCTGGGAATACAATCATTCATCCAGATTGATGCAGCAGTGAACCCGGGCAACAGTGGCGGAGCACTTGTAAACACCCGTGGCGAGCTAGTGGGCATCAATACCGCCATCTACTCGCAGACAGGAAATTTTGCCGGCTATGCATTTGCCGTACCCATCTCCATTGCGGGCAAGATCGCTGCAGACCTGAAGGAA
This sequence comes from uncultured Proteiniphilum sp., assembly GCA_964446805.1. Classification (GTDB taxonomy): domain Bacteria; phylum Bacteroidota; class Bacteroidia; order Bacteroidales; family Dysgonomonadaceae; genus Proteiniphilum. The sequence continues at coordinate 2,893 of CAYUQE010000034.1, read as the reverse complement.
TATGGGGCGGTACAGCGTGCTTATCTGGGTATCCAGGTACCCAACATCGAAAATATCAGACGCGAGGATCCGGAGAAAGCACGTGAGCTCTCACAGATAAAAGGGGTGATGGTAGAAGACTTTGGCGAAAGAAGTTCGGCCAAAGCTGCCGGCATCCAGAAGGGTGATATACTTACTGCCATCAATAATGTACCTATCCGCAATTTTGCCGAGTTACAGAGTCAGCTGAACCGATTCAGGCCGGGTGACAAGATCAGTGTCACCGTCGACCGCAATGGCAACAGCCGTGATTTCAACGTGGAGCTGAAGAACGATGAAGGCAATACCGAGATCACCCGCACTACTGACCCTCTGAGTGCGCTGGGAGCCACCTTTAAACCCCTGAATGAAGAGACCAAGAAAAAACTGGATATATCGAGCGGTATTGAAATTGCGAGTGTGGACAACAACGGACTTTTCAGAAAAGAGGGAATCAACAAAGGGTTCATCATTATGAGGATGAACAACACCCCTGTGAACAGCGAAAGTGACGTGCACAAAATTATTGCTGCCACAAAAACACGGGAGGACAAAGTATTGCTGGTAGCCGGTTTTTACCCCAATGGCAGGACACAATATATTGCCATTGACCTGTCAGAGAAGGGGCGGTAAGTTAAGTTAGGTTAATCATTCACTTTTCAGTAACAAAAACAGAGTGAATTGTGTTTGTATAGCAGAGGAATTAGCAATTTGCCCGATTCCTTTGCTATATGTTTACTATATGAGCACTATTCACTGTTTTAACGAAAATATTTTGTACTTTTGCAGCCCCTAAGCATCAATGATAATTATCCAGTAGTATTATATAAATGAGACAATTAAAAATTACTAAATCAATCACCAATCGCGAAAGCGCTTCCCTTGATAAATATCTTCAGGAGATTGGTCGTGAAGACCTCATCACTGTGGAGGAGGAAGTGGAATTAGCGCAGGCAATTAAGAAAGGTGATCGGCAGGCACTGGAAAAACTCACCAGAGCCAACCTCCGTTTTGTGGTTTCAGTGGCAAAACAATACCAGAACCAGGGATTGAGTTTGCCGGACCTTATCAACGAAGGGAATCTAGGTCTGATCAAGGCAGCAGAGAAATTCGATGAGACCAGAGGCTTCAAATTTATCAGTTATGCCGTCTGGTGGATTCGTCAATCGATCCTGCAGGCGCTGGCGGAACAATCCAGGATTGTGAGGTTGCCTCTAAATCAGGTGGGCTCACTCAACAAGATAAGTAAGGCATTCCAGAAATTCGAGCAGGAGAATGAGCGCAGACCTTCAGCCGAGGAGCTGGCGATTGAGCTGGACATCTCGGTGGACAAGGTGACCGATTCACTCAAGGTATCGGGACGTCACATCTCAATGGATGCCCCCTTCGTTGAAGGTGAGGACAACAGTCTGTTGGACGTACTGGTCAATGATGATGCTCCCATAGCAGACCGCAAACTGATCAACGAGTCACTGCAGAAGGAGATTGACAGGGCACTCTCCACCCTTACGGAAAGAGAGAGTGACATCATCAAAATGTTCTTTGGCATCGGATGTCAGGAGATGACCCTGGAAGAGATCGGTGACAAGTTTCAACTCACCCGCGAGCGGGTGCGCCAGATCAAGGAGAAAGCCATTCGCAGACTAAGACAGGACTCACGGAGCAAACTGCTGAAGAGTTATTTAGGTTGATTGACTCATACAAATGCAGTCGGAAAGCTGCAAAGTTGAGGATAAAATCCATACAAGGCTGATAAATAGTTGTTTTTATGAAGAAAACAGTGCTTATATAGAATTTATGTTTTATATTTGCATTCTTAAGTTAAGATACATATTTTTTTATTCGTAAACATCTTCAAACGAAATAATTACATATAATATGGTAATTTTAGCGAACATTTTTATAACGTAAACGTTATACATGAACTAATAAAAGTGTCCTCTGATTGTTGTGGGCACTGCACAGAACAAAAATAATATCGAGTTATTGTAACAAAAAATTGTTTAATTAGAATTCAAATTTATGAAAAAGTTTAGTTTACTTTTATTTACTGCTCTTCTTGCATTCGGCATGAATGCACAGGAAGTACAGAATGTTTCCGAGGGTACAGTGTACCTCAAGAACAAAGCAAGTGACAACTGGTATATGGGAATTGGTGGCGGAACAAATATTTACCTCACCACAGGTGAAGGTGATGCTGACGCTAGCTTGGGTGATCGTTTAGGATGGATGGGGCAACTCGAATTCGGACGCTGGAATTCGCCTAACTGGGGTGCACGTGTGGTGATTGACGGTGGTCATATCAAACATGTTGCTCCCGATATAGCTGCTGAACAAAATTGGGTAGGTGGTCATGTGGATTTGATGTACAATATCATGAACGCGTGGGGTTCCTACAATCCCGACAGGGTTTACAGCCTTATCCCCTACTTGGGTATAGGTTACATGTACGGACTTGATGAAGATTGGAAGAAACCCAATCCTGATGGAGATCTCTTCAAAAGTCAAAACCAGACCCTTACTTACAATGTGGGCTTGATCAACAACTTCCAGCTTTCTAAAAGCATAGCTCTATTCGTTGAATTGGGATGGAGAGTGATGCAAGAAACTTTTGACGGCAGCGGATTAGGCGGAGATTTTGAATATGACAGCATGTTCACCGGTACTGCCGGATTCAAATTCGGTTTAGGCGGCAAACAAGGTTTCACTCCTGCCGAGCTGATGGACTACAACCTGATCAACGATCTCAACAGCCAGATCAACAGACTTCGTGCTGAAAACGAAGCGTTGAGCCTGAGACCTGAGTCTTGCCCGGAATGCCCTGAAGTGCAGACAGTTGTTTCTGAAGGCGTTTACGTTCCCAACGTAGTGTTCT
>CAYUQE010000033.1:0-19732 GCA_964446805.1 uncultured Proteiniphilum sp. | reverse complement strand
GGGAAGGAGGCGGTGCCGAGGCCGTCCTGGTTGGTGACCATCACCAGCTCATATTCCAGCTCACCGGCGATGCGTGCGAGGTACTGGAATACGCCGGGGTAGAACTCCAGCTTCTCCAGGCTGTCGATCTGCTCATCCTCCGGCTCCCTGATCAGTGTTCCGTCGCGGTCGATAAAAAGTACTTTCTTCATGTGATCTTGTTTAGTGAGGTGTATCTGATACCCTCCGGACATGTATGTGATGAATGATCTCCATTGCTCGTTTCATTGAGGCTGATGGTTGTAATTGCCCAATGCTTCGAGCAGTAACCTGTTCTCGGCAGGTGTGCCCACCGTGATGCGCAGGCAGTGGCGCACCACCGTGTGGCGGTTTCTGACAATCACCTTTTGCTCCACCAGGTAGTGGTAGAGGGCATCGGCATCGCTCACCTCCACCAGCAGGAAGTTGGCGTCGGAGGGGTAGATGCGTCGTACCACAGGCAGTTGTGCCAGCTCCTTCTCGAGGAGGGCTCTCTCCTGCAGGATCAATGCTACCCTGATGGCTTGCTTCTCCGGTTTGGAGAGTGCCTTCAGCGCCTCCTCCTGATTGAAGGCACTCACGTTGTAGGGTGGTTTTGTCTTGTCCATCAACCGGATGATGTCGCTACTGGCGTAAGCTATCCCCACGCGGGCACTGGCCAGCGCCCAGGCTTTGCTGAATGTCTGCATCACGATCAGGTTGGGGTATCGCGGTAGCAGCGCCGTGAAGCTCTCTTCCGTGCAGAAGTCGATATAGGCCTCATCCACCACCACGATGCCACGGAACTCCTCCAGCAGTCGTTCCACCTGCTTCAGCCGGTTGCCGGAAGGGTTGTTGGGCGAGCAGACGAAGATACACCTGGCATCCTGTGTCAGTATCTCATCGATGTTCAGCTCGAAATCCTCGGTGAGCGGAACAGATATCACCTCCACGTTGTGGATGGTGGCCGACACCTCATACATCCCGTAAGTGGGGGGACAGAGGATCACCCGGTCATGAGCCGGCTCGCAGAAGATGCGGTAGACCAGGTCTATCACCTCGTCGCTGCCGTTGCCGATGAAGATCTGCGCTGCGTCGATATGGCGCAGTGCCGACAGTGCGCTCTTCAGCTTGCGCTGGTGCGGGTCGGGGTAGCGGTTCTTCTTACCAAACGGGTTCTCGTTGGCATCGAGGAAGATGCCCTCCTCACCGGTGAACTCGTCGCGCGCGCTGGAGTAGGGCTTCAGTGCCCATATATTGGGACGTACCAGCGATTGTAAATCAAAGTTGTGCATTGTTTCCTCCTTCATTGAATGTAAGCTGACGGGCCTTCACCGCTTCCAGGCGGAGTGTCATCGCGTGCTTGTGGGCAAAGAGCTGCTCTTCCTCGGCCATCGTCTCCACAGCACTGCCGAGGCTGATGATCCCCTCCTCGCTGAGATGCTGGAAGGTGATCTTCTTGACGAAGCTGTCGAGGGAGACACCACTGAATGCCCTGGCATAGCCGCCGGTGGGCAGCGTGTGGTTGGTGCCACTGGCATAGTCGCCGGCACTCTCACAGCTGTAGTTGCCGAGGAAGACCGAGCCGGCATTCACCACGGTGCGACTCAACTGCACCGGGTTCTCCGTGGCGATGATCAGGTGCTCCGGCGCATACTGGTTGCTGAAAGCGATACAGTTGTCCAGCTCCTTGAAGAGGATCGCCCTGCTGTGCTTGAGCGCCTGCGTGGCAAGCTCCTGCCGTGGCAGGCTCACCAGCTGCTGCTCCAGCTCCTTGTTCACCGCCTTGATCACCTTCTTGCTGTTGGAGAGCAGGATCACCTGACTGTCCGCGCCATGCTCCGCCTGCGACAGCAGGTCTGCCGCCACGAATGCCGCGTTGCAGCTCTCGTCGGCGATGATGAGCACCTCGCTGGGGCCCGCGGGCATGTCGATGGCCACACCGTAGTACTGTGCCGATCGTTTGGCGGCCATCACGTACTGGTTGCCGGGGCCGAAGATCTTGTCCACCTTGGGGATGCTCTCGGTGCCAAAGGTCATGGCGCCGATGGCCTGTATGCCACCCACAGCATACAGCTTCGTGACACCTGTCAGCCAGGCGGTGTAGCGGATGGCGGGATGGATCTCTCCCCTTGCATCGGGCGGCGTGCAGAGCACGATCTCCTTGCAGCCGGCGATCTTCGCCGGCAGGGCGAGCATCAGCACGGTGGAAAAGAGGGGGGCAGAGCCGCCGGGAATGTAGATGCCTATACGCTCGATGGGACGCGACTCGCGCCAGCAGACCACGCCCGGGGCGGTCTCCACCTTGCGTACCTCTTCCCGTTGTGACAAGTGAAAGGTCTCGATCTGCTTCCATGCCATATCGATAGCCTGCTTGAGACGCTCCGTGAGCATCTCACCCGCATTGGCGAGGGTCTCCCGGTCTACCTCCAGCGACTGCTGCGCGGCATAATCAAACTGACGACTGTAGGTGAGCACCGCCTTGTCGCCCTTGCGATTGATCTCGTAGAACATCTTCTCAACCGTGTCCATCAGCTTGCGCTGCCTGATCAGCGGGCGCTCTGTCAGCTTTGCCCATTTATCCGGCGAGGGATTGGATATTGTCTTCATTTTCTTTCGTTTTTAGCTTATCGCTTATCGCTTACAGCTTATCGCTTACAGCTTATCGCTTACAGCTTATCGCTTACAGCTTATCGCTTTCCATATCAGAGAATCATTTTCTCGATGGGTACCACCAGGATGCCTTCGGCACCATGGCGCTTGAGCTCGTCGATGATCTCCCAGAAATCATCATCACTGATCACCGAGTGGACACTGCTCCATCCTTCATCGGCCAGGGGGAGGATGCTGGGTGAGCGCATGCCGGGCAACAGACGCACGATGGCGGGGATCTCTTCATTGCGGGCATTCAGCAACACGTACTTCTTGCCCTGCCCGTTCTTGTAGGATTTGATACGAAACAGCAGCTGCTCCAGCAGTGCTGCCTTGGCAGGGGAGAGCTGCTTGTTGCTGATCAGCACCGCTTCACTCTTCATGATCATATCGGCCTCCTTGAGACCGTTCATGAGCAGTGTGCTGCCGGTGCTCACAATATCGAAGATGCCGTCGGCAAGACCTATGCCGGTGGCTATCTCCACGCTGCCTCCCAGCTCCTCGATCTTTACATCGATCCCTTTGGTCTTGAAGAACTTACCCAGTATCTTCGGGTAGCTGGTCGCCACGCGCTTGCCATTGAAATAATCGAGTCCCGTGTACTGTTCGTCCTTCGGTATGGCCAGCGAGAGACGGCAGTTGCCGAAGCCCAGCTTCTCCACTACCTCCACATCCTTCTCTTTTTCCCACACCTCGTTCTCACCCAGGATGCCGATGTCGGCCACACCCTGTTCCACATATTGGGGGATGTCATCATCACGAAGGAAAAGAATCTCCATGGGGAAGTTACTTGCATCGGTCTTGAGCTTGCGGTTACCATTTGATACCCTGATGCCGCATTCGGTAAGCAGGTCGATCGATTTCTCGCTCAGACGACCGCTTTTCTGGATCGCAATTTTAATTTTTTCCATTGGTCTGTTCGTTTTTGTCGAATAAGATCAGTCGGTGTGAATAAAAAACCCGCCTGAGGTGATTCAGACGGGTGTATAAATATAGACATTGACGTTCGCTCATATCTCTCTCACCTCGCCTGACTGCAAGTATGAAAATGATGATGATGGAACATGTTTTGTATCATTTTATTGTTTTGTTGCAGCAAAGATAATGGATTTATTTTTAACGACACCATTTATGCCTATAATTTTTTGTGAGGATGTATAATTCTGTTGCACCACTGCGGCTTTTTCACTGGAAAAGCATACTTTTGTGGTGAAAACAATCGGAAGCAGAGAAAACCATCCTGATCAAGCGATAGAAGAAGATGACCATCCAAGAGAGAACTCACGCCTACAGTGTGTTAGCCCATGACTGTCGGCAACACATAAACCGTCTGGAAAAAAAGAGCTACCTTATAGGGACCTTGCGACTGGTACTGTTCATTGCTGCAGTGGTACTGGTATATATGATGACGCACCAGTTACAGTTGCTTCTCCCCCTGCTGCTGCTCCTGTTCGTCACCTTTATCCTGCTGATGAAGAGACACAATCAATTGCTCGAGGAGAAGGAAGCGGAGGAGTTCATGTGCCTTATCGCGGTGAGTGAGCTGAAAGCGATTGATCACGATTTCTCGGCCTTTGATGGTGCTCCTGAGAAGATCGACCCTTCCCACACCTTTAGTTTTGACCTGGACATCTTTGGTGAGAAGTCTCTCTTTCAGCAGATCAACAGGTGCATCCTCTCTATCGGCAAGGAGAGGCTGGCAGCGATGATGCTCTCGCCGCTGACGGATAAGAAGGCGATTGAAAAACGACAGGAGGCCATCAGCGCGCTAGCCGTGAACGAGGATTTTACACTTCGTTTTCGAGTCGCCGGCATGAAAACAGCCTCTGCTGATCTCACCCCGCAGGATTACCTCCCCCTCACCGAACCGGGGAAGCAACTGCGCCATCAGCTCTTCTGGAAAATAGCCGTCTGGGCTACTCCCTCTCTCTATCTGCTCTATGGCGTGCTGTGGTTCACGAAGATCCTCCCGGGAAGCCTCTTCTTCTATCTCTACCTCTTCACGCTGATGCTGTCGCTGGTGCCTTTTAAAAAGGTGAAAGCTACCTGGCTCCTGTTCGATAAGAAATCGAAGAGACTGAATGCGTATGCTGCTCTATTAAAGGTGGTGGAGGAGGAGACACCGGAAGCAGAGATACTGCGGTCGCTTCAACAACGACTTACAACGCATCGGAAAGCATCACTCGCTATCAGGCAACTGTCGGAGTACTGCCACAACCTCGACCTGGGCTTTACCGTTGCCATCCTCTTCCTGAACCCCCTGTTGCTATGGACCACTCGCTATACCTTGCACATTGAGCGCTGGATGAAAAGTCATGGGGAGCATATCGCCGACTGGTTCTCGGTGCTGGCAGAGATGGATGCGCTCATTTCAGCGGGTACATGGGCGATGAATCATCCCGACTATACCTATCCCGTTGTGTCGGACCGCTATTGCTTTGTGGGAGATGCGTTGGGGCATCCACTCATTCCCAGGGGACAATGTGTGAAGAATGACATCGCTATATCCCGTGAATCATTCTTCATGATCGTCACCGGAGCCAATATGGCAGGGAAAAGCACCTACCTGAGGACCATAGGCGTCAATCATCTGCTGGCTTCTGTGGGCATGCCCGTCTGTGCGCGGAAGATGCTGTTTTATCCCGGCAGCCTGTTGACCAACCTGAGGACGGCCGACTCGCTGGTGAACAACGAATCCTACTTCTTCGCAGAGCTGAGAAGGCTGAAGATGATCATCGACCGGCTGGAGGCGGGGGAGCAGGGTCTCTTCATCATCCTCGACGAGATACTCAAAGGCACCAATTCCGAAGACAAGAAGAAAGGTTCACTGGCACTGGTGAAACGACTGATCACGCTCGGTGGCAATGGGATCATTGCCACCCATGACCTCTCACTGGGTGAGCTGGAGAGTGAGTTCCCACAGCAGATAAAGAATTATCATTTCGATGCGACCATCGAGGGTGATCTCCTCACTTTCGACTACCGGCTGCAGGAAGGTATTGCCGTCAACATGAATGCCAGCTTCCTGATGAGGAAGATGGGAATCACCTGATAGCCTCATGGCTCATCCTAAAAATTCTCAAAAACCGGATAAAAACAGGACATACTATCGCTCTATGGCGTTTTTTTTTGTACGTTTGCACCCGATGAAAAATAAGCTGTTGATATCACTTCTGGCCACGATGATATGTATCGCTACTGCTTACCCGCAGGCGCGCATCATCATGCCCGACTCATCACAAATAACTACCAATCGCGACTCACTCGATCTGCTTCCCCGCAACCCCGTGGTGCGGGATTCTGCGGGTGCGACGCAAGGCCTCCCATCCACGCTCGATCACCTCTTGCATGATCATGGCGCTGAGGCGGACTCACTGCAACGACTGGCGCGGATGACGATATGGAAGCTGGATAGTCGTACAGGCAACCGCCTGCCGGCCGTATCCGACACGTTGCTACATAACTACCAGCAGACAACGCTTCCCGATGGTCAGTCGGTGGCAATGGGATTCCTGGCACCCCTGGGGTCGCCGGCCATCTCCAAGCTCTTTTTCGACCGTGGGGAGACCGAGACCTTTGTATTCAACAATGCCCACTATCTTTATCTGAAGGATGTGGAGAAGCTGCTGTTTGTGAATACACGGATACCCTACTCGAAGATTAATTTTCAGCGCGGTACGGGGAAGCTGACCAACGAGGAGCGCCTCGATGCCCGCATCACCAGCAATTTCGGGAAATCACTCAATGCGGGGGTAGATGTGGACCTGATCAATGCACGTGGTTTCTACAACTCGCAGGGAGTGAAGCACAGTAATTTCACACTCTTCGGTAACTATCTATCCGACAGGATTGAAGCACATGCCTTCATGAACCTGGGCTCATTGACCAACTTTGAGAACGGCGGTATCACCGAGGAGATCTTCATCACCGATCCGGAGTCGGTGAAGGAGAACTTCACTTCGAGAGATATACCCGTAAAGTTCACCAATACATGGAATGCGATAGGCAACAACCGCTACTTCCTCTCGGGGAGGTACAACCTGGGCTACAGGGATATAGAGGGCGACTCGCTCCATCAGGGTGTGGGCCATTTTGTGCCGGTAGCCACCATCGGCTATGCAACTCAGTACACGCAGCAGCACCGTCGTTTTCTATCGTATGATACCGCATACGTGAATGTGGACGGGGTGCAGATGCAGAACATTGACCGCTTCTATGCCCATCGCTACTATGAGGAGGCGGTGGACGACAGCATCCACTATACCTCCTTCAAAAACAGCGTCTCACTGAGCCTGCGTGAGGGATTCAAGGAGTGGGTCAAGTTTGGACTCACCGCATTCCTGGAGTACGACCTGCGCAACTACTCAATGAGAGACAGTGTGGGAGCGGGCTATGTAAATCATCGCGAGAGTGCTGTCACCATAGGTGGAATGCTGAACAAACAGCAGGGTGATAACCTCCTGTTCAACCTGCGCGCCGATCTGGGTGTGCTGGGGGTCAACCTGGGCGAGTTCAGGGCCATGGGTGATGTGGAGACAGGCTTCGTTATTGCCGGGAGACGCACTTCACTGTCGGCACAGGCTTATATTAAGAATCTGCGGCCCAAGTACCTGCAGGAGAACTATTACTCCAAGTACTTCCGCTGGAATCATGATTTTGGCGATATACGCAGGGTCTACGTAGGTGGCAAGCTGCATATACCCTTTACGAACACGACGCTGAGTGCCGGCGTCGAGAACCTGCAGAACTTCATCTACTTCGATCAGGAGAAGAATATTGCGCAGGAGGGCGATAACATACAGGTGCTCACGGCACGTGTCGATCAGCAGCTGCGTCTCGGCGTCTTCAACTGGGACAACCAGGTGGTCTACCAGACCTCGAGCAATCAGCAGGTGATACCGCTACCCACCCTCAGCATCTACTCGAACATCTACCTGAAGACAAAAATTGTAAATGAACTATCCCTGCAGCTGGGGGTCGATGCCCATTATCATACCAGCTATCTTGCACCAGGTTATGAGGCGGCGTTATTGCAATTCTACAATCAGCAGGAGAAGGAGATCGGGAATTATCCCATTGCGACGGTCTATGCCAACATGCACCTGAAGCAGACACGCTTCTTCGTGATGTTCTACAATGTGGCAACGAAGGTGTTGAAACCCTACGACTACTTCTCTCTACCCGGTTATCCGGTGAATCCCTTCACCTTCAAGATGGGCGTCTCGATCAACCTGCATAACTGATTCTTCAACGACGATTCATCATTTGTCGATCGTATCATCCATCAATCATTTCACGCTTGAACTTGAAAAAAAAACTATACCTCTATCTTTTTCTGTTGCTGGCAGCTGTCGGCACCATGATCCTGCTCCGGCACATCCGTCACAGCAGTGCTGAACGGAGGTTGGTTACCCGCGATTACAACGAGATCATGGCATCGGGTGAGCTGAACGTGGTGACCGATTACAACTCCATTGGATACTTTATCGCGGGCGATACGGCTGGAGGTTTTCAGCTGGAGATGATGCAGGCCCTCGAGAGAGAGTGGGGGGTGAAGGTGCATCTGTTTCTCGAGAACAGTCTCGACGAGAACCTGGAAGGACTGTTGAAGCAACGGTACGATCTGGTGGCCAGAAATATACCGGTGAATATCCAGCTGAAGGATACCTTCGCCTTCACTGCTCCACTTACACTCAACAAGCAGGTGCTGGTGCAGCGCAAGGCACGCTATAATGGGGGTGTTGAACCTATCAGGCAGCAGCTCGATCTGGCAAAGAAGACCATTCATGTCCCCGGTGAGTCGCCCGCCATCCTCCGTCTGGATAACCTCTCCCACGAGATAGGTGACACCCTTTACGTGGTGGAAGATGCGACCTATGAAACAGAGCAGCTGGTGATGATGGTGGCTGCGGGTGACATCGATTTTACAGTGTGTGATGAGAAGGTGGCGCGGCGTCTGGCAGAATCGTTGCCGGAGATTGATATCGAGACGGACATCAGTTTCACTCAGCTCGAGTCGTGGGCTGTACGCAAGAACGCACCGCTGTTGCTTGACAGCCTTAACAGCTGGCTTGAACGGTTCAAGAAGAGTGCTGCCTTTAAGAAGATTGTTGAGAAGTATTACTGACGACAGGAACAGTGCGATCGCTGCAATTGTAGTACGCTCCTTATGGCGTTGTAGCGACGATCCCTTCGTCATGCAACGAACCTCGCAAGTCTTTTTTACAGACTGACGAGGTTCATCTTTTACAGTGATCAACCTGTACGGTTGAACGGCTCACACGGTTAGTTTAACTTTGGAGCATTCCTGCGCATACCGCGTTGTCCCGACGGTATGCTCTCACGCATCTTCTTCATCTGCTCGTCACGATACGTTTTCCACTGTTCCATCTTTTCCTTGCCGATAATTTGTTCCAGTTGCGCATCATTCTCTGCTACTGCCTTGTTACGCAGTTCCATCATCTCCTGGCGACGTGCTGCACGGTCTTCCGTCATCTCCTCTCTCTTCTCCTGCTGCCGGGCAACCTGTTCCTTGCGTAGGGCATCCTGCTTTTCAAACAGTGCTTCCACCTTTGCTTTCTGATCGGCTGTCAGCTCGAGTTGTTTGGCCATGTTTTCCACACGCTCTTTAGCCGTCCATCTTAATTCCGACATACCCCGTCGGCCGTCTCTTCCATTGTCAGTCTTGTTTTGAGCCGTAAGTGAGAAGCTCAACGTGAAGATGGCTGCCAGGGCCATCAATGCTACTTTTTTCATATCCTGTAAATTTAAAAGTGAATAATTAAATACCATCGCTTTTGACGCCTAAAGATAGGTAAAAGTTTAATAGGTCGATCACCGGTTAACACACTTTAGTGAGCGTTAAGCGGCATGATATCAAGGTTATATAGGTAATCGGCAGGTGCTCGTATAGATGATCTGCCCATTCATCGATAAATAAGCCCTGTTGGTCTATAACTGGATATTTTGTTTTTCTTAACTATAATATGGTGAATAAAATTTATCTTTGTAGTAGCATTAAACCAGTAACAGATGGAGAAAAAGTTCAAGGCAGACAACGGACAGGGAAATATCTTCTGGGGATTGGCAGCAGTCATGTTGCTGGCGTTGTATATTTATCGATACAAACAGGGTGAGGAAGTATGGTTTTCACTCTTTTACTTCCTGTTCATCTTTCTCTTTATGCTTTCGACCACTATCAGGGAGTATACCATCACGGAGCTCAATTTTCTGGAGATTCGGTATATGCTGAGCATCTTCTCCAAAAACAGAAGATTTCCCATAGGCGATATGGTAGCCCTGAAGAAGATCGGGAGGAACCAGCTGCGGATCGAAAAGGTACGCGGGTTTGAGATACTGAGGGTGAAGGAAACCGATATCGACGCGCTGATTGCCGAGCTGAAAGAACGTAATCCCAGGATCATCATTGCAGGTGAAGAAGGTGAAGAAGATTAACTTTTCTGCAACACTGTCAATGATTTGCAATTCAGAGAACAATACTAATAACCTATAAAAAATGAATGCAATGAGGCGTAAAGTGACGGGCATATTGACCTTCGTCCTATTTTTTTTCACGATGTGCGCAGTGGCACAGAAATCGGGTAATCCTCTCTTCCCGGGATGGTATGCCGATCCCGAGGCGGTGATCTTCGATAACGAATACTGGATCTATCCCACCTATTCAGCTCCCTACGAGAAGCAGGTGCTGATGGATGCTTTCTCGTCGCCCGACCTGGTGCACTGGACAAAACACAGCCATATCATCGACACCACCCAGGTGAAGTGGGCACAGATAGCCATGTGGGCGCCCGCGATCGTGAAGAAGGATGATCAATACTACCTCTTCTTCGCTGCCAACGACATCCAGAACAATGAGAGCGAGGGCGGCATAGGCATCGGCGTCGCGGACAAGCCGGGCGGCCCTTTTCGTGACTATCTGGGCAGGCCGCTGCTGGATAAGTTTCATAACGGCGCACAGCCCATCGACCAGTTTGTCTTTAAAGATACCGACGGCCAGTATTACATGATCTACGGGGGATGGAGGCACTGTAACATCACCCGACTGAAGGATGATTTCACCGGATTCATGCCATTTGACGACGGCACCCTCTTCCGGGAGATCACGCCCGAGGGGTATGTGGAGGGATCGGTGATGTTCATCCGCAACGGGAAATACTATTTCATGTGGTCGGAAGGGGGATGGACAGGACCCGACTACAAGGTAGCCTATGCCATTGCCGACTCACCTATGGGACCGTTTGAACGGATAGGGGTGGTGCTGGAGCAGGACGGTACCCTCGCCAACGGTGCGGGTCACAATTCGGTGCTGAACGTACCGGGCACCGACGAGTGGTACATCGTCTACCACCGCCGCCCGCTAACAGAGAAGGATGGCAACTCGCGCATGACCTGTATCGAGCGGATGGTGTTCGACCAAGACGGTAAGATCCTTCCCGTGGTCATGACCACGGAGGGTGTCGACGCCCGGCCGCTGAGATAGAGATTCCGTTGTAAATGAATAAAAAAACGTCGGACTGCTGGGCAGTGCCGACGGTTTTGCTTGTGTGGAGGTGCGCCTTTTTCGCGGATGTCAGAAGATCTCTTCCCGGGGATATTTATCCTCCACCTTGCTGAACAGGTAGGAGGCGATGGCGCCGACGATGAAAAGCACCACGCAGAAGAGCAGCGCACTGCCGACGCTCAACCCGGTGACCGTCAGCTGGTCGGCGGTGAATGCAGGGAAGACCACTGTGGGGAAGATCGCCAGGGAGGAGCCGATGACCATGCCCAGGATGAAGTGGTACATGCCGGAATAGTAACGCTTGAAGAGCCACGATGCCAGCTTGGAGAAGAGAAGGACGCAGATGACAAAGCCGACGATCAGGGGGATGATGACAGCGAAGTCAAAATCCTTGATGCCGGTGGCCATCTTGTCGTACAGCCCGAAATAGATCAGGAAGTTGGAAGGGCTCATTCCCGGGACAATCAGTCCCAGCCCCATCAGCAGTCCCGATGCAAGCCATACCAGGATATTGGGGGTCACCTCGGTGAGTTGCTGCCCGCCGACGATCATCAGCAAGAAGATCGCCAGCGTGGAGAGGATGAGAATCCATCTATCGGCAGCCTTTCGGCCCTCCTTGCCCGCTGTCCTGTAGAGTGAGGGGAACGTGCCGGCGACGAACCCCACAAAGAGGCAGACAAACTGGGCGGCATACTTGCCGAACGCTTTCTCCACCACCACCGAGAAGAGGAGGATGCCGATGGCGGCACCGATGGCCACGGGCAGGAAATAGAGCAGGTTCTTCGTAAAGTTGTGCCGCAGGTTGGCCAGAAAGCGTATCAGCTTGTCGTAGATGCCGAAGATGACGGCCAGCACACCTCCCGACAGACCGGGTAGTATAAAGCCGATGCCCACGAGGGATCCTTTGATGAGCCGGATAAACCAGTCTGCCAAAGGAGTGATCTTCTTTTGTTCCCTTGTTTCTTCCACTGTTTGTTTCGTTTGGTTGTTATTATTAAGAAGGGCAAAGATACAATCTTATACCGCAAAATAGGACTCCAGCTCTTTCAACGTGTTCTCGCTCGTGTGGATATCCTTCACCACCAGCCCCTTCTCGAGCACCACGATGCGGTCGCACACTTCGGTCACATGATTCAGATCGTGGCTGGAGATCAGCATGGTCATGTTGCGGCTGGTCTTCAGCTCGTTGAGCATCCTTTTCAGCCTTATCTGCGAGGTAGGATCGAGCGCGGTAAAGGGTTCATCGAGGATCAGTATCTGCGGGTCGCTGATCAATGCGGCGGCGATGCCTGTCTTCTTCTGGTTCCCCTTGGAGAGGTCGCGTATCAGCTTGCCCGAGCCCAGTATCTCACCGTTGAAGAACTCTTTCATCGACACCAGGAATGAGGCGATGTCACCGTCCGATTTATGGTATACCTTGGCCGTGAAAGCGAAATACTCCTCGGGAGTAAGGAAGTCGATCAGAAAACCTTCATCCAGAAATGAGCCCACCTTCGATTTCCACGCATCATGGCGGGCTACCTTTTCACCCTCTACCTGCACCTCTCCAGCGGAGGCCTCGATCAGGTCGAGGATTAACCGGAAGAAGGTGGTCTTGCCGGCACCGTTGTTGCCCACCAGGCCGAAGCTCTCGCCGCTTCGTATCTGTAAGGCAGGGATATTGAGCACGGTGATGCCACCATAGATTTTCTTCAGGTTGGTGGTGGTGATGATACCTTCGGTCTGAAAGGCTGACTGCGGCACTGGTGGAGGGGTGTCGGCAGGGGTGTCGGAATGGTCGCTGTATGCTTGCATATGCTTGCTATTTATCTGTTTGAATGATGATGGAGGTTTGAAATCTATGGGGTGCTCACTCTTTCTTGCGAAAGCCGGTGCAGAGGGCATACTTCCTGCGCAGGAACTGTTTCTCGATCACGCTCAGGAGTGGTTCGCGGAAGAGGATGCCTGCAACACCCATGAGGGCGAGGATGATCAGCGCGATATGGGTAGCGGAAAAAAGAGCAAAGAGGGTGATCAGCGAGATAGGGATCACCAGCAGGGGAATCATCACGAGGAAGTTTTTAAAGCTCACCCCCTGCATATTCATCGAGGAGCCTCTGGAGAGCTCCAGTCGCTTGGTGTTCAGCGTCGCCGCGAACAGATAGACGTAGATGTTGACGCCTGCATTATATACGAACGCCACCAGGTGATAGAGGATGATCTGTCTGCCAAACAGGAAGTAGGGGGTGGTAGCGATAAACGAGACGATGCATAGTGCCAGCATCAGGGTATAGTTAGCCCTTATATAGGTGTGGGTGTCGATATCACGGGTCATCAGAAAATCGAAGTGAGATCCATCCCAGTTGATGATCCACTGCCCGAACATCAGCATCCCCGTGCCGGTGACGAAGATAGCCACGAAGAATAGCCAGTGTGCTTTTTGATTATACATCGGGTTGGGATAGAAGATCAACCCGTAGAGCAGGAAGATGAGTGCCGTGAAGAGGGTGCTCCTTGTACGCTTGTGACGCAGCACCAGCTTGATCTCGAGCGAGATGATCTCGCCGATCTTGCCGAAGCGTTCCATGAAGGTGAACCGTTGTGTGCCGTTCTCTCTTCGTTTACTTTTTATTTCGAACGATTCAGGATAATAATTGCGAGCAAAAAAGAGCTTGTTGAGCATATAGGCCAGCACGCTCAACAACAATGGGGCCATCCAGAGGATGGGATGCTGCATCATAAAACCGAAAAGGGCCTGTGACAGTTGAAACAGCGAGAAGATACCGAAATACTCCAGCGCTGCAAGCCCTCCGGCAATGATCAGGAAAACGACCGTCCCCAAAAGAATATTAGTGAACTTACGTTTCAGTAGTGGTGCCAGCAGCGTGTTGAACCAGATAAGGAATAGGATGATGACCAGAAAGCGGAAGGCACCTGCGATACCATAGGTGGGGTAAACGCCCGTGATGGAGAAGGGTATGGCCAGGCAGAGGGTGGCATAGTTCAAAGGGTTGAGCAGTGGCTTTAGCATCAAGTAGTTGACCAGTGTGCTCCTTTTTACCGGCAGCACCTGGTAGCTCTGCAGGTTCAGCCTGCTCAGTGGCTGCATCAGATAGCGGATCATCAGCAGTGCGATCACGGCATAGATGATACCGCCGTTGAAGGTGGTCGCAGGATCATACCCAGGGGCTATCTCCTGCAGGATCTTCGGCAGGAGTAACCCCAGCATTACGAAGACCACCAAGAAATAGAGCGTCATCAATCCAACAAATATATTGACGACCAAGTTCTTGTAATAGCCGGGTGAGCGAAGGCTGCCCAACCAGTAGTGTCTGAAGAGTGTTTTATACATGTGGTAGAAGTGAATTGATTATTTCTTTCCAAAAAGAGCACCCAGCAGACTGCGGGTAAGGGTTCTACCCAGCTGGTTGGTGATCTGTCGTGTGGTACTTCGTCCCACCTGCGTGAGGATGTCGCCCAGGACGCCCTGGTCGGCCTTGCGCTGCCGCGCAGCAGCGCGCTTGGCCCTCTCGGCTTCCAGGGCTGCTTTCTGCTCCTCCTTCAGCAAACGCGCACGTTCCTTCTCGTCCGCAGCCTGAGTGCGTTCCTCCTCAAGCAGCTCCTGCTTTTGCGAAAGGATCTCGAAGGCCGACTCCCTGTCGACCAGCTTCTCATAGACACCGTAGATCAGTGAGCTGCGGATAAGCTGGTCTCTCTCGCCCGCGGTGAGGGGACCTATCTGTCCCTGTGGCGGCAGGATGTTGGCCCGCTCCACCATCTGCGGTGCTCCCTTCTCGTTGAGGAACGACACCAGTGCCTCGCCCGTGTTAAGCTGGGTGATGGCTTCGCCGGTATCAAACAGCGGGTTGGCACGGAAGGTGTTGGCGGCAACCTTCACCGCTTTCTGGTCGTTGGGGGTGTAGGCACGCAGGGCATGCTGCACACGGTTGCCTAGTTGTCCGAGGATGCGCTCGGGTATGTCTGCCGGGTTCTGGGTGCAGAAGTAGATGCCCACACCCTTGGAGCGGATAAGGCGTACGATCTGCTCCACCTTCTCAAGCAAGGAGGAGGGCATGTCGTTGAAGAGCAGGTGTGCCTCGTCGAAGAAGAAGACCAGCTTCGGTTTCTCCAGGTCACCTACTTCGGGAAGGGTTTCATAGAGGTCGTCCAGCAACCACAGCAGGAAGGTGGTGTATACACGGGGTGAGTTCATCAGCTTGTCGGCAGCCAGGATGTTGATCACACCCTTGCCCTGTTCCGTCTGAATGAAATCGGTGATCACCAGCTCCGGCTCACCAAAGAACTTGCAGGCGCCCTCACTCTCCAGTCGCATCAGCCCACGCTGGATGGCGCCGATGCTGGCAGGTGAGATATTGCCGTATTGAGTGATGAATTGTGTACGGTTGTCACCGATATATTGCAGCATCTTCTGCAGGTCTTTCAGGTCGATGAGCAGCAGGTTGTTGTCGTCGGCAATGCGGAAGGCCATCGTCAGGATGGCACCCTGCGTCTCGTTCAGGTCCAGCAGTCGCTCCAGCAGCAGTGGCCCCATGGAGGTGACGGTGGTACGCACAGGATGTCCCTGTTCGCCGAACACATCCCAGAAGCGCACGGGGAAAGCTTTATAGTCAAATCCTTTCGCCTGCAGTTGATAGCCCTCCACACGCTTGGTGACGCTCTCCTTGTTTCCCCCTGTTTTTGCCACACCCGAGAGATCACCTTTCATATCGGCTGCGAAGACAGGCACGCCCATCTCGCTGAATGTCTCGGAGAGTGTCTGCAGGGTGACTGTCTTTCCGGTGCCCGTGGCCCCGGTGATGAGGCCGTGACGGTTAGCCATTTTAGGTATCAGGCATACTTCCGCTGCATCGTTGATAGCTACAAAAGCACGTTTGCTGTTGTCGAACATAATGGTGAAAGAATTTGGTTTCTATATCGGGCAAAGTTACATAAATAATTTCATACGATTAAACTATTTTTTTCATTATGGTGTATGGGACTCGCTTTAATCATGTTCTTGTGTGAAACGGTTTTCATGCTCGTTTCATACAATTGAAGAGTGCGTGTGTCATCTCATTTTTTTGTTGAATAAATATTATCGATTACCTTTACGAGGTAAAACGCATAACATCCTACGCAATGAATTACAAATCTTTTTTACTGCTATTTTTATTCTGTCTCTTTTTTTCGTTGTCGGCGCAGCAAACAACGGAGATCTCCCACTATCTGTTTCCGGAGTTTACACAGGGAAAAGTATTGATGAAAGGCGGGAGGGAGAACCCGGCATTACTCAATTATAATGTAGCTACCGAAGAGATGGTGTTCAACCAGAACGGTCAGGTGCTTGCCCTTTCGGAAATCTCCTTGAGCCAGTTAGATACGGTAATCATCAAGGCGAGGCGATTTGTACTCAGGGACCACAAATTTGTGGAGGTATTGCATCGCAATGGTTACAAACTACTGGCACGTTACAAGTGCAAGATCCTTCCTCCCCCAAAACCGGCTGCGTATGGTGGCACATCGCACACAACGTCGGTGGACAGTTACTCCAGCTGGCAGGGTGATGGGAGACTGTATGATTTGAAGCTCCCTGACAACTATGAGGTGAGGCCCTACACCATTTATTTTCTCAATAACGGGTCGGACTGGAAGGAGATTAAGAGTATGAAACAGCTAAAGAATATCTACAAGAAGAAGAGCACCCTCTTCGAGAAGTATCAATCTCAACATAAGCCCGCTTATGAAGACGAGGAAGCGGTGGCACAGCTTGTACATTTTATGGAGACGAACAATTAATACAATGGGAATGATGAAAAAAAACGGCGCTTTAATCCTAATGCTACTGCTCCTCACCGTGGCTGCCGCTGCTCAACAGCAGTATACACCCTCACCGGAAAATATCCGCAACAGGGAGACATTTCAGGAGATGAAATTCGGTGTGTTCATTCACTGGGGCCTCTATAGCATGATGGCCGATGGTGAGTGGATCATGCACAATAAAAACATCCATCACGAGGAGTATGCCGCCCTGGCGGCCGGCTTCTACCCATCAAGGTTCAACGCTGCCAGCTGGGTGTCGCAGGTGAAGGCCGCCGGAGCAAAGTACATCTGCATCACTTCACGCCATCACGACGGCTTCTCGATGTTCGGCACCACGCACTCACCCTACAACATTGTAGATGCCACGCCCTTCAAACGGGATATCATCAAGGAGCTGGCGGATGAATGTCACCGGCAGGGGGTGAGGCTTCATTTCTACTATTCGCTGCTCGACTGGGGCAGGGCCGACTATGCACCTGTGGGTAGAACCGGGAAAGGAGTAGGGCGCACAGCGCAGGGTGAGTGGAAGAGCTATCATCGTTTTATGATGGATCAGCTGACGGAGCTGCTGACCAACTATGGGGAGATCGGAGCCATCTGGTTCGACGGCAAGTGGGACCAGCCGGACGATTTCGACTGGCGTCTGAGGGAGCTCTACGATCATATTCACACGCTTCAGCCGGGATGTATGGTCATCAACAACCATCATATTACACCCCTCGAGGGTGAGGACGGACAGACTTTCGAGAAGGATCTGCCGGGGCAGAACCGCTCGGGATACTCCGCCACTGCCACCATTGGTCAACTGCCACTGGAGACCTGCGAGACCATGAATAATTCGTGGGGATATAGTATCACCGACAACAACTATAAATCGGAGAAAGAGCTGATACATTATCTGGTCAAGGCGGCGGGCAACGACGCCAACCTGCTGATGAACGTGGGACCGCGCCCTGACGGCACCTTTCCCGCGATCGCGGTACGGCGTTACAACGCTATGGGTGAATGGTTGAAAACATATGGTGAAACCATCTATGGCACACGGGGTGGCTTTATAGCACCGCATGACTGGGGTGTGACCACCCAACAAGGGAAAAGGCTCTTCGTGCATATCTTGAAGCTGGAGGATAAAGCGCTCTACCTGCCGATGGAAGGGCACAAGGTACGCTCGGCGCGACTGTTTGCCGGTAAGACGGCGGTACCCTTCACCGAGGTGGCAGGGGGTATCCTGATCCAACTCGACAGGGTGCCAGATGAGACTGATTATGTGGTGGAGGTAGTGTTGAGATAGTTAAAGGTTGATGCTGATTGCGAAGGCCACCGCCAGCAGGAATCCCGACAGTGAAGTTATCCTGAGGTAGGGGTCAAGCTGCTGCCCGCTTTTGTTGCGTAGCTGAAAGAGAATGCCGAAAGGGAGCAGAAAAACAAGGAGATAGGCATACCTGTACCAAGGTGCCGGTTCGTAGCGGATAGTGTATAGCACAAGGCAGATGAAGGAGGTGAGCGTCATCAGCGTGTGATAGTTCTTTGCCTGCTTTAACCCCAGCTTCACGGCAATGGTGATTTTTCCGGATGCACGGTCGTTCTCGATATCCCGCATATTGTTCACGTTCAGAATCATCGTGCTGATAAGTCCCAGGCTGACAGCAGGCAGCAGAGGCTGCACCGTAAGGGTGTGTGTATGCAGAAACCAGGTGCCTATCACCGGCACCGGCCCAAAAAAGAGAAAGGCGAAGAGATCGCCCCATCCCCTGTAACCGTAGGCACTACCGCTCAATGTATAAAAGAGTGCTGCGAGGATGCTGCACCCCCCCACAAGAAGTAGGATAACTGCGGAGGTCCATTCTGTTTGTATGATGATAGGTAGCACCAGTGCCAGCCCCAGCAGGATGCAGATGACAATAAATAGCAGGATGGCTCTCTTCATCTCGGCGGGTGAGATCATGCCGCTTTGAACGGCCCGTCGTGGGCCCTCTCTGAAGCCTGTGGTGTCTGTTCCTTTCTGGTAGTCACCCAGATCATTTGCCATGTTGGCCAGTATCTGGATGGTGAGTGCCAGCAGAAATGCAAGGATAAAGGTGGTGAGGTTGAACGCCCCCGCACGCCAGGCCATGCCACTGGCCATGATCACGGTAGCTATTGCCAGAAAGAGTGTCCGCAGGCGAAAAGCATGCACCCACTGTTTCAATCTTCCCTTTTTCACTTTTTCTTTTTCTATGATCAGTATGCCCTGGCAAATATCACTCTTTGTGCCGAAGGTCTGCCAGTCACCATACAGCTTCCGGCAGTCTTCTCTCCTTCGAGGGGGATGCAACGGATGGTGGCCTTGGTGTCGTTCTTGATCATCTCTTCGGTCTCAGCTGTTCCGTCCCAGTGGCAGAGGAGGAAGCCTCCTTTTTCAATCTCCACCTTGAACTCATCGTACGAATTCACCTCACGCGTTTGCTGTGTGCGCATGTCGGCTGCTTTCCTGTAGATATTCAGCTGCATCTCTTCCAGCAGTGCCTTGATATGGTGCTCTATGCCATCACATGAGAGGGTCTCCTTCGTCAGCGTATCGCGGCGGGCTATCTCTACCGTGTTGTGCTCGAGGTCACGCCCGCCCATGGCGAGGCGTACAGGGACACCTTTCAGTTCATATTCCGCAAATTTCCAGCCCGGCTTCTTATTGTCGGAGTTGTCATACCTTACACTCACGCCTAACGCTTTGAGTTGCTGCACGATAGTAGCCACCTTTTCATCGATATGCTGCAGCTGTTCCTC
>CAYUQE010000032.1:0-19753 GCA_964446805.1 uncultured Proteiniphilum sp. | reverse complement strand
TCCTTCTCGTTGGTGCCGGTCAGACGGATCACGATGGGTATCTCCGTTTTGATCTGCCTGAACGCTTCCAGCAGACCGCTGGCGACATCATCGCAACGGGTGATGCCGCCGAAGATATTGATCAGTACCACTCTCACGTTCCTGTCACTCAGCAGCAGCTTCATTGCTTCAATCACCTTGGTGGGGTTGGAGCTCCCGCCGATATCGAGGAAGTTGGCAGGATTACCGCCGTAGAGCTTGATCATGTCCATCGTGGCCATCGCCAGGCCGGCACCGTTCACCATGCAGCCGATCTCACCACCCAGGTGCACGTAGCTGAACCCTTTGCTCTTGGCACTCTGCTCCTTCTTCTCCTCTTCGGTAGGCTCGTTGAGCGCGGTGATCTTCGGATGGCGGTAGAGTGCATTGTCGTCGAAGGTCATCTTCGCATCAATCGCCATGATGGCACCCTCTTTGGTCAGTACCAGCGGATTGATCTCTGCCAGC
Source organism: uncultured Proteiniphilum sp. (assembly GCA_964446805.1). Taxonomy (GTDB): domain Bacteria; phylum Bacteroidota; class Bacteroidia; order Bacteroidales; family Dysgonomonadaceae; genus Proteiniphilum. The sequence continues at coordinate 19,267 of CAYUQE010000032.1, read as the reverse complement.
GATGCATCGGACTCAACAAATAACTTATATAACTTTTGGAAGATAACGGCAGCCTGACGCACCAGGGTGATGTCGTCGAACAGCCTGAAGGCAGCCTCACGTGCCAGATAGTCGGGAACACCGATGGAAGGATCAATCACGAACTTATAGATCATCTCCGGCGTGGTCCGCGCCACCTCTTCAATATCCATGCCACCCTCCTTGCTCAGCATCAGGATGGTCGATTTGCTGCTCCGGTCGATCACGTAGCTAACATAATACTCCTTGTCAATGTTCACCGCCTCACCAATCAGGATGCGGTCCACCGTGAAACCCTTGATATCCATGCCCAGTATGGCGGCAGCATGTCTGCGCAGTTCTATCTCGTCGTTTGCCAGCTTCACGCCGCCAGCCTTGCCTCTGCCGCCGGTGTGCACCTGTGCCTTCACGATCACCCTCTGTGAGTCCAGCTGGTTGTATGCCTTCACTGCATCTTCCACAGTGCGGCATACGGTACTCTTGTCTACGGGGAGTCCATAGTTGGCAAACATCTCTTTTGCCTGATATTCATGAATTTTCATGGGTTTTCTCTACTTTATGATGATGAGTTAGTATTTGGTAAAATTAGAATTTTTTATCGAAAGTAAAAAACTATTGGGTTATTTGTGTGATTTTTTCTGTTCTTCCATAACAGGTCATGAATGACGGAATTGAAACGTACAATCACGTGAAATTGTTTAATAGCACGGATACAAAAAATGAAAACCCGTTACAGCGAGGTCACTGCTGTGTGTAGCACTGAGAGGCTGCAATGCCTTATTGTAAGTATAAAAGGTCTGTTAAATACTTATAAGAGGGTATTGTCATCTCCTGCTTTTTGACCCAATTTTGTATCCTGAAAGCAGACCGGATCATTGACACTATTTAGCGCGTGGCTTCTGATTCCTGTCCGGCTGTGAAAATGATTGTGAAGGGTTTCATCCTGCCTCGGTGCGCAAAGTTTAATAACAATTACAAATGAACAAAAATAGTCTATTTCTCGTGCTCTGCCTCTTTACAGGCATTGCAGCCGCTTTCTCTCAGCAAAACAATATATTTACCGGCACCGTTACCGGTGAGGAGAACGAGATCCTTACCGGTGCCACGGTCTTCTTTGAGGAACTGGGTATAGGTGATGATACCGATCTCGCAGGTAATTTTCAGGTGAATGATATCCCCGACGGGTCACACAGGGTGATGGTGAGCTACGTCGGTTATGAAACGGTAACGAAGGAGATCGGTTTTCAGAAGGGTGAACCACACCAGGAGGATTTCCTTCTGTTGCCTGATGGTCAGCTTCTGCTGGAGGTGGAGGTGTTCGGCCGGCGACGGGAACGACCCGAGAAGATGGATGCCCTCACCCGCATTCCGCTGCGCATCGATGAACAGGTACAGAGCATTTCGGTGATCTCGCAGAAGATGCTCACTGACCAGGGTGTGCTCACCCTGAACGATGCTGTCAGAAATGCCCCCGGTGTAGGTACTTTTGCCACCTTCGGCAACACTACCGAGAGCCTCACCTCGCGTGGTTACCGGGGTATCCCGGTGGTGAAGAACGGGGTACGGGTTCACTCCGACTTCAGGGGCAGCGGCTTCCTCACCGATATGCAGGGGGTGGAGACGATACAGATACTCCGTGGATCGGCTGCCATCGCACAGGGCTTGGGTAACGACCTGGGCTCGGCAGGGGGAGTGGTCAATATCGCCACCAAGACACCCCGATTCATCAACTCGGGCAACATTGGCCTCAGAACAGGTAGCTGGGGTCAGCTACGCCCCACTTTCGACCTGCAGTTCGTCACCGACAGGCTGCAGCGTTCCGCCTTCCGCATCAACGGCGCCTGGGAGCGTGCCGACAGCTATCGCGACCATGTCTCCAGGGACAGGATCTATCTCAATCCCTCCTTTGCCTGGCGCCCCGACGACAAGACTAAAATAGGCCTCGAGATGGACTATATGCACGATTCACGCACCCCCGACCAGGGAACCGTCAACCTGAGTGCCGACAGTGTCTATCATGTGTTCGATATGCCGCACGACCGCTTCCTTGGTTTCACCAGCGACCGCCAGGTGACCAACACGCTCACCTATATGGCGCACCTTCACCGGGAACTGGGTGATCATCTCAGCATCAGGGTCGCTTATGCCGGAGCAGAGTTGAACCAGCAGAAAACGGCTGCCCATGCTTCACCGCTGCGTAATGTGGCGCAGTCGGCATTGTATAACCTCCGCTCAAGGGCCTATAGCGCCAGCGGACGTGACGACAGCAACGGGGTGCTGCAGATTGACCTGATAGGGAAAGATCTTTATACCGGCAACGTGAAACACACCTTCAACCTTGGTTTTGATTACCGCTGGAGCAATGTGTCCACCCTCAACAGCAACACGGTGGTGGTGGACACCATCGATGTGCTGCAGCCCATCAGTAACAGTGCACCAGCAGTGACACTGGTGAATGGTGCACCGGTCTCTGCACGTGAATATGCCTACGGGATGCTGCTGCAGGAGGTGATGACCTTCAATCAATACTTGAAACTCTCTCTCGGGTTGCGTTACAGCCAGATGAGCGGCGTCAATGACAATCAGCTCTCCACCAACGGCGGTAGTGTGTGGGACCCGCTGCTGGGTGTGATCATCTCGCCCGTGAAGGATATCAACCTCTTTGCCTCCTTCACCACCACCACCTCGCTGAGAGGTGCTGCCAACCTGCTGGATGATAAGAGTACCCCCGTGGGTGCATCACGCGAGAAGCAGCTTGAGACAGGATTCAAGAGCGAGTGGTTTCAAAACCGTCTCCGTTTCAGTGCTACCTACTTTCATATCCTCAACAGCAACCTCACCTATGCTGCCCTCGACGATGCCGGTAACAATACAGGTTACTACATCAAAGCAGGTAAACTGAAACGCAAAGGGGTGGAGCTGGAGCTGACAGGTAAGCTGCTGAAGAATATGGATGCGGTGCTGGGCTACGCTTGGCTCGACGCGGGCTACCACGACAGTCCCTACTACCATGAGGGGTCGGCACCGATGAATAGCGCCAATCATACCGCCAATGGATGGCTCAGTTATACCTTCTTCGACGGGATACTGAGAAATATGACTGTGGGAGCGGGTATGTATTATGTGGGGGGAAGACCTTTCGCCGAGTACACCTACACGGTAGTGCCCGGACATAACGTGCAGCCCAACACCAGACCGTTCATTGCCGATCCTTACACTACGGTGAGTGCACAGCTGGGGTACCGGTTCAACCACTGTCAGCTGCGTCTCTTCATGAACAATCTGTTCGATGCACGTGGCTATACCGCCTACTACCGGGGAGGATATCTCAACCCCGTCGATCCGCGCAATATGGCTGTAGCCATCAATTATCAGTTTTAGATCTCGATGTCATCTATCTCGACGATCTTCTTCGAGATGGCGTAGATGGTGAGGCCCGACTGGCTGCGGATCCCTGTTTTCGCGGTGATGTTCTTCCGGTGTCTCACTACCGTATGGATGCTGATATTCAGCGCTTCGGCGATCTCCTTATTGAGCATACCGTTCACCAAGCCGGTAAGCACCTCAATCTCCCTTCTGGTAAGGTTGTCGCTCTCACTCTTCAACTGTGAGGGAGATTGGTTCTTTCTCTCCAGCTTCTCCAGGGTATGGATGATATGTGTTGCGGAATCATACAGAGTGAATGTTATGTCGGTGAGCACCGACGGCTTCAGTAGGATGCCAAAGTCGATGCCGGCAACAGAGAGGGTGGGATAAGCCTTGCGAATCTTCTTCAGCTCCTTCTCCCGGTTGATAAACTGCATCGGGTTGGCGATGAGAATGTCCACCTTCCTTGTTTCGAGGATGTCGGTGAGCTCCTCCAGCGTCTCTATCCTGGTGGCACGACAATCCAGCTCCGACTGACAGATGATTGTCTGGAGACCTTCAAAGATAATCCTTGACGATTCCATGATGACGATATGGAGCGGTGACTTATACATGCTGCTCTCTTTCAATTCTTATACCCGATGGGATAAGAATGGACTCTTCTATCAATGAGTGGATGTAAAGATCATACTCCAGCTCATACAGCGCAAAGAACAGCCTGCGCCGCAGATCAAGATCACCCTCTATCTTTACATACTTGAGCAGAAGGTTTTTAAGGTCCTGCAGCTTCAACTCAATATCGCTGTGGTGTTCACTGTACTCTTTCGACGTGTAGACCTCACCCTCCCCGGCACTTTTCTCCTTGTCAAGCAGCATGATAAAATAGGGAAATGCCACATTGTCCTCATAATCCAAATGATCAAGCACCTCGGTGAAGTATTCATTGAAGAATTTCTCCAGCAGCCTCAGCTCTTTCGCTGCATGATCCTCCTGAAGTTGACGGATATAGGAGCTGATCTGAGGATACTTGTCCGACCGGTAATAGTGATGACTGCTTTTCAGAAACTCGATCACCTGTAGCAGGTCTTCTCTGGTGAAGGGCTGATCTCCTTTTGATCCGAATCCGTTATAGAGGTTGGCGATACTCATGAACAGGTTCTCGCTGATACCCTTGCCATTGCAGAGCTGCAGGACGGTCTGGTCACTCACACGGAAGTCGATGTTGAAATGTTGCAACATCAGTAACAGATTCGGATTCGCATCGATCAGATCAGCCATCCGCATGAATGGTTTTACTTTTATCTTTGATGAGTGATACATATCGTGTAGTAATATTTGATGCAAAAATAGGAAAATAATCTGTAATTTAGAACTGTTCTAATTTATATATGCCTCACGGCTACTATTTCCTTCACGCAGGATGGTTATTCATTGATTTTTTTGTATTATTGTACTACAATTACAATGAAGAAAAAATGGATCAATTTCAACAATTACTGATTAAGCGTCGCAGTATCAGAAAATATAAGGATGAACTGTTGACATCGGAGGAAACCCGCAAGATTATGGAAGCAGCATTGCTCTCACCTACCTCCAAAAATAAACACGCTTGGGATTTTATCGCGGTGGAGGAGAAGGAGACCTTGAAAAAGCTCTCCCTGTGCAAACCGCATAGTGGTACCTTTATCGCCGATGCGGCACTGGCTGTGGTGGTCCTGGGGAATCCGCTGGTGAGTGATGCCTGGGTAGAGGATGCTTCCATTGCTGCCTTCAGTATGCAGTTGCAGGCCGAGGAACTCGGCCTGGGAAGCTGTTGGGTGCAGGTGCGGAATCGGATGTATGGTGATCTGCTCACCTCCTCGGAATATATCAATGGCCTGCTTGAGGTGCCTATGCCACTGGAAGTGCTTTGTGTGATAGCTTTCGGAAAAAAAGAGGGAGAGCGGACCCCTGCCGACATTGAGAACCTCCATTGGGAGAAGGTTCACATCGGGAAGTATGTATTTCACAACGACGAAGAGGAATAGTTAAAAGTTAAAAGTTCAACGCTGATTGCCGAACGCTAATAAACTGACAACAAAAAGAATGATCGATTATACAAAGGTACCATCCCCCTGTTTCGTGATGGAGGAAGCGTTGCTGCGCAGGAATCTGCAGCTGATCAGCTCGGTGAAGGAGCGTGCGGGTGTGAACATCATCCTTGCATTCAAGGCATTTGCCATGTGGCGTTCTTTCCCCATCATCAGGGAGTATATCGGGCACTCCACTGCCAGCTCGGTGGCTGAGGCGCAGCTCGCCTTTGAAGAGATGGGCAGTGCGGCGCACAGCTATGCACCCTCCTACACCGAGGAGGAGTTTCCCCTGTTTATGCAATATAGCAGCCATATCACCTTCAACTCTCTCTCACAGTTCGAACGTTTCCATCCCCGGGTGAAAACATCGGGCAAAGATATCCGCTGCGGACTGCGTATCAACCCTGAATTTTCGGTGGTGGAAACGGATCTCTACAATCCCAGCGCACCCGGATCACGCCTCGGAGTCACCGCCGACAGGATAGGGGAGACCCTGCCCGAAGGGATCACCGGCCTCCACCTGCACAACCTGTGCGAGAACAACTCATACGACCTGGAGCGAACGCTGGAGGTGGTGGAACAGCGCTTTGGCCATCTCTTCGGTCAGATACAGTGGCTTAACCTGGGTGGCGGTCATCTGATGACGCACAGGGAGTACGATGTGGAGCACCTGGTTACGCTGCTTATAGCCCTGAAACGACGCTATCCCCATCTGGAGATCATCATGGAGCCGGGGAGCGCCTTCGCCTGGGAGACAGGTGTGCTGGTGTCTACCGTGGCCGATATCGTGGAGAACAACGGCGTGAAGACAGCCATGCTGAATGTATCCTTTGCCTGCCATATGCCCGACTGTCTCGAGATGCCCTACAAGCCCCGCATACGCGGTGCCCACCCCCAGCCCGTAGAGGGAAAGCCCACCTACCGTATGGGAGGAAACAGCTGTCTGAGTGGCGACTTCATGGGCGACTGGTCGTTCGATAAACCACTGCAGGTGGGTGATCTGATCGTGTTTGAAGACATGATTCACTACACCATTGTGAAGTCAACCATGTTTAACGGTGTGACACATCCTTCAATAGGTCTCTGGAAAAAAGAGGGTGAGTTTGAACTCTACCGCAGTTTCAGCTACGAAGATTATAAAAACCGGATGAGCTGATGGAGACTCAATTTTTTTAATCCATTTTAAACAATTTCTTTGTTATCAGCGTTTAATTAATTGAATAAGTTGATTGCATATCAACGACTGAAGTTTATTAACGATTAAAACTAATAATTATGGGTTTGTTATGGTGGATTATTATTGGAGTAATTGCCGGTTGGCTTGCAGGTAAATTAATGAGAGGTGGCGGTTTTGGCTTTCTGATTAATCTTTTGGTAGGAATAGTCGGTGCAGTAATCGGCGGATGGGTTTTCGGCCTGTTGGGAATTGCTACAGGAGGAATCATTGGTAGCCTTGTCACGGCTCTTGTCGGTGCGATATTATTACTATGGATAATATCTCTATTTAAAAGAGCCTGATAGTGTGTTTACCAAAGTAACAACATAAAAGATCGGTGCAGCTGAAAAGGTGCATCGGTTTTTTTTATTAATTTTGTCGGTTCCCTGCAGCATGCTTGCTTCACCCTGAAAGATGAAATGGAAGAGGAAGGTTTCGTATAAAGGAGAGATGGAATGGGAAGGATATATTCAACATGAGCTGAAAAAGATAGATGAATCGTACAGATAAAAAGGAGACAGGCATTTTCTCAGGATCCTTCAATCCTCTTCACATGGGGCATCTGATCCTGGCAAACTATCTATGTGAGTTCACGCATCTGGAGGAGGTGTGGTTCATGGTTACACCCCACAATCCTCTGAAGGTGGCAGATGAACTGCTCGACGAAGATCTTCGGCTCGAGATGGTACGCCTGGCGCTGGAGGATTATGACCGTGTTGTTGTCTCTGATGCTGAGTTTCATCTTCCCCGGCCCTCCTATACGATAGATACCCTCACGAAGCTCTCTGCCGACCACCCCGACAGGAACTTCACCCTTATTATCGGAGGTGATAACTGGATGCGGTTTAATGAGTGGAGGGAGTATAAACAGCTGATGGAACAATATCAGATCATTGTCTATCCCCGTGTGGGAGCAGAGGTGGTGATTCCGCCACAATACCGCCACACCATCCGGTTGGTGGATGCACCTCTGGTGGAGATCTCCTCCACCTTTATCCGTGACGGTATCAGGGATGGCAAGGAGATGCGTGCATTTCTTCCTGCAAAGGTGTATGATTTTATCCGGAAAAAGGGATTATACCGTTCATAAGTAGCTTGAAGCATCTTCAGTTAACTCTCTTCTTCATACCTTATCTGATCCATGATGATGGGCAGGATATTGCTGTCTACCCCTGCCTCTTGCAACTCATCCTCATCTTCTGCCAGCATCGACATGAAAATTTCAAAATTGGCTGTCTTCTGTAACGACAGGCGATAGAGCGCTACTGTCTTTTTGGGATTCTCAAGGCAGAGCTCCACATGGCCCGCATTCAGGTAATCGTGGGCAGTGGGTTTGTTCTCCATTATCTGAGCGTAGTACTTTCCTGCCACATCGAACTTGCGGGAGAGAAAAGCACACCATGCGATGGAACGCCATGCACGGGTGTTGCTGCTGTCGAGCAACTCCACCTTGAAGTAGTAATTGAGCGCCTTGTCGTACTGTCTCAGCTCCAGGAAGCAGTGCCCTATGTTCAGCTGGATATTCAGATCGTCGGGACGTAACTGCTCCAGTCGGCGGTAGTAGGTGAGCGCCATCTCCGGTTCCTTCAGCACCCGGTAGCAGTGTGCTATGCGGCGTAGTACCCAGCTATTGTTCTCTTCAAGCAGGTCGGCATGCAGATAGGCCTCCAGCGCTCCCTTCAGATCAGGCATCATCTGCCTGCAGTAGCCTATCTTCTGCCATATCTCGGGGGTGGTCATCCCCTTGTCGGACAACATGGTATAGGCACCGAGTGCTTCACTGAAATTGTTCTTCTCAAAATAGTAAAGGGCGATCTTCTCCAGAAACCCCGGCTGCAGCACCACCGGCTGGAACGCATTTAACTCATGGTAATTGAGGGGAAGAGTGAAGATATCGGTGAACTCGCCACGACGCCTGTAGAGCTTGTGGAAACGATAAAGATCCTGTATGTACTGCTTGATCAACGTCTCCTCCTTCTGATTCGGTTTCATCACCTCCTCCTCTTCCTGCATCTTTCTTATCTCGTCGCTCTCGGCACCCAGCTGGGTGATCATCATCTTTCGATACTCCTCGGGCATCATCATGATGCTGAAACAGAACGAATACTTGTCGGAGTTGCAGATAAGTGAGGTGCTGAACATGGTCTCGATCAGCGATGATCCCTCCTCCCTGTTGGCAAACAGCTGTTGAATACTGCTGTGTTGTGGGTTGAACGGGAGAAACCAGTTGTTCATCTCATGAAAAAAAGGATAGGACTTCAGGTTGGAGAAGGTGGAGTGAAACACATCGGCACCCTCGAGCTGCAGCTCGGAAAACTCCTGCAGCTTATCGGTCAGTCCTGTCTCATCCAGTATCTTTTGCCATTCGGGGTTCTTCTCATCCAGCCCGCTCTCGCCGATCCACTCATCCAGCCTTATCTTCTTGCCGATCAACGGACTTAGCTTCATCATCTCCGGGAGGATCTCCTCCGTCAGCTTGCGGGTGATCTTCTCTGTTTCATGTGCCTGGATATAACCAATCACCGACGTGATAAATCGCCGGTTGAAAATCTTGTCGTCAGACAGCAGCTGCAGTCTCTCATTACATTCGGGGTAGAGATGCCATCGCTCACCATATAGTTGAAAGATGGGGATGATCCCTATCACGGCGCGTGTGGAGAGCTCCGCCTCGGGACGACGACAGAGATCGAGCAGGAACTTGATCTTTTCCGCATCGAACCGCTGCAGGATGTTCATCGTGAGCGCCGAGACAAGGATGCACTTGTCGTAGAGAGGGATCAGCGCATCCTCCAGCAGACTACGGTACGAGGCAATCTGATCGGCATTGGCCCTGGGAGAGACATAGATGGAATAAAACAGCTCCTGCAACGTCTTCTCATGCGCCAGCGCATTTTGTTTCAGGCGCTGCTCCTTTTCACTACCCTCCTCCAGCAGCTCAATAAAGGTGAAGGTGTCGTGCTGCCTGGTGAGGATGCTCCTGTACTCGTCAACGGTCACAGGCGTGCGCATGTTCATCAGTCTCAGCTTGTCAAAAAAGAGCGATGGACTCTCCTGCAGGTAGAGGTACTCGGCGGCATCATCGGCGGCGATATAGATATCCCGTATCAACTTGTCATAGATACGTTGCTGATCGGGATCTTTTTTCCCCTCCAGAAGGTAGTGAAGCATATACTGATAGTTGGACTCCAGCTCTGCAATCTTTTCAGAAACAGCCCAGTTATGCTGCAGGGAAGCAAGCTCCTTCACACCCTCAATCGCATCTTTTAATTGCTTCTGTTCAATATGGGAGTAAATGAGTGCCCGTTTTTTTGCTGTTTCTGATAGATCCATATTTTTTATGTTGTGATGTCCTTAATAATCAATGTGGAGGGGAGCACTTCCTTCCAGGGCAGGGGAGCGTTGATCAGCTTGACCCATCCCTCCACGCCGATGATGACCAGATCCTGCCCCCGAATGAAATCCTCTTCAATCTTCCTGTCGTCATTCCATAATTGTACCCGTCCGTCGGTTTTCTTTACGATGTACTGGTAGAGCTTCTGCATCTTGGGCTCCGACGCAATGATGCCGATCGCATCCCAGATCATTATCCTCACTTGTTCTTTCATCGCAGAGTGATAGATGAAAGTGAAGATGTGCACGTCGGCTTTACTCAGGATAGGAATGAATATGTTTCTGATTACCGTAAGACCGTTATCGATAAAGATCCCTGTGGGGACGTTGTTGCGGCTTACCAGCGACGATATCTCCTGCAGTCTTTTGCATTCGCTCTCCGTGAACTGCTCGAGGATGGTTGACATAGGGTTGGCAGGATCACTCCTCAGGCGACTGTACCTTTCCACCACCCTGAGATCCAGCTCTTCATTGCTTATACCTATTAATACCAGGTTGCAGTGTTGTTCTTCCGTCATCTTCATAATGTCGGCCAGATGGTCCTCCGACTCCCTGACGAACGTGCGCATGGTGATCTTGCTCTTTTCCCCATTCGGCATGAAGTCCGCGAGAATAAGGCCCTGGCTCCCATTGCTCTCTTCCGTTTGCGACAGCTCCTCCTTCTTGTCCATAAAATGAAGCAAGGTAAGTGCCGATTTGTCGGGTCGCGACATGGCAACGTGAAATGCCAGCCTGCTCAATCGCTTGCCGGTGTCGGGTTTTGTGAAACAAACCAGTACGTTGGTTGGTTTTTTCAGTTCCGATTCACCGTCGAAGCGGTTTAACAACATATCTACAAAATCCATACCAAACTGTTTTTTTGTGGTTAACTGTGCAGTAGTTCACTGTCAAGCATTGAATCCTTATAACCCAGAAAGTAGAGTATGCCGTCAATGCCCACCGACGAGAGTGAATGGTCGGCTGTCTGCTTCACTTTCGGTTTCGCATGGAAAGCGATACCCAGTCCCGCGATACCCAGCATTGGCAGGTCGTTGGCGCCGTCGCCCACGGCCACAGTCTGGCGGAGGTCAATCTTCTCCACCTGTGCAATGAGCCGCAGCAGCTCTGCTTTCCTTTTGCCATCTACGATATCCCCCACGTAATTGCCTGTGAGCTTCCCCCCGACAATCTCCAGCTCGTTGGCGTACATGTAATCAAAACCATATTTCTCTTTCAAGTGGTTCCCAAAGTAGGTGAATCCTCCCGACAAAATGGCGGTCTTGAATCCCACCTTCTGCAGTACCTTCATCAGCCTGTCCAGCCCCTCCGTGATCGGAAGCTTGTCGGCTATCTCCCTCATAGTGGCGACATCCAGTCCTTTTAACAGTCGCACGCGCTGGCGGAAGCTCTCTTCGAAATCAATCTCACCCTGCATGGCCAATTCGGTGATGGCTTTCACCTTATCACCTATTCCTGCTCGCACGGCCAGCTCGTCGATCACTTCGGTCTGTATCAGTGTGGAGTCCATGTCAAAGCAGATAAGACGACGCATCCTCCTGAACATGCTCTCTTCCTGGAAGGAGATGTCGAAGTTGAGCTCGGACGACAGCTCCAAAAAAGACTCCTGCATCTGCTGCCGGTCGATGGGAGTTCCTCTCACCGATAACTCCACGCACGATTTGGCAGCCCTCTGTTTCTCATCGAGTGGAATACGCCCTGTGAGCCTTACGATATTGTCAATATTGAGATGTTGTTCTGCGATGATGTTGGAGACCGAGGCAATCTGTTGCGCTGTAAGTATTCTCCCCAGCAGGGTAATGATATACCGGTTCTTACCCTGCATCTTTACCCAATTGGAGTACTCCTCCTCCGGGATAGGAGTAAAACGTATGTTCACATCCATCTCGTACGCTTTGAACAGCAGGTCTTTCATGATCACGCCCGAATTCTGATGCATCGACTTGAACAGGATCCCTAACGAGAGGTTCCTGTGAATGTCCGACTGCCCTATATCGAGGATGAAGGCACCATGCTTTGCCAATATCTCCGTGAGTGCCGACGTCAACCCGGGCTTATCCTCCCCGTTGATGTTGAGCAATATAATTTCCGAGTTCTCCATATGTATAGTTTTCAGTTTTTTGGTTTGTATAGTGCACAGTTCTCAGCGTTCAGCAATCAGCGCTCAGCTTACCGCTTTTCATTTTTCATTTTTCAAATGACCGGCATAGATACTTGTGAATAGATATCCTCGATATCTTGTTGCTCAATCTTGTTAAAATCTTCCTCCCTCACAGTGATCAGGAGTCCCGCCATGTCAAGTGCCCCGGGACTGACAAGCAGCTGTCGGCCTCCCTCTTCGTAGTAGTGACGTGGCCTGTGAGCTTTGCGAGGGAACAGATGGAGCTTGTATTTGTGCTCCTCCGTGAAGGCGATCACGTTCATCATTGGCTCCTCCTCCTCCGGCTGACGTTGTTTCAGATATTGATACACATCTTCAAACAGCGCTTCCACCTCTTTTCTATTTTCACTTTCAATGGTGAGGCAGGAGCGAAGTGCATTATCTCCCTGCATCAGGAGCGATGTCCTGAGCCCTGCCTGCAGGTGGAAATGATCGGGAGCGGAGGCGCCACATTTGGGGCCATTGTAGAAGACAATATAATCGGGCAGCGCTTCGGCCAGCGTGAGAATGTCACCCGTTTTATTGCGGATGCGTTGCGGTACGTGTGAGTGGATCGGGATGGTAACGTGATTCTGCAGTATGGGAAAAGGATTACAAAGGATCATGTACTTCCCGAGGTAGGGAACACCTCGTTGAACCAGAGGCCTGTTCATTTCACACAGGAAACAGGGTCGCTGCTCAATCTCCCGCTTCTCTATTTTTGCTGCTGTTGAAATGATCCTTGCCGGATTATACTGTACGTTCACAGTAAACTTCTCACCCCATGAGAACACTTTCTCCCTGATTTTGTCCCGTTGTGCTATGGCCTCTTTTAATTGCTCCCACGCTCCCTGCTGTTGTACGAACAACTCGTTTATCTCTGTTTGAAGGTTCATGCCATATCTCTTAAATGATAACAAAGATAACGATATTTTCCTTTATCAGATAATGAATGCCAAAGAATCGGTTTTTTGTAAAAAACAAAACTTTACTGTTTGGTTATCACCTTTTTTTGTATCTTTGTGATTGCTGATTACTTATCTTCATATGATACAAAAAACGCTCCTCATTTCATGTTTCTCTGTTTTACTCCTTATCTCATGCTCGCAGGGCTCAGGGAAGAATGTAGGTATATCCGGTGAAGAAGCTGAAGAGAGGGAAGGGGCCCGTGCCGCGAAGGTTGCGAAAACGTTGGATGGTGATGGTGATGGTGATGGACAAGGAGATGGTGAGGATGAGGCGTTTGAGCTCTTTATTCAACACTTCAGTAACGATAAGACGTTCCAGCTTAAGCGGATTACATTTCCTATCAGTGTTATCATCCCCGATACGGAACATGAGGGGATGGCCTCTACGGAAGAGTCAATCGGAAAATATGATTGGGAGCCGCTTGATCTTACTTACGACAGCACCTACCTTACCCGCCCTTTTGATCAATATTCTCAGGTTGTACGCTACAAGAATGATACGGCAGTGGTGGAGATACGGGGTGTCAACAACGGTATCTATGCCGATTATTACTTTACGTTGATCGACAAGAAGTGGTTTCTGGTCACATTGTATGAAGCATCCTTTTAGGATGCCGATACGATTGTGCCTGCTTTTAAATCCTGAAGAGTGCCCACAGTGATTATTTCAGCATCTCATCACCGAAGCTGAGCGGTAACAGCTCTTTTACGCTGTGCACCACATAAATGCCTTCCTCACCGCACATCAACACTCTCATAGGTGTCCCGAAGCGGTTCTCAGTCTCCAGCAGCACCTGCCGACATGCCCCGCAGGGGGTGATCGCATCGGTGGTGAACGTTCCCTTGTGCCATGCGGCAATGGCAATGGCTTCAATGGTCTGGTCGGGAAAAGATGCGTTGGCAAAAAAGAGGGTGGTCCTCTCCGCGCATAACCCGGAGGGATAGGCGGCATTCTCCTGGTTGTTGCCTGAAATGATCTCACCATTGCCCAAGAGTACTGCAGCGCCGACACTGAAGCCGGAATAAGGTGCATAGGCTCTTTTTGTGGCGTTTTTTGCCGCTTCGATCAATTTTTTTTCGATATTAGAGCATTCCTCTAACAGATAAACTCCTATCTTTGTGGTTAAATTGATTTCTTTCATAATGGTACGCTGATTTTGATTCACAAATATAGATATATTTTATCGTTCTTTGTCGTTCTCTCCTCTTTATTTGTCGTGATGGATCTCCACGGACAGGCCAGAGTGAGTACCTATGAAGCATACACTGAGAGCTACAGCGACTTGGCAATAACACATATGGAGCGTTACGGCATCCCCGCATCCATCACCCTGGCACAGGGGATACTGGAGTCGGGTGCCGGCCTGAGCGACTTGGCACGACGATCTAACAATCACTTCGGCATCAAATGCCACCGCGGATGGAAAGGAGCGTCGGTCTATGCCGCCGATGATACGCCGAACGATTGTTTCCGCAAGTATGCTCGCGTGGAGGACTCCTATGAGGATCACTCCCTCTTTCTAGTCAACGGCGGCCGCTACAGTGCACTCTTTGCGCTTGAGGTCACCGATTACAAAGGGTGGGCCAGAGGGCTGCAGCAATCGGGTTATGCCACTGACAGGGCTTATGCCAACAAGCTGATCAAGCTGATCGAGGACTATGAGCTCTATCGTTTCGATGATAAGAAATACCGCAAAGGTGTGAGCCGTCGCGAACGTGATGAGCGGCGCAGGCAGGAGACAGCAGAGATCACATGGACACATCAGCCTTACCTCACCCATGGCCTGGTCTATGTGGAGGCTGTGAGCGGTGACAGCTTCACCGGCATCGCGCAGGAGTTCGGCTTCAAGGTGGACGACCTGCTCAGGTTCAATGAGGTACCTGAAGATTTCCCGCTTAGCGAGGGTGATATCGTCTACTTCCAGAAGAAAAAGGCACGTGCCGACAAGCCATATACATTTCACACGGTGCAGGTGGGCGAATCGATGTATAGTATTTCACAGAAGTACGGTCTCAGAATGAGAAACCTCTACAGGCTGAACAAGAAAAGTTATGAATATATTCCCGAAGAGGGTGATGTGTTGAAATTGAGATAAATAGGGAGAATAAAAAAATAAACCGTCAAAAACAATGGCAGAAAGACAAATGCAATACAATACACAAAAAGAGAAACTGGTGCTTCCGGAATATGGACGTAATATTCAGAATATGGTAGACCACTGCGTGGCAATCATCGACGCAGAGGAGAGACGCAGATGTGCCTATGCCATCATCGATATTATGGGGAACATGTTTCCCCACCTTCGCGATGTCAATAACTTCAAGCATATCCTCTGGGATCATCTGGCCATCATGTCCGATTTCAAGCTGGAGATTGATTATCCCTACGAGATCATCAAAAAGGAGGACCTTTTTTCTGCCCCCGGTCATCTCGACTATAGCAGACCAACGATGAAATATCGTCATTACGGTAAGATCCTGGAGAAGATGATCCTGATTGCGGCCAATATGGAGGAGGGCCCTAAGAGAGAACATCTTCAGAAGATGCTGCTGAACCAGATGAAGAAATCCTACTCTCAATGGAACAAGGAGGCGGATGATGAGAAGATATTTCAGGATATCAAGGAGCTCTCGGGAGGGAAGATCGTGCTCACTGTCGACAGCTATGCCATCCCCGATGTGAAGCAGAATGGCAACCGTGATAAGCTCAAGAATATTAAATACCAACGTAGAAAATAAAATGGGATGATTGCTGAAAAGGAGATTCTTCAGGTAGGACGCACGCAGAAACCATACGGGATTAAGGGTGAAATCATCCTCCTCTTTCATAAAGCGGAGTATGCCGAGCTCGATACAGCCTATTATCTGCTGAAAATCGACGGTCTCCCCGTACCCTTCTTCGTGGAGGAGTTCACCTTCTCCACCAGTCTCTCTGCCAGGGTGAAGTTTGCCGATGTAGAGGATGAGAAGAGTGCCTCCCGTTATGTCAATCTGGATGTATACCTCCCCCGCGACCTGCTGATGCCGGAGGAGAAGCCGGGCGAGGACGACTGGAACTACTTCGTGGGATATACCATCGTGGATCAGCATGGTGTAACCCTCGGCACCATCGAAGAGGTGGATAAGTCTACACAGAACATCCTTTTTATCGTGAGAAGTGAAGCGAACGAGCTTCTGATACCTGCCACGGAGGATTTTATCGCTGCCATCGATGAAGAGAACAAAATAATTGAAATGTATCTTCCCGAAGGACTGACCGATGAGTGACCCGCAAAGGTGCACTCGCCCGAAACCGAAATAAACATGCCTTTTCTTCAACTCACTCACGTCAATATAGGTTATCCTGCCCCTAAAAAGCCAACGATTGTGCAGTCGGACCTCACGCTCACAGCACATGAGGGCGAGCTGATAGCACTCATCGGCAAGAATGGCTGTGGAAAATCGACCCTGCTGCGCTCCATCGCCTCGCTACAGCCCATCTTTCAGGGAGTGATACGGCTCAATGGTGAGAACCTGGCGGAGATCACACCCAACAGGAGAGCGAGACTACTCTCGGTAGTGCTCACTGAACAGCAGTCGGTTGCATCGTTCAACGTCAGAGAACTGATCTCTATCGGGCGTGATCCTTATACGGGATGGCTGGGCAGCCTCACGGACGAAGATAACAGGGTCATCAACCGGGCAATTGAGATGACCTACCTCGAGGGATTTGAGGAGAGGAACATCCATGAGCTCTCCGACGGAGAGCGCCAGCGGGTCTTCATTGCCCGCGCACTGGCACAGGATACGCCGGTCATCTTGCTCGACGAACCTACCTCGCACCTCGATCTGCCCAACCGTATCAACATCCTCCTTCTACTGCAGAAGCTGGCACGGGAGACCGGAAAGACCATCTTCATCTCTACCCATGAACTGGAGACAGCCATGCAGGTAGCCGACAAGCTGTGGCTCATGGAGAGAGGGAGGGGTGTCACCGTGGGCGTGCCGGAGGATATGGTGCTCAATGGCAGCTTCGATACTGTTTTTCGTCATCCTTCCTACGAGTTTGACAAGGAGTACGGCAGCTTCATCGTACAAAAGCAGCTGGATAAAACCATTACGACACGCGTGCAGCATCCCAACGGGCTGATGGCGCGCTGGACCACCAAGGCACTCTCCCGCAAAGGATACCGGATTGCACCCGATGCATCTCTTGAACTGTTTATCGATGAGACGAACAGTTGCTGGACTATCAGACAGGGGGAGCAGGTTGTCGTCACCTACAGCATCGAAGAGGCCCTCCAGAAAATTGCTGATTTATATCAGGCTTATAATTACACCGTATCACCATAGTAAAAACTACTCCTATTTTATTATCTTTGCACGTGATTACCGCTCAATAACCCCTGAATGGAAGTAAAAAAAAGAAACATCGCCCTATTAGGTTCCACCGGCTCCATCGGGACGCAGGCGCTTGATGTGATCGCTGCCTACCCTGACAAGTTTGAAGCTTACCTGCTGGTGGCCAACAACAATGTGGAACTGCTCATCGAGCAGGCACGCCGTTTTATGCCCGAGGTGGTGGTGATTGCCAATGAATCCAGATATGGAACGTTGAAGAGTGCGCTGAGCGACCTTCCCATCAAGGTGTGGTGTGGAAGCAACGCCATTGAGGAGGCGGTGCACGACCAGCATATTGACATGGTACTCACCGCCATGGTCGGCTTCTCCGGCCTCAAGCCCACCATTGAAGCAATCAAGGCGGGAAAGATGATCGCGCTGGCTAACAAGGAGACACTGGTGGTGGCAGGTGAGCTGATCACCTCGTTGGCACTCCAGCACAAAACAGCCCTCCTGCCAGTCGATTCGGAACACTCGGCCATCTTTCAGTGCCTGAATGGCGAAGGAAACAACAGGATTGAGAAGATACTGCTCACTGCCTCGGGTGGTCCTTTTCGTACCTTCAACCATGCAGCGCTGGAGAAGGTGACCAAAGCACAGGCATTGGCACATCCTAACTGGCACATGGGCGAGAAGGTGACCATCGACTCCTCCACGATGATGAACAAGGGGTTCGAGATGATCGAGGCCAAATGGCTCTTCGGCGTCGAACCTTCACAGATTGAGGTGCTGGTGCACCCACAGTCGATCATTCACTCGATGGTGCAGTTTGAAGACCGCTCAGTGATGGCACAACTGAGTCACCCCGACATGCGGATGCCCATACAATACGCCTTCTCCTACCCGGAAAGACTGAGGTCTGAGGTGCGCCCGCTGGATTTCCTGGAGCTGTCGCAACTCACCTTTGAGAAGCCGGACAGCGACAGGTTCCCAAATCTTGATTTTGCCTATGAGGCGGTAAGAAGAGGAGGAAACATGCCCTGCATCCTCAATGCTGCCAATGAGGTGGCGGTGCAACTCTTCCTGGAAGAGCGCATCGGATATCGGCAGATGAGTTGTCTGATTGAAGCAACAATGCAGCAAGCAACGTTCGTGCAAACACCCACGCTCGATGACTACCTGCAGACCGATGCAGAGGCACGTGAGATCACTACACGGCTGATTCATTCGCATATCAACAATTAAAAAGTGAAAAGTGAAAAGTGAAGAATGAACGCGTACTGATTCAACGAAAACTCGAAATTTGTAAACGTTTAAACGTTCATAATTTGAAACCTCGTAAGGTCGTACGGTCGAAACATAAGACTTAAAATCAATTATTTCATCATACAATAGATCAAAATAGAATGGAGATATTTTTAACCAAAGCGCTGCAACTTATTCTGAGTCTCTCGATACTGGTCATCGTACATGAGTTCGGACATTACATCTTCGCGCGATTGTTCAAGATCAGGGTGGAGAAATTCTACCTCTTCTTCGATGCAGGCTTTGCCCTTTTCAGATTTAAGCCTAAAAAGAGTGAGACCGAGTATGGTATTGGATGGCTGCCACTGGGTGGTTACGTGAAGATATCGGGTATGATCGACGAGTCGATGGACAAGGAACAGATGGCACTGCCGGCACAACCATGGGAGTTTCGTTCAAAACCGGCAGGTCAACGCCTCCTGGTGATGGTTGCCGGCGTTATCTTCAACCTGCTGCTTGCCTTCTTTATCTATGC
>CAYUQE010000031.1:0-19930 GCA_964446805.1 uncultured Proteiniphilum sp. | reverse complement strand
TAGTGGGACAACAATAATCCAACGCAATTAACTCTAAACAGGTTAGTTGCGTTTTTTTATCCTCGATGTTTAAAAGTAAGGAAAACCGGTTACCCTGAAGGAAACAATCCATATAAAAAAGGTTGCGCTGTTTTCCTACTCATTCCGTGTATGATAATAGTGAAAACAGCGCAGGTTTATTAAATTGGTACGCCACGTTCTGCTTCAGAACGGAGGCTCGTCATAGGAAGCTCCAAAAGCTGATAGATCGTCACTGGGCGAAGAGTCTAAATACTCCGGTGGAATCTCTTCGTTCGCACCATTTTCCGGTGTAATCTTCCATGCTTTCACATCGGTATACCATCGGCCGTTGAACTCGCGACTCTCGATATCAAATGAGATTTCATACAGTGCATGGGGTTTGAGCACTACGCCCTCCAATTTATCGCCCCAAATCGACACACACACTTTTTTTGGAAACTTCTCCTGAGTCTCCACAATAATATCCTGTTTTTTCCAATCTCCGTTTTTACCTTTACCTGTCTGCAGCGGTAGAATCTCGAGCAGTTTCGTCTTTAATTGCATAAAATAGATCTCTGTAAAGTGATAATGTAATGATTGATTCAACGATTTCAAGACCGTCCGGTATCATTCTTAGGTAAAATTAGACAATGTTTTTCTCAGGAGCTCAATTATTCATGTAAAGTTTTCAACAATTACCCCCGATTACGGCAATGATCCTCCTAAAATGCTCTTTCTATGATAATAAAAGATTGTCGATTGAAAAGTGGTTTAAATAAAAAACATCAGACTGTGTGACTGAAATAGCGGCAAATGATCGGGCATGGTGTCTTTTTAGTAGTTGTACAATTGGAACCATCATCTCGGCATTCCCATTATTTTTCAACCATTCATAATATAACTTGGATTCTGCCCAGTCGAGTAAAGATGCCGACGATTCGATTGAAAAACAATTCGGGTTTGCACCGGCGTTCAGTAATAATTCCACAATATCGTAGTTCATTGTCAAAACCGCATCATACAAACAGTTTAATCCGTCATTGGAATATTCAAGGTTTGCTCCAAGATCAACAATCAATTGGATATACTTTTTGTCTAAACCGAAGTTGATATTTCCGATTGCATCAATTAGCACACTCTCGCCCTTGAGATCAATCGCATTGATATCGGCACCCTGCTGAATCAATGTGTGAATTCTTTGTTCATCAGGCATTTCCTTTGCAAATTCTGCAAAAAGGGCATTGTCAAGAGCGTTATTGGACCATCTGAAACCCATCATAGTATGATCAATGATTGATTGTAAACCTTCACATAAGTCATCTATCTGACAAGGTGCTTTTTATGTAGCTGGTATATTCTTCAAGAGTGATGAGGATATAAAATAACAACATTTCATGGCAGTTGAATCTAACAAATAGTATAATAAAACTAACAAATAATACAAAATGACCATCTAGGAGTGATGCAGACATCTTCTTCTCAGAAATGAGGTATCCCAGCAAAAGAAAGTATGCAATTAAACGGGAAATGAAGGCAGAAAAAACCCCGATCGGCAAGGATCAGGGTTTATTACATTATGAGTAAGTACACTCTTATTTGTAGCTCTTTTTCACGTAAGCTGCCTCATTGAGATAGTCAAAGCTCTCCTTGATACCCTCGAATGGTGTACCGGTATATCTCTCCACTTCTACCACCATATATTTGGCTCCTGCTTTATCAGCGTTATTATAGATGCTTTCAAAATCCACCTTACCGCTCTTGCCCAGCTCAAGTTCATCCTTAATGTGAAGTACCTCGAAACGGTTCTCGTAATTGGTGAAATAGTCGACAGGATCTTTTCCACCTTCACCTACCCAGTAGACATCCATTTGAAAGAATACCTTGGCAGGATCGGTGTGGTTCAGCATGTAGTCATACATTAGTTCACCTTCCACTTCAGTGAATTCAAAATTGTGGTTGTGGTATCCGAAGCGGATACCTGCAGCGTTACATTTCTCCCCTATCTGGTTGAAATAATCGCAGTAAGCCTGCAGATCAACCAATGTTTTGGGTGTAGGAATCCATGCTACGACCAGGTACTTCATGCCGGCATCTTTGTGTGCCTGAATAGCGGTATCCCACCATGCCCATGTTTCATCCCAATTGGTGTTGGCCACACTGTCTGCCAAGGGTCTGCCGGCATGCGACGAGAGTACTTCCATCCCGGCATCCTCAATCGATTTTTTGAAATCGGCAGGAGACATCCCGTAGAATTGACCGTCACTATATCCAGCAGCTTCCACTCCGGTATAACCTATTTCAGCTACCTTGGCGATGGTTCCGGCATAGTCCGCTTTAATATCATCACGCACTGAATAAAGCTGAAGATAAATATCTTTCTTGGCTTCAATGCAGGCAGTGAATAGAAACAAACCGCTCATCGTTGCGGCAAAAAATAGAAGTAATTTTTTTTTCATTTTTATTTATTTAAGAATGGATCACCGAACCCGAAGGACGAGTGATCCATTCTGTGAAAATACTAGTCAAGAATCTTTATCTTGATGTTTTTAAACCATACATCATCGCCATGGTCCTGCAATCCAATGTAACCTTCCTGGGATTCACCACCCGCATTCAGGAAATTAGGCCAATCTTTGAATTTACTTTTGCCAACCATCTCTTTCCATGCATCGGTCCACAAATGATATTCAACTACGTTCTCACCATTCTGAGAATGCACCACGGTGCCCTTGTATACCATAATGCCACCGGTATTCCATTCTCCTGCAGGTTTGGAATTCTGAGGAACAGCCGGTACCAAATCATACAGAGATGCTGATTGACGGTTGTTGTCTTTACCTAGTTTCGCATCGGGATGTCTTTCGTTATCCAGTATCTGATACTCGGGAGAAGATTCATAGATAGGTTTACCTTCCACTTCCTGGCCAAGATAGAAGACACCGCTGTTACCACCTTCCGATACTTTCCATTCAAAGGTAAGTTCGAAGTTCTTAAATTTCTGATCGTAGATGATGTCGCCACCATCCTTGGCACCTGCTTCACCCATTCCCGATCCGCTGATCTTGATGGCTCCATCTTCAATGGTCCATGCTGTGGGCATATCGGTACGGTTATAACCTCTCCATCCGGTGAAATCGGTTCCGTTGAACAGTGTGATCCATCCTTCGTCAGCTGCAACAGTGGTGGAGTCTTCTGCAGCCTCGCTTGTGCTTGATTGTTTGTTTGCGTTTGTACAAGACATAAAGATCATTCCTGATAAAATGAGTAAACTGAATAGATAAAATACTTTCTTCATAACTTTTTGCTTTATAATTAAACTGATGTTGCTTTAAAAAAAGGAATAAAGATGAAACGACATCATCTTTATTCCCATTAAATAGATACGATTATGGCATTTCCGGTAATTTCCAGCCGTTTTTATAGGTATGTTTAATCAATTCATTGGCATATGCAACAGCGTTGACCGGTTCTGTCCAGGTCTTGTTGAAGGTGGGGTGACCATCGGTGATCTTGAAACCATCTTCAATAATGGTGCGAATAGTTGCGTCTTTAGGAATATTGGTGAAGGTCATGTTCTGTCCATCCCAATGTAGTTCCTGATTCAATGATTGTAACCTGACACCAAGCACACCCATTACCACCATCTCGTTGAATGGTCCTGCTTCGGAAAAAGGTGAAGCTGTTTCCACACGGTTTGCTGGTGATTCCTGACAAGCACGTACCCAATCCATCTCATGAGAGAGTGTCACTTCTCTTTGTGTCTTGGGGGAGTTGGGTTTACGACCAGATACCAGCCACGGGTTGACACCGTAACAACCACATATCAGTGTATCCTTTGTTCCGTGAAAGATCACGCCACCACCCTGATCATTCAGGTCTTTGTTGGCAGGGACCCCTTCCGGTCGCATCGGCAGCAGTCCGCCGTCATACCAGTATACTTCCACTTCCGGCATTGCTACCTTGGGCATATTGTCGCGTGCGGGGAATACATACTTTACCATCTGTGCATTGGGCGCACAATCGGTCAGTAACATGGTGGATGATCCCTGTACTTTGGTCGGATAACCAAGGTTCAATCCTTTAAATACGGGATGCAGGATATGACATGCCATATCGCCCAGGGCACCGGTACCAAAATCCCACCAGCCACGCCAGTTCCAAGGATGATAGATATTATTGAATGGCCGTTTGTTGGCAGGCCCAACAAAAAGATCCCAGTTCAATGTAGATGGAACCTTGTCGGCTTGTTTGGGTGTCATTAATCCTTGTGGCCATATAGGTCTGTCGGTAAAGGTTTCCACTTTTGTCACTTCACCTATCTGTCCATCTCTGATCCAGTCGATCACCTGACGTACACCCGGGCCGGACGATCCCTGGTTACCCATGCTGGTAGCAACTTTATGCTTCTTCGCCAGATTGGTAAGCAAACGTGATTCATACACACTGTGGGTAAGCGGCTTTTGCACATAGACATGTTTGCCCATGGTCATTGCCTCGGCAGCGATGATTGCGTGGGTATGGTCGGCTGTGGCTACCACAACTGCATCGATACTCTTTCCCAGCTCATCATACATTTTTCTGTAGTCGTAGTACTTCTTTGCTTTGGGAAAATAATCGAAAACACGCTGACTGTATTTCCAGTCCACATCGGCCAGACCGATGATGTTCTGGCTTTCCAGGTTCTTGAGGTTGGCAAAACCCATTCCACCCACACCCACACCTACAATGTTTAGTTTATCACTCGGGGCCATGTGACCCATACTCTTGCCAAGTACCGATGAAGGTACGATGGTTAATCCGGCAGCAGCAAAAGCGCCAGTTTCCAGAAATTTTCTTCTTGAGATTTTTGATGACATAAGCTTTCTTTTGATATGAAATAAAATTATCAGGTATCTTTGAATTGATAACAAAACTACAAATAAGCCGTAAATATACCAAAAAATATTGTTGTGAGCGCATCCATTCCAATTCTTTGTATAAAAAAGTCAAAAAAACAGATGGATGCGTAAAATTATGCTTTTTTTGAACAACTTTTCTACTCGTCCTTTATGGAAATGAATAGCTGATATTCCTCCCAAAGCTTATCCACCGAATAGGATTGTCCCAGTACCTCTTTCAAGGCCTCATCAAAACCCCATGGAATCACGACCAGTGTGGATCGATTGAATTTCCGTAAAAAATCGGCGTCCTTGCTCGTCAGCCATTCAAGAAAGAAGCCGGTGGTCTGATAACCGTCCATCCAATGTCCGCCAGGTTTACGGTTTGTAGGTGGAAAATAACCATTGTGTGCCCGTACTGCATCGGCCATACCTTCAATAAAAGCGAAAAAGGTCTTGTTGGTTCCATAGGAACCGATGCCCTGCGGTTCGAGCTGAAACCCGTGGGTGAGTTCATGGTAAAGCACCCCTGCCGTTTCATACAACACCTTATCATCCCCACCTTTCCTGGCCGATTGTTCCACCCAGCGACTACTGTAAAATATGCTGATCTCAGGAACACCTCCCCCCTTGGCAGAGATACCTTCCACGTCTTCAATCGTGTAATTTATTTTTCTGATGGCGGGAATAGTGTCCTCTGGACTATGGTATAGTGTTTTCACCACTCCCAGGATACTTTCCCTGATCAATTGCTGCGGGTCGGGTACGATGCGTTCATAAATTGACCACCCCTCGGTATTGGCAGCCTTGTTGACAAAATTGATTTCGGGATAATGAAACGAATCCCAGGGATCCGATTCCTGGCTGGAAACAAGTACATTTTTTGTGCCACAGGAAAACAACAGGAACGTAGTTGCCAGGAATAATAATCTTATTTTGATCATTGGTGCTATTTATAAATGGGTGAAAGAATAGGGTTTCTCGTAAGCGGATGTTTTTTTGTTGGGCTTGTCACTCATCTCAAAAAGGAGCTCTCCTCCGTTGAGAATGTCGGCATGGGTGATGTATGATTTGTGATAAGGCTTACCGTTGAGCGTGACTGACCTGACATAGACATTCCGCTCGGCATAGTTTCTGGTTCTCACTGTGAAGATCCTGCCGTTTTCCAGCTGCAGGAGGGCCTCTTTAACTTTCGGGGAGCCGATCACATACTGGTCACTACCGGGGCATACAGGATAGAAACCCAGGGCGGAGAAAACATACCACGCCGACATCTGGCCGCAGTCATCATTGCCCGATAAGCCGTCCACCTTGTTTTTATACATCTTCCGCATGATCTCATGCAGACGGTACTCCGCTTTCCAGGGCTCATTGGTCCACTTGTAAAGATAGGCTACATGATGACTGGGCTCGTTGCCGTGCACATAGTTTCCCATCAAACCCTCTTCGTTGATATCTTCCGTGTTCTCAAAATACCGGGCAGGAAGCTCCATCGTGAAGAGTGAGTCGAGGCGGCGGACGAACTGTTTCTCTCCTCCCATCTGCTGTATCAGTCCCTGTACATCGTGGGGAACAAAGAAGGAGTAGTTCCAGCTATTCCCTTCAATGAAACCCTGTCCATGCGTGTCCAGCAGATCGAACTCCTTTTTGAAGGTCCCATCTTCGCGTTTCGGGCGGGCAAACCTTATGGTAGGATCGAAGATGTGCCGATAGCTGAGTGCACGCCGGGCATACTCCTCCCGTACCTCTTCGTTTTGCATCCTTCGCGCCAGCTCCTGGATGGTCCAGTCGTCATAGCTGTACTCCAGCGTGATGGAGGCCGCCGAAGCGCTCCGTTCGAGGGGGACATATCCCAGTCTGCGGTATTCGGCTATCCCATCGTAATAACCCAGGTTGGAGCTGTTGACACAGGCTTCCAGCGCCAGCTCCCTGTCAATATCCAGCCCCTTGACGATGGCATCGGTCACCACCGAGGTGGAATGATAACCGATCATGCACCAGTTTTCGTTGCCCATGTGCGACCATACCGGCAGTGCCTTGTGTACACTCTGCCGGTAATGATGGAGCATGGAGCCGACAAACTGAGCACTCCGTGCCGGCTTGATCAGGTTCATCAGCGGATGCTGCGCACGAAAGGTATCCCATACCGAAAAGACAGTGTAGTTGGTCTCACCCTCCTCCGCCTGATGGATATTATGGTCGATGCCGCGGTAACGACCGTCCACATCCTGATACACAGAGGGGTTGATCATCGTATGATAGAGCGAGGTATAGAAAACATGCTTCGTCTCCTCGTCCGCTTCAAAGTCGATGCAATCCAGCTCTCTCTCCCACTTCTGCTGTGTTTCTGCTCTGACGGCATCGAACGGTTTACCCAGTGTCTCTGCTTCCAGGTTCTTCAGCGCACCCAGACAATCCACGGGGGACAAGGCTACCTGCACCTCCAGCGGCTGGCCGTCAGAGAAATCGAATTCGAAAAAAGCCGTGAGATGGGGGCCGAACATCTCGGGGAAGTTGTCGGTCATGTCAAATTTCCGCCAGAAGCCATTATAGAGCACCTTCTCGTTGTTCCTCGACCCGTAATGGACGACCGGCTTGGAGAACTTCACCGCGAAATGGGTGTAGTTCATGCGCGACCAGCCCCGGGTGATGCGGTAGCCTGTGAGCGTATAGGGGTCTTCCACACGAAGGTTGGCCATCAGCACCTTGCCATCGTACTGATAGATGCCGTAGTCGAGATCGAGGACGATGTGTCCCTTTTTTGTTCCTTCGGGAAATGTATAGCGGTGTACGCCCACTCTTTCCGAGGCGGTCATCTCGGCAAGGATGGCATCATCCTTCAGCCATACGGAATAATAACCCGCCTCCGACTTTTCATCGTCATGGGAGAAACGGGAACGGTAGCCGCTTTCCGGATTATCCTCCGTACCCATATCGAGTTGTACGTCCCCCGTGGCGGGCATGATCAGGATATCACCCAGGTCGGAGTGACCCGTGCCGTTGAAATGGGTGTGACTGAAACCGACAATGGTCTGATCATCGTACTGGTAACCGGCGCAATACTGATAGGCATCCGGTTGATAGACACCCTCCACATTGTGGGGGATCATCTCCGTATCAGGACTCAGCTGAACCAGCCCGAATGGCGCACAGGCTCCGGGGAAGGTATGCCCCATGCTTTGGGTCCCCACCATCGGGTTTACATAACTGCTCTTGCTTTTCTGCGCTTTCACGTTGGTCATGCCGATAAGTATTACTCCTGTCAGTAAAAATAGTGTTCTTTTCATTGTCTTGTTGTCTATTTTTTAACGCCCTGGGAGGGAGGAACGGCATCGGGTGCACTACCCCACTCCCTGTTCGCCTTGTCACCCATGATCAGTTCCAGCGTAGCGCCATTTTTGATGTCATCATGACTGAACCAGGGCTTGCTCCATTCACTGCCGTTGAGCGTGGCCGACTGGATGTATTTATTCTCCGGGCTGTTGTTCCTGGCGATGATGCGGAATGTCTTGCCGTTACCCATCCGCAGGGTGACATCATCGAAAAAGGGACTGCCGATGTTATAGGTGGGGCTACCCGGGGTGACAGGGTAAAAGCCCATCTGAGAAAAGACCACGAAGGCCGACATGCCCCCTCCGTCTTCGTCACCCGGCACACCCATCAGGTCGTTCCTGAACCACTCCGACACGAGCTTGCGGATCCTTTTCTGGGTTTTCCAGGGCTCCCCTGCGTAGTTATAGAGATAGGGAATATGCAGCGAGGGCTCGTTGGCCATCGAAAACTGACCTACGTTGCCGGTATGGTCGGGGAGCTGTGCGTAGAAATCGAACTTGCTCTTACCCAGCGGCTCGCGGAAGGTCTGATCGAGATGCTGTATGAACTGTTCACGGCCACCCATCAGATGAATCAGGTCGGCCACGTTGTGCGGCACATCCCAGCGGTAGATCCAGGCGTTGTTCTCACCATAGTACTGACGTGCACCCATACCCCCGGAGAACTTGTAATCGAAGGGGAGAATAAAATTGCCCTCCCTGTCTTTCGGATGGAAGAAGCCCGTTTCGGCGTTGAAGAGATGGCGGTAGTTATATGACTTCTCCAGGAAGAACCGATAGTCGTCTGTCTTTCCCAGTGCCAGGGCAAGCTGTGCCAGGCACCACTCGTCGTAGGCTGTGCCCAGTGTCACAGCTACGGGCTGTCGTTTCTCCCATGAATGCACCTCGGGGATAGTCTCCTCCTCTCCCTCCCTGAGAGCCGGGATATAGCCCTGCTCGTGATAGAACCGGTCCAGCTCTCCTGACGGCTTCGCCGACCAGGGTGCCAGCGTCTTTTCCATGATGGCATTGCGCATGGCGGGATACATTTTATCCAGGTTGAAACCGCTGAGTCCTTTGCGGTATGCATCCAACACGGTAGCGATACCGTGGTTGGAGTTCATACGGCGGCTGTCACCCGTGATTTCGGGGAAGGTAGGCCACCAGAATTGGGGCATCTGCTCCGACATACGGAGAAAAGACCGGAGGATAGCTACTTCCATCTGTGGTTCTGTCAGCACCCGCAAAGGATGTGTGGCACGATAGGTATCCCATATCCAGTCGTCGGTATAAAAGGGTGTGCCGTTATCATCATGCACCTTGCCATCGAAAGCGCTGAAGTAGCGCCCTCCCTCCGAGATACAGACGGGGCGCTCATAGGTTCTGTAGAGCGAGGTGTAGAAAACGGTCTTGTCATTCTCCGAGACGCCTTCGACACGGATTTTACGGAGTGTTTCATTCCATAAGTCACGACCCTTTTCTGCTACTTTTTCCAAATCGAAGTCCGCTATCTCTCTTCTTAGGTTTTGCCTTGCCTGTGCTTCACTGATGAACGAAATACCGTATCGCAGCATCACTCTCTTTGTTCCTTCAGGGAAATGCAGTACAACAGTGGCGTTGCTGCCACGTGCCTGCGCTGTTTCCAGATACACACCCTCCTGTAACGAGCCCACCTCCTTCGGCTTGATGTCAGTCTCGAGATAGAGGTATACTCTTGTATTATTTGCCAGCCGCTGTGAACCGGAGAGCGCCTTCCCGTCCCATTTGACAGCTCCCTGACGGGAGTTGAGTAACACCCGTGGAGACCCGCTGCCGTTGAACGCCAGCTGATAGATCGCCGACTGATGAGAAAGCGCGTACTGCACTGCAATCTGTTGCTCATCGAGATATACCGCGTAACTGAAAGGTGTGATCTGTTCGTTATCGTAGCTATAGGAGATCACAGGCTTCAGGTCAGTCTCCTCCCTCTGAGAAGGGCTTAAGTTGAATGCCGAGCTGCCCCTGTGACTGGTCACGACCACCGGCAAGCCGTAAAGGAGATCGCCCGTATAATCACTCCGCTCGGGATAGATCCTCAACATGCTGTTGGGTAGATGTACGGTGGGATAGGTAGGCACCAGCAGATGACTTATATTTCCCATATAGGGATTCACATAATCAACCACGTCGTTCTTTTTTGGTTGTGCCTTGATATTTCCAAAAAACATCAAAAGAAACAGAAGTGAAAGCGTTGTATGTTGAATCATTCGGCTCTTCGTTTTCATGCATTGAAAAAAATAGCGAGTTGTTTTTCAGCACAAATTTAAACATTTTATCTGCATAAACAGAAATTTCGCTTATTTTTGCAATAAACAGGATCATCCAGTCGGCGATCCAAGTTTATTCATCTATTTTTGCATCGAACAAACGATGCCATTAAAGTTAAATATTAGACTATGAACCAACACACATTTTTAGGTCTCATCGAACAGAGTGTAAGAAACCATTGGGATCTTCCTGCGATGACTGACTTACAGGGCAGGACCCACTATTACAAAGACTTTGCCCGTGAGATAGACCAGCTGCATGCACTCTTCATGGCTGCCGGCATTCAGCGGGGCGACAAGATTTCACTTTGTGGAAAGAATTCCGCCAACTGGGCTATCGCCTTTTTTGCCACACTCTCCTACGGTGCGGTATCGGTGAGTATCCTGCATGAGTTCGATAAGGATAGTGTACAATTCATCGTCGACCATTCCGATTCAATCATGCTCTTTACAGACGACAACATATGGCAGGATCTGGATGAAAGGAAACTTCCCAATATTGAGTCGGTGATTTCACTCAATAACTTCTCACTACTAAAATCATCTTCTGAGGCATTTACCCAGTTCGTAAGTGAGGCACCTGCTTATTTCGGCAAGAAGTATGAGAAGGGTTTCTTTGTGAATGACCTCTCCTTCAGGACTGAAAAGCCGGAGGAGCTGGCAGTGATCAATTACACGTCGGGTACCACCAGCAGCCCCAAGGGTGTGATGATCCCCTACCGAAGCTTGTGGTCCAACACCAAATTTGCCAATGATTCACTTGAGTTTATCCATGCAGGCGACAAGATCGTCTGTATGTTACCCATGGCACATACTTACGGGCTTGCATTCGAGATACTCAATTCTATCTCCATGGGATGTCATATTCATTTTCTGGGTAAGACACCCTCACCGAAAGTACTGCTCGACGCATTTGCCAGGGTGAAGCCCAAGCTGGTGCTTGCAGTACCGCTTATCATTGAAAAGATTGTCAATAAGAGTGTCCTCCCCAAGCTGCAGGAGAGTGCTGCCAGGATACTGACCAGGGTACCTCTTCTCAATTCCATCGTCTACACGAAAGTGCGCAAGTCAATGATTGAAGCTTTTGGCGGTAACCTGGTTCAAGTAACCATCGGTGGTGCTGCCATTAACCCCGAAGTGGAGAAGTTTCTCCGGAAGGTGAAGTTCCCGTACACCGTAGGTTATGGCATGACAGAATGCGGGCCGCTTATCTCCTACTCCTACTGGACCGCATTCAAGGAACACTCCTGTGGCAGGATCGTCGACAGAATGCAGGTGAGGATTGACTCTGAGGACCCTCGACAGATTGTGGGTGAGATACAGGTCAGGGGCAGCAACCTGATGCTGGGTTACTACAAGAATGAAGAGGCCACACGTCACACCTTTACCGATGATGGATGGCTGAAAACAGGTGATCTGGGGTTGCTGGACAAGGATGATTTCGTCTATATCAAAGGGCGGGACAAGAACATGATCCTGGGACCCTCCGGACAGAATATCTATCCGGAGGAGATTGAAGAGAAGATCAACGGATCGATGTTTGTGAGTGAGTCGCTGATCATCGAAGAGAACAGGAAGATCGTCGCACTCATCGTTCCCGACTTCGATGTACTTAAGGAGCATGGCATTGAAGGTGACCAACTGACTCCTTTCTTTGAGGCACTGATCAACGAAACCAACAGTAAATTACACAGTTACAGCAAAATCACCTCTTTCCGCATACAGCAGGAAGAGTTTGAGAAAACACCCAAGCGAAGTATCAGGCGGTTCAAGTACCAGCAGAAGTAATCACCTCAAATGGTCCACAGCTGACAACTGTTTGCTTACTTATACTCATTCCAGCTCTTGATCTCAATATCCTCGAGTTCCATCTTGCAGAAAGCGGTGATGAATGCACTTGCCAGACGGGCGTTGGTGATTAGCGGAATATTGTAATCTACTGCACCGCGACGGATGATATAGCCATTGGTCAACTCCCTGCGGGTCACATCCTTGGGAATGTTGATGATCAGGTCGAACTGCTTGTCGGCAATCATCTGCATGATGTTGTTCTCCCCATCCTCATCCGGCCAGTTCACGTCGGTGGCATGGATACCGTTCTCCACAAGGAACTTCTGTGTTCCGTGACTGGCATAGAGTGCATATCCTTTCTCCCCCATAAGCCTGCAAGCTTCCAGCATATCTACTTTCGACTTCATCTCACCCGAGGAGATCAGGATGGCCTTCTCGGGTATGCGGTAACCTACCGAGAGCATCGACTTGAGAATGGCATCCGAGAAATCCTCGCCAATGCATCCCACCTCACCAGTGGAGGACATATCCACCCCCAGCACAGGGTCGGTATTCTGCAATCGGGAGAAAGAGAACTGCGACGCCTTCACACCCACATAATCCAGATTAAACACGGAGCTGTCAGGCTTCACAAAGGGTGCATCCAGCATGATGTGGGTGGCGGTCTCAATGAAATTATGTTTTAACACCTTGGAAACAAACGGAAAAGAACGTGATGCCCGCAGGTTGCACTCTATCACCTTGATCTCGTTGTTCCTGGCAAGGTATTGGATATTGAACGGCCCACTGATGTTCAGCTCCATAGCAATCTGTTTGGATATCTTCTTCACACGGCGCATCGTCTCGAGGTAGAGCTTCTGTGCCGGGAATACCAGCGTAGCATCACCCGAATGGACACCGGCGAACTCCACATGTTCCGAGATGGCATATTCCACCACCTCACCCCTGCGGGCTACTGCATCGAACTCAATCTCTTTGGCATTCTGCATAAAAGAGGATACTACCACTGGATGCTCTTTCGACACATTGACCGCCATCTTCAGGAAGAGATGCATCTGTTCCCTGTCATAACAGACATTCATGGCAGCACCTGAGAGCACGTAGGAGGGACGAATCAAGACGGGGAAGCCCACCTCCTCCACAAAGGCATCAATCTCGTCGAAGCTGCTCATCTCTTTCCAGCGGGGCTGGTCGATGCCCAACTCATCAAGCATGGCGGAGAATTTATGCCTATTCTCAGCGCGGTCAATAGAGAGCGGTGAGGTACCCAATATGGGCACATGCTGCCTGTGCAGTTTCATTGCCAGGTTGTTGGGTATCTGCCCCCCTACGGAGACAATCACCCCTTTAGGATTTTCAATCTCAATCACATCCATCACCCGTTCGAAGGTGAGCTCATCAAAATAGAGCCTGTCGCACATGTCGTAATCAGTGGATACCGTTTCGGGATTGTAGTTGATCATCACCGACTGGTATCCCAGTGCACGAGCAGTCTCTACCGCGTTTACGGAGCACCAGTCGAACTCTACCGATGATCCGATCCTGTAGGCACCCGATCCCAGCACGATCACCGCTTCACCCTCCTCTTTCGGAGGGGTGAAGGCCTTCACAGCACCATAGGTGAAATAGAGATAGTTCGTCTTGTCGGGATGATCTGAAGCCACGGTATTGATGCGTTGAACCACCGGCAGGATCTGCAAACTCTTACGGTGATGCCTCACCCTGATCATTTCATTCTCAACCGTTCCCTGTGGTGCCTCCACAAAACGGGCAATCTGGAAGTCGGAGAAGCCGAGTCGTTTGGCCTCTCTCAGCACCTCCTCCGTCAGCTCTTCAATCCTGTTGTAGGCTGATAACTTGATGGAAAAGTCATGGATGTTCTCCAGTTTCTCCAAAAACCAACGGTCAATCTTGGTGAGCTCTTCGATCTCTTCCACACTGTAACCTTTTTCAAAGGCATCCGCAATGGCGAAGATGCGCAAATCGGTCGGCTTGGAGAGTGACTCCTCCACATCCTCGAAAGTGATCTCGCTGTTGCCCACGAAACCGTGCATCCCCTGCCCTATCATACGCAGTCCCTTCTGGATGATCTCCTCGAACGACTGACCGATGGACATGATCTCACCCACCGATTTCATGGAGGAACCAATCTCATGGCTTACGCCGTAGAACTTGTTGAGGTCCCAGCGTGGGATCTTCACAATCATATAATCGACCGACGGGGCTACGTATGCCGAATTGGCAGTGCCCATCTCACCGATCTGGTCGAGGGTGTAGCCCAGTGCCAGCTTGGTGGCTACAAATGCCAGGGGATAACCCGATGCCTTGGAGGCAAGCGCTGATGAGCGGCTCAGGCGGGCGTTGATCTCGATGATGCGGTAGTCGTTGGTGACCGCGTTGAAGGCGTACTGTATATTACACTCTCCCACGATACCGATATGGCGGACGGTGCGTCTTGCTATATCCTCCAGCAGGGCTATCTGCTCTTTGGTGAGCGTGATGATCGGTGCCACCACAATGCTCTCGCCGGTATGGATACCTAGCGGATCGAAGTTCTCCATCGGCACCACGGTGAAACAGTGGTCGTTACTGTCACGAATCACCTCGAACTCAATCTCCTTCCACCCTTTGAGGCTCTCCTCCACCAGTATCTGGCTGGAGAATGAGAGGGCACTCTTGCAGAGCTCCACAAACTCAGTCTCATCCGCACAGATGCCGGAACCCTGTCCTCCCAGCGCATAGGCCGAGCGTACCATCACCGGGTAGCCAATCTCACGGGCTGCTTGCAAGGCATCTTCAAGCATCTCCACGGCACGCGAGACCGGTGTTTTCACCGCTATCTCATTCAACTTCCTGACAAACAGATCACGGTCCTCCGTGATCATGATCGCCTCCACTGACGTGCCCAGCACACGCACCCCATACTTGTCGAGCGTACCGCTCTGGTACAACTCCGTACCACAGTTCAGCGCTGTCTGTCCACCGAAAGCCAGCAGGATAGCATCAGGCTTCTCTTTGCGGATCACTTTCTCCACGAAAAAGGGTGTGATAGGCAGAAAATAGACGGTGTCGGCCATCCCTTCTGAGGTTTGAATGGTGGCAATATTCGGGTTGATCAGTACTGTTTCAATACCTTCCTCACGCATCGCCTTCAATGCCTGTGATCCGGAATAGTCAAACTCCCCCGCCTGCCCGATCTTCAGGGCACCGGAACCCAGTAAAATTACTTTCTTAATTGAATGATCCATATATCGATTTGTTGATACGTTGTTATGCTGTTACGTTGATACGTTAATACGTTGATATGTTGTTAGGTTGATACGTTATTACGTTTTTAAGTTGATACGTTATTACGTTATTAAGTTGATACGTTATTAGGTTAATGTGCTAACCAACTTACAAATTTATTAACTTATCAACTTACAAACTTATTTATACTCCGCCCAGTGTTTAATCTCGATATCATCCTCGGATATCTTACAGAAAGCTTTGATAAAGGCACTCGCCAGCCGGGCGTTCGTGATAAGTGGTATATTGAAGTCGATTGCCCCGCGACGGATCTTATAGCCGTTGGTCAGTTCCCTTTCCGTTAGATTCTTGGGGATATTGATCACCAGATCGAACCGCTTCTCTGCAATCAGGTCATTCACCTTTGGTCGGTCACCCTCCTCATCGGGCCAGGCTACGTAACTGCTCTCCACACCGTTCTCGGTAAGAAACCGCTGCGTTCCCCCGGTAGCAAAGAGTGTGTATCCGTTTTGCTGTAATAGTCGACAGGCATCCAGCAGATCCACCTTTGATTTCGTACCTCCCGATGAGACCATGATATTCTTTTTGGGAATGCGATAGCCTACTGCCAACATGGAAGTGAGCAGAGCATCGTCGAAATGGGTGCCGATGGCACCCACCTCACCGGTCGATGCCATATCCACCCCAAGTACGGGGTCGGCTTTCTGCAGGCGGGTAAAGGAGAACTGAGAAGCTTTGATCCCCACATAATCGAGATCGAAAGCCGACTTCTCGGGCTTCTCCACCTGAATCTCAAGCATTACTTTAGTAGCAAGCTCTATAAGGTTTATTTTTAATACCTTCGATACAAACGGGAATGATCTTGATGCTCTTAGATTACACTCGATCACTTTAATGTCGTTCTCTTTTGCAAGGAACTGTATGTTGAACGGACCGGATATATTCAATGCTTTGGCGATCTCACGGGTGATCTGTTTGATTCGTCTTACCGTCTGCACGTAGATCTTCTGTGGCGGGAACTGGATGGTGGCATCACCCGAGTGCACGCCGGCAAACTCCACATGCTCGGAGATGGCGTAGACCACCAGCTCGCCGTTTTGCGCCACCGCATCCATCTCAATCTCTTTGGCGTTTTCCACAAACTCGGACACCACCACAGGGTACTTGTTAGATACCTCCGTAGCCAGTGTGAGGAAACGTTCCAGCTCATCCCGGTTGGAACAGACGTTCATCGCCGCACCCGAAAGCACATAGGAAGGGCGCACCAGAAGAGGGAAGCCCACCTCATCCACAAACAGGAGGATATCATCGAGTGTGGTGAGCTCCTTCCATCGTGGCTGGTCGATCTCCAGCCTGTCGAGCATGGAGGAGAATTGATGACGGTCCTCGGCATTGTCGATACTTTTGGCCGACGTGCCCAGGATGGGCACTCCCGCGTTGTCCATCTTCACCGCCAGGTTGTTGGGAATCTGTCCCCCTACCGAGACGATCACACCATGCGGGTTCTCCAGTTCGATGATATCCATCACACGTTCAAAGGAGAGCTCATCGAAGTAGAGACGGTCGCACATATCATAGTCGGTTGACACCGTCTCAGGGTTGTAGTTGATCATCACGGAGCGGTAGCCCTCGCTACGGACGGTGGTCAGCGCGTTCACCGAGCACCAGTCGAACTCCACGGAGGAGCCAATGCGGTAAGCGCCTGAACCCAGTACAATCACCGAGCGATGATCTCCCAGGTAGTGGACATCGTTCTCGGAGCCATTATAGGTAAGATAGAGGTAGTTTGTCTGCGCGGGATATTCCGCCGCCAGCGTATCGATCTGTTTCACCACAGGGAGAAGACCCCGTTTTTTCCTGTAGGCACGGATAATCGGTGAACTATGGTCATCGGACTGCTCTTTCCAGATGGCTCTGGCGATCTGAAAGTCGGAGAAGCCTTGTTGTTTCGCCAACAGGAGTAGCTCATCGAAGGAGTTGTTTGCCTCCTTACCGAAGTCGACGGCTTCCAGTGTGACGGCTTCCAGTGCCTCAGCGGTAAGGATGATATTGTGCAGCTTATGCAGAAACCATCGATCAATTTTTGTCAGTGCATGAATCTGATCAATGGTATATCCTTTTCGGAACGCTTTGCTAATGACGAAGATGCGCTGATCGGTCGGTTCATGCAGTGCCTTATCGATATCGTCGATCTTCAGTTCCTTGTTCTCTACAAAGCCATGCATACCAAGACCAATCATTCGTAGTCCTTTCTGGATAGCCTCTTCAAAGGTACGACCTATAGCCATGATCTCCCCAACCGACTTCATGCTGGAGCCGATCTCTTTCGACACGCCGCTGAACTTGCCCAGATCCCATCGGGGTATCTTCACCACAATATAATCGAGTGCCGGCTCAAAGAAGGCACTGGTCGATCTGGTGACTGAGTTCTTCAGGTCGAAGAGCCCGTATCCCAGTCCCAGCTTTGCTGCGACAAATGCCAGCGGGTAGCCGGTAGCCTTGGAGGCGAGCGCCGAGGAGCGGCTCAGGCGGGCGTTCACCTCAATCACGCGGTAGTCCTCCGACTCAGGGTCGAAGGCATACTGCACATTGCATTCTCCCACGACACCTATATGGCGGACAATCCTGATGGCCAGCTCACGCAACTTGTGATACTCACTGTTGGTGAGTGTCTGCGAGGGAGCCACCACAATGCTTTCACCGGTGTGGATGCCCAGCGGGTCGAAGTTCTCCATGTTGCATACCGTGATGCAGTTATCATAGCGATCACGCACCACCTCATACTCTATCTCT
The DNA here is from genome assembly GCA_964446805.1 of uncultured Proteiniphilum sp. GTDB lineage: Bacteria > Bacteroidota > Bacteroidia > Bacteroidales > Dysgonomonadaceae > Proteiniphilum. Next base: position 1,603 of record CAYUQE010000031.1, on the reverse strand, counting down.
TTCCATCCCTTCAGTGACTTCTCTATCAGCAGCTGATCGGAGTAGTTGAACGCCTTGGCTGCGAGTGTCTTCAGTTCCTCTCCATCGTTGCAGAAGCCGGAGCCCAGTCCGCCAAGTGCATAGGCTGCTCGAACGATGATGGGATAAGTGAGTGTGTCGGCAGCCTTCAATGCATCCTCCATCGTGGCTACGGCGAAGCTCTGTATGGTCTTCACCTCTATCTGATCGAGCTTCTTGACAAACAGATCACGGTCCTCCGTGTCCATGATTGCCTGTACCGGTGTTCCCAGCACCTCCACATTGTATTTTTCAAACACACCCGACTGGTAGAGTGCGACACCACAGTTCAGTGCTGTCTGGCCTCCGAATGCAAGGAGGATGCCGTCGGGACGCTCACGGGCGATCACCTTCTCCACGAAGTAGGGCGTCACAGGCAGGAAATAGATCCTGTCGGCAGATCCTTCCGAGGTCTGCACCGTAGCGATGTTGGGATTAATAAGTATTGTCTCCACACCCTCTTCACGCAGGGCTTTTAGTGCCTGCGACCCGGAGTAGTCGAACTCACCCGCTTCGCCAATCTTCAGGGCGCCGGAGCCGAGGATAAGGGCTTTTTTCACTGTGGCTATCCTCCCGTTTGATGGTGTGAGGGGTATATTTTGTTGAATTGAATTTTTATTCTCCATTCTCTGCAATTTATCGATTAAAGCATCTTCACGAAATCCTCAAAGAAAAAACGTGTGTCGGTCGGTCCACTGCTTGCTTCCGGGTGAAACTGAACCGAGAAGAAGGGTTTGGTTTTGTGCCTTATCCCTTCATTGGTGCCGTCATTCATATTCACGAAGTAGGGCTCCCAATCAACTCCCAGGAGTGACTCATCCACGGCATAACCATGGTTCTGGGAAGTGATGAAACAGCTGTTTGTGCCCACCCTCCGTACCGGTTGATTGTGGCTGCGGTGACCATATTTCAGCTTGTAGGTGTTGGCTCCCGCCGCTTTGGCGAGGAGCTGGTTGCCCATGCAGATACCGAACACAGGCTTCTCCTTTTGCATCGCCTCACGGATATGATCTACGGTGATGCCGCAATAATCGGGATTACCGGGACCGTTAGAGATAAAAAGACCATCATAATCGATATGACTGAAATCGTAGTCCCAAGGTACACGTATCAGTTGAACATCCTGTTTGATCAGCTCTCGCACGATATTCAGCTTCACGCCGCAATCAATCATCACCACCCTCTTTTTGCCCCCTCCATATTCTGTCACCTCCCTGCAGCTCACTTTTGCTACCTGGTTCTCCTTCTCCGGATCGTAAAAGGCGATCTCATCTTCCCCGTCATACACGATCTTACCCAGCATGGATCCCTTCTCTCTCAGAATCTTGGTGAGCATGCGCGTATCAATTCCATAGATGCCCGGGACACCCTCTTCACTGAGCCATTCTCCCAGGCTCATCACACCATTCCAGTGTGAGTAGAGATCACAGTAATCCTGTACGATGAGTCCGCTGACATGGAGCCGTTGGGACTCAAAAAAAGCTGAAATTCCGTCTGGTTCGCTCTGGTCGGGAAGTCCGTAATTTCCGATGATGGGATATGTGAG